>NCKC01000032.1 GCA_002282715.1 Halothiobacillus sp. 15-55-196 | reverse complement strand
GATTCGGTGATGATCTACCGCGACATGAATATTGGTTCGGCCAAGCCGGAAGCAGAGGTGCTGGCGCAGTTTCCGCATGAACTGGTGGATATTTGTGATCCTGCTGAGACCTATTCGGTCAGTGCGTTTTGTCGCGATGCCTTGGCGGCGATCGAGCGGGCCGAAGCGGCGGGCAAGGTGCCTTTGCTGGTGGGTGGCACCATGATGTATTTTCAGGCGTTGCTCGATGGCATTTCCCGATTGCCGTCGACTGATCCCGCCGTACGCGCCGAGGTTCTGGCCGAGGCGGTGCGTTTGGGCTGGCCCGCGCTGCACGCGCAACTTCAGTCGTTCGATCCACAGGTCGCGGCACGGGTTCATCCGAACGACCCGCAACGGATCGGTCGCGCCGTTGAAGTATTCCGCTCGACCGGCCGTTCCCTGAGCCAGTGGCAGCGCGCGCACCCGCCAATATCGCCGCTCGTAGGTCGGGCCGTGCATCGTTTCGGCTTGTGGCCCGCCTCCCGTGCCCATGCGCGCGAGGCGATGGCAGATCGGTTCGATCAGATGCTGGCGGCAGGCTTCGTGGATGAAGTGGCGGCCTTGCGGGCGCGCGGTGACTTGCATCCCGGAATGCCTGCGATCCGCGCGGTCGGTTATCGCCAGGTTTGGGACTATCTCGACGGCACGGTGGATTACGATGAGATGCGCCAAAGTGCGATTACCGCCACCCGGCAACTGGCCAAGCGGCAGGTCACCTGGATGCGTGGCCAGACGCTAACGCAGTTCTACCCGACCGAAGAACGGGCTGCGCTCATGTCGGCACTCGGAGAAATCATCTCCAACGCGGAACTTGGTTGAGCGGTGTGAATCTGAGGCAGGCACTCGGATCCACGTGTTGATATCTTGTGAAAAGGAAATCGCGCCGACGTGTTACGCTCTTACTGTAAGAATCAAGATGCGTCGATCGATGATTGCCTGCCGATTCGGGTGATTATTCAGTGAATGAACACCATCCCGCGCGTCTTGCATCGGAAGCTGCCAATTACAATTGAGGAAAATAAAATGGCAAAAGCCCAGTCACTACAAGAACCCTATCTGAACGCGCTGCGCCGCGAGCATGTGCCTGTGTCCATATACCTTCGCAACGGCATCAAGCTCCAGGGGCAAATCGACTCGTTCGATAACTTTGTCGTGCTGCTCAAGAACAACGTGAGCCAGTTGGTCTACAAGCATGCGATCAGCACCATTGTGCCGACGCGTGAAATCCACATCGACTTCGACGATGAGTTCGGCGGCAAGCCGGCATCAAAAGAAGAGCCAGCAGGAGACGAAGCACCTTAATGCAATTCTTTGAACGGCATGAGGGCGGCGAACGCGCCGTCCTGCTTCACGTTGTCTCCCGTCAGCAGAGCCGCGCGGAAGACCTCGATGAGTTTCGCGAACTCGTGGATTCGGCCGGCGCCGAAATTCTCGGAGAATGCCTGGCCAGTCGCGAAGCCCCCGACCCGCGGTTGTACATCGGCAAAGGCAAGGCCGAAGAACTGGCCGATCTGGTTAAAAATACCGAAGCCGATCTCGTGGTGGTCAATGCCCAGCTGTCGCCGTCGCAGGAGCGCAATCTGGAAGCAGTGCTGCAATGCCGCGTGCTGGATCGCACCGGGCTGATTCTGGATATTTTCTCCCAGCGCGCGCGCTCGCACGAAGGCAAGTTGCAAGTCGAGCTGGCGCAACTCAAGCATCTTTCCACCCGCCTCGTGCGCGGTTGGACGCACCTTGAACGCCAGCGCGGCGGCTCGATCGGTCTGCGGGGGCCGGGTGAAACCCAGCTTGAAATGGACCGCCGCCTGATCCACGACCGCATCAAGCAGTTGCAGGAGCGCATCGCAAAAGTGCGGCGCCAGCGTCAGGAAGGCCGTAAAACGCGGCAGAAATCCCAGGTGCCGCTGGTGTCGCTGGTCGGTTATACCAATGCCGGTAAGTCCACGCTGTTCAATGCGCTGACCGAAGCGGGTACATTCGCCGCCGATCAGCTCTTCGCCACGCTCGATACCACCTTGCGGCGGCTTGATTTTGCGCCGGGCGAGCCGATGGTTCTGGCCGATACCGTGGGATTTATTCGACATTTGCCGCATGAACTGGTCACCGCGTTTCGCTCCACGCTGGAGGAAACGCTCGAAGCCGATCTGCTGATTCATGTGGTTGACGCGGCCAGTCCGGAACGGGATCGTCAAATGACGGATGTCGAGGTCGTGCTCAAAGAGATCGGTGCCGATACATTGCCGCGGCTCACCGTAATGAACAAGATCGATCAACTCGAAGATCGAGCGCCTGAGATCAGCCGCAATGAAGCGGGGGAGATCGACCGGGTCTGGATGTCGGCGCAATCAGGTTCGGGCCTGGATTTATTGCGCCAAGCGTTGAGCGAACGCCTGCTGCCCTCGCGCACCGTTATCAACCTGTTCCTCCCCGCAAGCCTCGGTGGTTTGCGCGCCCGTTGGCTGAACGAGGGTGCCATCGTCACCGAGTACTGGCAGGATGAAGCTGGGCAACAACTCGGCTGGCAATTGACGCTCTCGCTCACACAAGCCCGTTGGGACCAGTGGCGAAAGCATCATCCCGAACTTGAGGCATGTCTCGCTGCTCCCGCTTAGCTACGGAATGTTCGGCGCCGGGCCATGTCGACGGCGAATTTGGCCGTTTGACTTGCGACTTATGGATACCGTCACTAAACTTATGCGTCATTTTGAATTCTCGTTTTGTTCGATTTTTACATGGCGCACAATGGTCGTGCCGAATTTTTCCGGAGTAAGTACCTATGGCTTGGAATGAACCTGGCGGCAGCGGCAAGGATAATGATCCTTGGTCCAATCCGCGCCGCAGCGGCAAACCGCCCAATATCGACGAAGCAATCGAACGCCTGCAGAAAAAATTCGGCGGTGCGATGGGTGGTGCCGGCAGTGGCAAGGGAATCGCAGTTGTCGCGGTACTGCTGATCGTCGTCTGGCTGCTTTCCGGGATCTACATCATCGATGCCGGACAGCGCGGTGTAGAGCTTCAGTTCGGTAAATACACCGATACCACCAGCGCGGGGCCGCACTGGATTCTGCCCTATCCCATCGGTACGGTGGTCAAGGTCAATGTTGATGAATTGCGCGACAAGCAGCTCAAGATGACCTCACTGACTAACGATGAGAATATCGTCGAAGTCAGAATCGGTAGCCAGTTTCTGGTCACCGACCCGGTGAAGTATCTGTTCAACGTGCGTGACCCGGAAGGTACGCTCTCCGATGTCATGCAAAGTGCGATTCGCGAAGTCATCGGCTCCAAGAAAATGGATAACGTGCTGACCGAGGGCCGTGCCGAAATCGTCAGTCTGGTGCGTGACCGGATGCAGAATCTGCTCGATGGCTATGACACCGGCCTGAAAGTCCAGTCGGTCAACTTGCAGGACATCCAGCCGCCGGAAGCCGTTCAACCCGCCTTCGAAGACGCCATCCGTGCGCGTGAAGATGAGCAGCGCTACATCAGTGAAGCATCTGCCTACGCCAACAAGGTCGTGCCGCGTGCACGTGGTAATGCCGCGCAGATCATCGAGCAGGCCAAGGGTTACGAATCCAAGGTGACGAATGAAGCGCTGGGCGATGCCTCCCGTTTCGAACAACTGCTCAAGTCCTACAAGCTGGCGCCGGATATTGCGCGTGAACGCATGTATCTGGATGCCGTTTCAGGCGTGCTGTCCAAGAACAAGAGCATCGTGGTCGATTCCGGCTCGGGCAACAACGTGTTCTATTTGCCGTTAGGTTCAAATGATGCACGTGCGCCAACAGGTAAGCCTGCTGATTTCGACAGCCTGCCGCTGCCGAGTCTGCCCAGTCAGGCGGATAACGGTAACCCAAGAGGGAGCATTTCCAGCGATAACCGAGGTGATCTGCGTTCGAGGAGTGCGCCATGAACATAATTAACCGTGTCGTTCTGCCGATCGTGGTGATCGGTGTGTTCTTATTCGCTACAGCTACCTTCGAGGTCAAGCAGTATCAATCGGCCCTCGAGTTCCGTCTGGGTGAAATTGTTCAGGACAAATTCGACCCCGGCCTGCACTTCAAGCTGCCTTTCATCAATACCGTCAAGCTGTTCGACCGCCGCGTGCTCACGATGACCTCGCAGCCGGAACGGTTTTTGACCAGCGAAAAGAAAAACCTGATCATCGACTACTACATCAAGTGGCAAATCGTGAACGCAGCGGATTTCTATCGCTCGACCCGTGGCGACGAACGAATCGCCATGAACCGGATGGATCAGATCGTTCGTGATGCCATGAAAAGCCAGATTTCCAGCCTCACAGTGAATGAAGTGGTCTCCGGTGATCGCGATCTGTTCATGAAAAGCGTGATCGATACGACCAACCGCGATATTGGTGGCCTGGGCGTAAAAATCAGCGATGTCCGGATCATGCAGATCGAATTGCCCAAAGAGGTGCGCCAATCTGTCTATGCCCGGATGGAAAAAGAGCGCTCTGCCGTCGCCCAGTCCATCCGCTCACGTGGTGAGGAGCAGGCCAAGAAGATTACTTCGGCGGCAGATCGTGAACGTGTGGTTATCATCGCCGAGGCGGAACGTCAGGCCGCTGAAATCCGGGGCGCCGGTGATGCGGCAGCGGCCGCGACTTATGCCAAGGCTTACGGCGAAGATCCGAAATTCTTTGAATTCGATCGTAGCCTGCAGGCCTATAAAAAGGCTTTCGATCAAGGCGGCAGTACCTTCGTGCTGAATCCCGCGAGCCCGTTCTTCAAGTATTTCCGTGATTCGCAAGAGCCAAGCGTAAAAAACTGAGGAATGCCGGGCGGAATCAGAGGGGCGATTGTAGTGGATGACCGGTGGTTGCAAGTGTTGGGTCTGGTGTTGATCATCGAAGCGCTGCTGCCATTCGTCAGTCCACGAAGTTATCGACAGGCCGTGCAGCAAATCGCCAATACACCGGATAGGGCATTGCGCGCTATCGCGTTCGTGGTGTTGGTGGTGGGTGCGTTATTGGTGATGCTGTCGCACCATTGATTCAAGCTCATGATTTCAAACTGGGCGAGTGAATTGCTCGCCTGTTTTTTGTGCCTGAGCATTGGGGGCGTATAACATGTCCATTCTGTTTCAGTGTGAACTCGAGTTTTAGGAAGTTGTATGTCACATAAACTCTCTCGCTGGGCCTTGCCCGCGGGTATCGATGAGTTGCTGCCAGACCAGGCGCGCCGGGTGGAACAGCTGCGCACGGCCTTACTGCACCAGTTTCATGTGGCGGGGTACGATCTCGTGATTCCCCCGTTGGTTGAATTTATGGATTCACTACTCGTGGGTTCGGGCCGGGATCTTGTGCTGGATACCTTGCAGATGACCGATGGCCTGACCGGTCGTCAGCTCGGTCTTCGCGCCGACATGACACCGCAGATTGCGCGGCTCGACGCGCACAGCATGAAACCCGAGGCAGAGCGTCGACTCTGCTACCTCGGGACGGTTGTTCGTGCGCGGCCGGATGGGTTGGGAGGCAGTCGCACCCCCATGCAGGTCGGAGCAGAATTGTACGGTGTGGCAGGCGTCGAGGGCGATCTTGAGATCATCAGCCTGATGTTGCGGCAGTTGGAACAAGCGGGCGTGGAGCGGATCGTTCTCGATCTCGGACATGTGGATGTATTCGGTGCGTTGGCAGTAGCGGCAGGGCTCGATGATAAGGATGAAGAGGTCGTACGCGATGCCTTGCAGCGCAAATCCACGGCAGATATTCAGTCGCTGCTGGCGGCACGGCAGATTGCACCGTCGCTCGAAAACGCTTTGACCTTGTTGACTCAGCTCAATGGCGCGTGGTGGGCGGTGCTTGCCAAGGCAAAAGTGGTGCTGGCCGATGTGATGACATCGGACATGCAGTGTGCGCTCGACCGCCTGGCGATTATTTGTTCTGCTATCGAGCGGAACTTCTCTCAGGTCGATGTGTTGATCGACCTGTGCGAACTTCACGGATATCACTACCAGACCGGACTTGTGTTCGCGGCCTATGTGCCCGGTGTGGGGCGTGAGATTGCCCGCGGCGGACGATATGACGATGTGGGCGAAGCCTTCGGTCGTGCGCGCCCAGCCACCGGGTTCTCTATGGATCTGCGTGATTTGCTGCGTTTCTTTGAGGGTGAAGGGACGCTTGACGCCACGATTTATGCGCCAGCCGACTATGCCGATGCTGCACTAATTGCTGCTGTCGAGCGCTTGCGCGCGACCGGGCGCCGTGTCGTGATGAGCTCACAGCCGGCACCACCAGGTGCGCCACATTTGATTCGGCAGGGCGATGGCACAAACGATTTATGGCATTTAATGGGTGATTCCAATCATGGGTAAAAGTGTTGTTGTGCTCGGCTCCCAATGGGGTGATGAGGGCAAGGGAAAAATCGTTGATCTGCTCACGGAGCGGGCGCAGGCGGTGGTGCGCTTTCAGGGCGGCCACAATGCAGGGCATACACTGGTTATCGGCGGGAAGAAAACGGTTTTGCACCTGATTCCTTCGGGCGTATTGCGTGAGAACGTGCAATGCCTGATCGGTAATGGTGTTGTACTCTCGCCCGAAGCCCTGATCAAGGAAATGTCCGAGCTTGAATCACAGGGCGTACCCGCCCGCGAGCGGTTGACGCTTTCCGAAGCCTGTCCGCTGATCCTGCCGTATCACGTCGCCCTTGATCGGGCCCGTGAGCAGGCCCGAGGTGCGGCCAAGATCGGTACAACGGGGCGAGGCATTGGTCCGGCCTATGAGGATAAGGTCGCCCGGCGCGCTATCCGGTTGGAAGACATCTTCCATCGGGAGCGTTTGGCCGCGAAATTGGGTGAAGTACTGGATTTCCACAATTTTGTTTTGCGCAATTATTTCCATACATCCACGATCGATTTTCAGGCGGTGCTGGATCAGGTTCTGGCTCAGGCTGAAATTCTTGCGCCGATGGTGGGTGATGTACCCGGCCGGCTGATGGATATGCGTCGTCAAGGGGCAAACCTCATGTACGAAGGCGCGCAGGGAACCTTGCTGGATATCGATCACGGCACGTACCCCTATGTGACTTCATCAAATACCACGGCCGGAGGTGCCAGTACCGGCACGGGCGTGGGGCCTTTGGAACTCGACTATGTGCTTGGGATCACCAAGGCGTACACCACTCGCGTGGGTGGCGGTCCGTTCCCGACGGAACTGGATGATGAAATCGGCAACCATCTCGCCGTCAAGGGGCACGAGGTCGGCGCCACCACGGGGCGTGCCCGTCGGTGTGGTTGGTTCGATGCGGTTGCCCTGCGGCGTGCGGTCGAAATCAGCAGCATTTCCGGCTTGTGTCTGACCAAGCTGGATGTGCTGGATGGTATCGAGCGTATCCGCGTCTGTGTGGGGTATGAGATCGACGGACAGCCGGTCAAGACTGCGCCATTGAGCGCAGAAACCTATGCGCGCTGCGTACCGGTTTACGAGGAAATCTCCGGTTGGTCGGGGTCAACCGTTGGCATCCGTCAGTTGGAAGATCTGCCCGTCGAGGCACGTCGCTATATTCAGCGGATTGAGGAATTGGTCGGTGTGCCGGTGGATATCATCTCAACCGGACCGGATCGCGATGAAACCATCGTTCTGCGCGACCCGTATACAATCTGATTGTTTCACTATTTGCAGGGCGAGTGCTCTCATCCGAAACAGTTTTTACAAGTAAGGCTTTATTTTTTTGAAAACTTGCGTAAAATCATGCGCCTTGAATTTTGAAAGGCGTGGCGCGCTCGTTCCTGCTCCGCCTTGTTTTATATACACAGGATAAATTGACCCATGGTATCGATCCGTTTAGCTCGCACAGGCGCCAAAAAGCGTCCGTTTTACCATTTGGTTGTTACCGACAGCCGTAACGCCCGTGACAGCGGTGCGTATATTGAACGTGTGGGCTTCTTCAACCCCGTTGCGCGCGGTGCTGAAGTCCGTTTGCACATCGACGCTGAGCGTGTTCAGCATTGGGTTGGTCAGGGCGCTCAGCCCAGCGACCGTGTAGCGGCCCTGCTCCGAGAGAGCAGCAAGCAAGCCGCAGCTGCATAAAACACCGTGTTAAAACCGCCTAGTCCCGCCGAATCGGTGGTGATCGGCGTAGTTGGGCGTGCATTCGGGGTTAAAGGCTGGTGCTGGATAACTCCTTACACGCGTCCTGTCGATGGTATTACACAGTACCGTCGGTGGTTTATCCGGCCTCCCATCGATGGCGGTGGGGGCGGGAAAGATGGGACGTGGTATCGAGTCACCAAATTTGCGGCCCAGAGTCAGGGTATCGTCGCCAAGCTGGAAGGCATCGATGATCGAACCCAGGCCGAGGCGCTGACCGGGGCCGAGATTCATGTGCCGATTGACGCGCTGCCCAAGGTGGCTGAAGGCGAATATTATTGGCGCGACCTCACCGGGTGTCGCGTGGAACATGTTTCCGGTCAGCATTTCGGTGTGGTGCAGGAATTGCTCGAAACCGGCGCCAACGATGTACTCGTCGTGGGCGGTGAGGGTCAGCGAGAACGGCTTATCCCGTTCATTCCGGATGACGTGCTGGTTTCGATCGATCTCGATCAGCGTCTGATCGTGGTGGATTGGGACCCTGATTTTTAATCAGCGCCGGCTCGTCTAAGCCGGTGACGGTTTCGCCAAGCGGGGGCTGCATGAATATTGCCGTGGTAACGCTGTTTCCTGAACTGGTTGCCGCGGTGGGTGAGAGCGGTATCCCGCGGGTGGCGGTTGAGTCGGGTGCTTTGGCGCTGACGATGATTTCGCCGCGCGACTTCGCGATTAACCGTCACCGAACTGTTGATGATCGTCCATTTGGTGGTGGCCCGGGTATGTTGCTGATGGCAGAGACGCTGGCTAATGCCATTGAGTCGGCCAGGCAGTCGCTCCCCGGTGAAAACTCAGGGGCAAGGGTTGTCTACCTGTCGCCGCAAGGTCAGCGACTGGATCGGGAGAAGGTCGAGACACTTTCGGCCTTGTCGGATCTGATTCTTGTCTGCGGTCGGTACGAAGGTATTGATCAGCGGATTCTGGAATCGATGGTCGATGAGCAGATATCGATCGGTGATTACGTGCTTTCCGGTGGTGAGCTGGGCGCCATGGTGATCATCGATGCCATTGCCCGGCGGCTGCCGGGGGTGTTGGGTGATGCACAGTCCGTCGTGCAGGATTCGTTCGAAACGAATCTGCTCGATCATCCGCACTACACGCGTCCCGAGGTCTGGCGTGGTTTGGAGATTCCCGCGGTGCTGCGTTCGGGAAATCATGCGGCCATTGAACAGTGGCGAGCGCAGCAACGGATATCAGGTACGGCGCGGGCGCGGCCGGATCTTTTTTACGAGTACGGGGTCGATGAGCGATCCCGGGCATTATTAACGTCGGCATGGCAGCATGCCGACGAAACGAACGACTAGTTAGGTAGGTTAAGTGATGAGCAAGATCATTCAAGCGCTCGAAGCAGAGCAAATGAACCGTGAGATTCCTGCGTTTGCCCCCGGCGACACAGTGGTTGTTCAGGTGAAGGTCAAAGAAGGCGAACGTGAGCGTTTGCAGGCATTTGAAGGCGTGGTGATTGCGATCCGCAATCGCGGCATCAACTCCGCGTTCACCGTGCGCAAAATTTCATACGGCGAAGGTTTGGAGCGCGTGTTCCAGACGCATAGCCCTGCGATCGCGTCGATCGAAGTCAAGCGTCGTGGTGACGTCCGTCGCGCCAAGCTCTACTTCCTGCGCGGCTTGACCGGTAAGAAAGCACGTATCCGCGAAAAACTGGGCTGATCGGGTTTCACGTTTATTGTGTTTTGATTCGGGGTTCTGCCCTGAAGTCATGGCTTGGTAAACGGTTGAACAAAGGCCTTTCGGGCGGAGCATGACTGTTTCGCTCTTGAAAAACACCCCAGCGTCCACACAACGCTGGGGTGTTTTTTTGGCTTTTTGCTTTAGATGGAGATGAATAGTTTATGAGTCAGCCAGAAACCCGGGGTTTCCAAACGGAGGTCAAAGAGCTGTTGCAGCTCATGATCCACTCTCTGTACTCCAATCCCGAAATCTTCCTGCGGGAATTGATTTCCAACGCCTCCGACGCATGTGACAAGTTGCGTTTCGAAGCCGTATCCGATGATGCGTTGTACGAAGGTGACGAGTCACTGCGTATTCGGGTCAGCTTCGATGAAGCCGCCAAGACCGTCACGATCGAAGACAACGGCATCGGGATGAACCGGGATGAAGTAATCGAGAATATCGGTACCATCGCGCGTTCCGGCACCAAGGCCTTCATCCAGAAGCTGGGGCAGGACAAATCCAAGGATCTGTCGCAGATTGGTCAGTTTGGTGTGGGTTTCTACTCCGCGTTCATTGTCGCCGATGAAGTCACCCTGACCACCCGCAGGGCGGGCATGGGCCCGGAGCATGGTGTGAAGTGGACTTCCCGTGGCGAAGGCGAATACACGCTTGAGACAGTCGAGAAGCCAGATCGTGGCACGAAGATTGTCTTGCATCTGCGCGAGGAACACGCTGATTTCGCCAATGACTGGCGTCTGCGCTCGACGATTCGCAAATACTCCGACCATATCACCTTCCCCATCGAAATGCGCAAAGTGTCCGCGCCCAAAGTCGATGACGCGGAAGAGAACGCGGCCGAGATACCGGAATGGGAACGCGTCAATGACGCCAAGGCCTTGTGGGTTCGCCCGAAATCGGAAATTACCGATGAGGAATACATCGAGTTTTACAAGCATGTCGGACACGACTGGGAAGCGCCGCTGGCATGGACGCACAACCGCGTCGAAGGCAAGACCGAATATACCTCCTTGCTCTACATCCCCGCGCGCGCGCCGTTCGACCTCTGGGATCGCGAATCCAAGCAGGGCGTCAAGCTGTATGTGAAGCGGGTCTTCATCATGGATGACGCCGAAAAACTGATGCCCCGCTATCTGCGCTTTGTGCGCGGTGTGATCGATTCGTCTGACCTGCCTCTGAATGTATCGCGTGAAATCCTTCAATCCAACCGGGTGTTGGATACGATTCGTCAGGGTTCCGTGAAGCGGGTACTGGGCCTGCTCGAACAATTGGCGGCTAATGAGCAGGAAAAATACGCCAAATTCTGGGGCACCTTCGGTCAGGTTCTGAAAGAAGGTGTGGGTGAGGACTTCGGTAACCGCGAGCAGATCGCCGGATTGTTGCGGTTTGCCTCCACGCATGCGGCATCGGACGAGCAGAACGTCAGCCTCAAAGAGGTCATCGGCCGCATGCAGGAAGGCCAGGATGAGATCTACTACATCATCGCTGATTCTTACGCCGCAGCGCTGGCCTCCCCGCATCTGGAAATTTTCCGCAAGAAAGGCATTGAAGTGCTCCTGTTGTGGGATCGCATCGATGAATGGCTGATGTCGCAACTGACAGAATTCGAAGGCAAGAAATTCAAGTCCGTGACGCGCGCCGAGTTGAGCCTTGACGAGACCACAGAAGAGGAACCGGAAGCCAAGGAAACTCAGGACGCATTGGTCGAGCGCCTCAAGAAAACTCTGGGTGACCAAGTCGATGATGTACGTGTCTCCAAGCGTCTGGTCGACTCTCCGGCCTGCCTCGTGACCACGGAAGAGGAAATGAGCCTGCACCTTCAGCGCTTGCTGAAAGAAGCGGGTCAAGCGGCACCGACCGTGAAGCCCATTCTGGAAATCAATCCGCAGCATCGACTGTTGCAGCGGGCGGCGAACGAAACGGACGATGCGCGTTTTGATGATATCGCCCGCGTTCTATTGGGCCAGGCGGCGTTGGCGGAAGGTGGGCACTTGAGCGATGCAGCCGATTTCGTAACACGGTTGAATCGCTTGTTGGTCTGATCGAGCTTGGCGTTACTTGGCGAATAAGTTATGGAATCCCTCGAGCGGAACATCCGTTCGGGGGATTTTTTGTTTTGCCTTTGGTTTTTGGGGTCAGGATCAGTTCGAATAGCAGGTTATGTGCTTCGTTGATAATCCCTACTAAGTAAAAGCTGATTTATTCCATGGATGGAATAAATCAGCTCACTCATTGCGGTACACGCCCGCGATGGCTCTCACGAATCAAAGACTTACGTCATTGTTCGTGTTGGGGCATCCTGCCCCAAGCGGGAAGCACTGAATAAATCAGCGCTTCCCTAAGCTAATTTTTTGGGTATTAACAAATTTATGCATTCATGTCCGAGTGGCGACGTGCGATAATCGCCATAAATTTGTCATGGGGCATCAACTTGGTTCATCAGCGAACATTACGAAACAGCATACGGGCGACCGGCATCGGCCTGCATACCGGTGAGCAGGTTCGGTTGACATTGCGTCCGGCTGCGCCGGACTCCGGCATCGTTTTCCATCGGACTGATCTTGATGAACCTGTTCATATCGTCGGTCACGCCTTCAACGTGGGGGAAACCCAACTTTCCACGACGCTGGTGCGTGACGGTGTGAAAATTTCCACCGTTGAGCATCTTATGTCCGCTCTGGCGGGGTTGGGTATCGATAATTGCCATGTTGAGATTGATGGCCCGGAAATGCCCATCATGGACGGCAGTGCCAGCCCGTTTGTATTCTTGATCCAGTCCGCCGGAATCGAGGAGCAGGATGCGCCCAAGCAGTTCATTCGCATCCTCAAGCCGGTTGAAGTGCTCGATGGCGATCGTTGGGTACGCTTCGATCCGCATAACGGTTTTCGGGTGGCGATGTCGATCGATTTCAATCATCCGGCATTGGAAGATTCCGCTCGTCTGGCCGAAATCGACTTTTCTTCGACGACCTTTGTCAAGGAAGTGGCGCGTGCGCGGACGTTCGGCTTCATGCGCGATCTGGAAATGATGCGCAAACGTAACCTCGCCCTGGGTGGCAGCGTTGACAATGCGATTGTCGTGGGTGAATCGCATATCCTCAACGAGGATGGCTTGCGTTACGGAGATGAGTTCGTCAAGCACAAAATCCTGGATGCCATCGGCGATTTGTATCTGCTGGGTTGCAGCGTAATCGGCGCGTTCGCGGGCCATAAGTCGGGGCACTATCTGAACAATCAGTTGCTGCGCGCGTTGTTGGCTCAGACCGATGCGTATGAGCGCGTGACCTTCGAGCGAGAAGAGCTGCCGCCGGTGTCTTTTGCCCGCCCCGTTGCCCAAATGGCGCTCTGAATATCGATCTGAAATTCGTTCGATAGGACTGAAAACCCTCTGAACGGAGGGTTTTTAATTTTCTTTGGCAGTTGGTTTTGTTCCGAGCTCAGCCAGTCGCCGCAGTGTGCTTGCCAATGAAGCGTCCGGTTCGTGTTGTGCCAAGGCGCGTAGTGAGGCGCGGGCACTTTCTGTAAGTTCCCTGTGCTTCTTTTCGGGTGGTTTGAGCAACCGCTCTTCTGAAGCGACCCGGATTTCCACATTGGTCAGGGTGGGCAGGTTTCCTTCCTTTTGCGCGGCCTGATTGAGCCGCTCCAGCCATTGCGGTGCCTGAAACCGCGTCTGTGTAGCGAGCGCCGCATGATCCACCCCAAGAACCAGCACACCATCTCGGACATTGAGTACACGCACCCGCCCCTGAAGATTGCTCGGTAGTACCTCCAGCAGGAATAAATCAAACATGCGTATCTGTCCCGCGCGGACAGCGAAGGGTTTGAGGGCATCGTACAGGTTAGATTTCATTGTGGGGCTCGCAAGGCGTGGTCAGGCTCTTAAATCGGCTCTTTGTGAGTGTACGAGCTTTGCTTCTTCAGTTGAATGTCATATCAATCCGGTCGCTAATCACTTTTAGTGGCTTTTTAACCCGGACGGGGGTTGAAAAAGAAGTGCTTCGCTACCAATTCGAGTTCATCTGCCGTACCATTCCAAGCCCAGATTAAGGCTACGGTCGCAGGCTGTACAGGCCGCAGACGAGCCGCTTCTCGCCATGGCGTTTCTTTTTTGCGTCCACCTATCCCCACAACGGAAAGTTTTGTTCATGATCGCAAGTATTGTCCGGAAGATTTTTGGCACCCGTAATGACCGCGTTATCAAGCAGATGCAGCAACGGGTTACCGAAATTAATGCGCTGGAATCGCAGATGCAGGCATTGGATGATGCCGCGTTGCGTGCCAAGACCGATGAGTTTTACCAGCGTTGGCAAAACGGTGAAACCCTGGATCAGTTGCTGCCCGAAGCCTTTGCCGTTTGCCGGGAAATGAGCCAGCGTGTGCTGGGCATGCGCCATTTCGATGTGCAGTTGATTGGCGGCATGGCGTTGCATCAGGGCAAGATCGCGGAGATGCGAACCGGTGAGGGCAAGACCCTGGTCGCGACCTTGGCGGTTTATCTCAATGCCTTGACCAAGCAGGGCGTTCATGTGGTCACCGTCAACGATTACCTTGCCCGGCGTGATGCCGAATGGATGGGGCGTCTGTACAACGCGTTGGGCCTGTCGATCGGCGTGATTGTGCCGAATATGGACAACCGCAGTAAATATGATGCCTACCGTTGTGATGTGACCTACGCCACGAACAACGAGCTTGGCTTCGATTATCTGCGGGATAACATGGCCTTCAGTCAGGACGCTGTCATGCAGCGCGAGCTGGTCTACGCGATCGTCGATGAAGTGGATTCGATCCTCATAGACGAAGCACGCACGCCCTTGATTATTTCCGGCCCGGCGGCGGATTCTTCCGAGACCTATCTGAAAATCAACGGTTTGATTCCCGAGCTCAAGAAGCAGGCGCGTGAAGAACCCAAGGATGACGAGCCGCCATTGACGGACGAAGAACGCGGCGATTTCACCATCGATGAAAAGAACAAACAGGTTTTTTTGACCGAACAGGGCTTCGAGCGAGCGGAAAACCTGCTGATCCAGATCGGTTTGCTGGAGCCGGGCGAGTCGCTCTACGATGCACACAACATCATGCTTTTGAGCCATTTGAATTCTGCTTTGCGCGCACACGCGATCTATCGTCGGAATGTGGAATACATCGTTCGCGACAACGAAGTGGTCATTGTCGATGAGTTCACCGGGCGTACGCTCGCGGGACGCCGATGGTCCGAAGGTCTGCACCAGGCCATCGAAGCCAAGGAAGGATTGCCGATTCAGCCGGAAAACCAGACATTGGCTTCCATCACCTTCCAGAATTATTTCCGCCTGTATAAAAAGCTATCGGGTATGACCGGTACAGCGGATACCGAAGCCCGCGAACTGGCCGAAATTTACAATTTGGAAGTGGTGCAAATCCCGACCAATCGTCCGGTACAACGCAAGGATCTCGGCGATTTTGTGTTCCTGACTCAAGCGGAAAAATACGAAGCCATCGTCAAGGATGTGCAAGCGGCGCGTGCGCGTAACCAGCCTACATTGGTTGGTACTGCCTCGATCGAATCTTCCGAAATTGTCGCGGCGGCACTGACCCGCGCCAAGATTCCACACAACGTGCTGAACGCCAAGCACCATGAGCGCGAGGCCGAGATCATTGCCGAGGCCGGCCGTCCGGGCGCGGTGACCATTGCCACCAACATGGCCGGCCGCGGTACCGACATCATGCTGGGCGGCAACTTGGAACAGGAAATACTTGCACTGGGCAGCGAAGCGACGGAAGAGGAAAAGGCCAAGGTCAGGGCCGCCTGGCAGATCCGGCACGACGAAGCTGTGGCTGCTGGCGGTTTGCATGTCATCGGCACCGAGCGGCATGAATCCCGCCGGGTCGATAACCAGTTGCGCGGTCGTTCGGGTCGTCAGGGCGATCCTGGTTCAACGCGTTTCTTCCTGTCGCTGGAAGACAACCTGATGCGCGTGTTCGCCTCCGACCGGGTCGGCGGCCTGATGAAAAAACTCGGCATGCAGGCGGGCGAGGCGATCGAGCACCCCTGGGTGACCCGTGCCATCGAGAACGCGCAGCGCAAGGTCGAAGGACACAACTTCGACCAGCGTAAGCATCTGCTCGATTACGACAACGTTGCCAACGAACAGCGCAAGGTTATTTACGATCAGCGCCGCGCCGTCATGGCCACCACCGAAACTCAGGCGATCATCATCCCGATGCGTCGTGAGGTCATGGCCGATGTCTTCTCGCGGTTTGTGCCGCCCGAAGCACTCGAAGAACAGTGGGATATCGAGGGGCTGACCCAAACGCTCGCCGAAGACTTCGGCCAGCAGATGCCGATTGCCGAGTGGCTGGCCACCGACAAGGATCTCCATGCCGAGACGCTGCTCGACAAAATCATTGACACCATGGAAGAAGATTACAGCGTCAAGGAAGCCATTGTGGGCGCAGAAGCGCTGCGTCAGTTCGAGAAAGGCATCCTGCTGCAGGTGCTGGATGGGCACTGGAAAGAGCATCTCGCCGCGATGGATTACCTGCGTCAAAGCATCGGTCTGCGCGGATATGCACAGAAAAACCCGACGCAGGAATACAAGCGCGAAGCCTTCGAGATGTTCAGCCACATGCTGGATGAAATCAATCTGGAAGTCGTGAAAATCCTGAGCCGTCTGTCCATCGCCCCGGCACCCGATCAGGGCGAGGTAGTGATGGATAACCTGCTTGATGATGTGGTCGAAGCCCAGTATCTGGACGAGAGCCGGTTACAGATGCGACACGAATCGATGGATGGGTTTTCCGATTCAGCAACCCAACCGGCTGCGGAAGGCCGCACACCCGTTCGTCAGGAGCCGAAGTTGGGGCGTAACGATCCCTGCTGGTGTGGTTCGGGCAAAAAATACAAACACTGCCACGGAAAGTTAAATTAGTCTTGTCACAATGAACCTATGGTTCCGGGCCTACGGTACTGGGCCGTTGGCGGGTGCAATTAATTGATAATCAAGAAATGGAAAGAATGAACAAACTAGCGGTGGGTTTGGGTGTGGTCATTGTTGCCGGCATCGCGGCAGCGCCTTACGTTTCCGGCATGATGATCGAAAAACGAATGCAATCGGTCAGTGCGCTTCCGGGGCTCTCAGATGGTATTACCTGGTCGCTGGACTCATATCAGCGAGGCTATTTGAGTTCGACAGCTACCTCACATGTCACACTGGCTGGCGCAGATGGCACACGTTATTTAATTCATTTCAAGCAGACCATCAATCAGATTCCTGGTGTGGATGGCCGGTACGCCACGATTCAAACCGTTTGGGTGCCGGATGCGGATATCAAGCCTCAGGTTGAGCAACTCTTTTCAGGGAAAGAGCCGGTCGTGCTGAATACGGCGCTCAATATCTTTGGTGGTTCTCATACCGAGGGAGAATTTGCGCCCATCAGCAAACCTCAGGTGGCATTCAGTGGTGGCAAGATGACCATTGATACGGTGGCGAGCGGGAAGTTCACCTATGCCGCAGCGTTCGATTCGCTGAACATCACCGGTCAGAGAGACGAAAAGGGGATGCCGCAATCGGTGGCCTTCAAGGGTATTACCCTTGATGCCAACGGGCTGATGGACAAGAAAAGCCACATTGCCTGGAATGGTCAGTTTGCGATGAAGGTTGCTTCGTTGACTGTGGGTAACGAGGGTGCTCTTTCCGGATTGGCCCTGACGAGTCACTCTGTGCGAACCGGCGATGATTTCGCCGTTGATGTCGGCTTGGATGTGGTTGAAGCTGACTTTTCCGCCGCGCCGCCAGCTTTCCGCGCGATGAAGGATCTGAAATTCAAGTATGGCGTTTCGCGAATTGACGCCCCCGCGCTTGAAGACATTATCAAGCAGGCACAGCTTGCGCAAAAGCAGACCATGGGTGATCCGGATAAAATCAAACAGGCGGTATCCATGAGTGTGATGTCGCATCTACCCGCCTTGTTGAATGCGGGGCCGAAATTTGAGATTGACCCGATCAGCTTCAAACTGCCGGATGGTACGGTGGCCATGCATTTCTCCGCAGAGTTGCCACCGGGGCATGGCAATGACGGGATGAATAATCCGATGTCGCTGCTCAATCTTCTGGATATGAAAGGGGATTTCAGCATTCCCGAAGCGGTTTATCGTGCGGCTCAGACCGAAGCCGGACCGGATCGTCAAGCGACGAATGAGCAGCCACTGCAGCAAATGGTCCAGAAAGGATACGTCACGCAGTCCAATGGCATGTTGTCGACCAATTTTGCCTTCAATGCCGGACAGCTCACCATCAAGCAACCGTGACGGATGACTTAATTCGACGACCTCTTATGGGGTCGTTTTGTTGTTGAATCGAGGTAAAAAGCTATGCCAGTTGGATTAACCCCGCCCGTCGCCGGTTCGTTGACGCCCATTCCCGGCATTCGGCTCGGTGTGGCACAGGCCGGTGTGCGCAAAGCCAATCGAGATGATGTTCTGGTCATTTGCTTGCCCGAAACGGCGACGGTAGCCGGCGTGTTCACGCAAAACCGCTTCTGTGCCGCGCCTGTGCAGTTATGCCGTTCCCATCTTGCATCGACGACACCGCGCGCGCTGGTGATCAATACCGGTAATGCAAATGCAGGTACCGGGGAGGACGGGTTGGCTCGTGCCCGCCAGGTTTGCTTGGCATTCGCCAACGCGTTGGGTTGTAAGGAAGATCAGATTCTGCCGTTCTCCACGGGCGTGATCATGGAGTCCTTGCCCGCCGACCGGATTATCGCGGGTATTCCTGCGGCTCTGGCGAACCTGGCCGAAGACAACTGGCTGCGTGCGGCGGGGGCCATCATGACAACCGATACCGTCGCCAAGGGACGCACCGCTTCCTGCCAGATCGAGGGGCAGACCGTGACGGTCACGGGGATAGCCAAGGGGTCGGGGATGATTCACCCCAACATGGCGACGATGCTGGGCTATGTGGCCATTGATGCCCGCGTGCCGGCAGGCGTGTTGCAGCACCTGCTGAACGAGGTGACCAATGAGAGCTTCAATCGCGTCACGGTCGATGGTGATACCTCGACCAACGATTCGTTCATTCTGATGGCGAATGGTCGGGTTGATGCCCCGCTGGTCGAGACCATCGGCAGCGCCGATTATCACGCGTTATACGCCGCTGTCGCCGAGGTGAGTGTCTTTCTGGCACAGGCACTCGCTCGCGATGGCGAGGGCGCGACGAAATTCGTCACCATCGAGGTCGAACAAGGGCGTGATCGTGCTGAATGCCTTCAAATCGCCAAAGCCATCGCGCACAGCCCGTTGGTCAAAACGGCGCTGTTCGCTTCCGATCCGAACTTGGGAAGGATTTTGGCGGCGATCGGTTACGCCGGTATCGATGATCTGGACGTCAATAAAATCGGCCTGTGGCTGGGGGATGTCGAAGTGGTTCGCGATGGTGGCCGAGATCCGGCCTATGTCGAGGCGCGCGCCGCAGAGGTGATGAAGAACGATGAGATCACCATGCGCATCACACTGGGTCGCGGCTCGGCGCGGGATCGGGTCTGGACCTGCGATTTCTCCTACGATTACGTCAAGATCAATGCCGAGTACCGCTCCTGAACCCGGTTTTGTCATTCGATCCCTGCGCCAATGAATTCCCCGGCAGAAACGCGAATTGCACTCGCGGTTTTACCAGCCGGAACGGATCGGGCCGGTCATCTCCAATATTGGCTTGAGCGCCGCCCAGATTCCGCGCATCTGGGCGGAATGCTGGCTTTTCCCGGCGGCAAGTGCCAGCCGGATGAATCGCCCAGGGATGCTTTGGCTCGCGAACTGTTTGAGGAACTCGGCATCCAGCCTATCGAATCCCGGTTGCTCATCGAAATCCCCTGGGTTTACTCGGCCAATTCAAACGAACCTGAAGGTAAACCGGAATCAAGGCATCTTCGCCTCATGGTCTATCGAGTCGAAAAGTGGCAGGGCGAGCTTCATGGTCGCGAAGGGCAATCGGTAACAGCTCAAACACTGGATTGCAGCCGACAGAGTGAATGGATGAGCGCCTTGCCACCGGCTAACCGAGGCATTGTAGCGGCCCTTTGCCTGCCACCGCGCATCGCAATCACCCCTGCCTGTGGCGAGGGTCAAGCCGGGTTTGACGCTTGGCATCAGGCATTGGCCAAGACAGCCGAAGCGCTGCGACAGAGATTTGGTGCGCGGGCATCCATTGTGCAACTCCGTCCCGGCCGGGATTTGAGCATCGCCCAGTGGACCGCCGCGGTGACCACCGTTCAGTCGATGGGATTGCTCGCGTGGGTAAATGCGAATTTGGACATCGCCATCGCTTGCCGCGCGGATGGCGTGCATTTGAATCGTCATCGACTGGCTTCGGAGAACCCGGAAACCCTGGCGGATTGGCGCGCAGAAAATCGTTGGGTCAGTGCATCCGGTCATACCCTGGAAGAAGTGCAGCTGGCCAACGAGGCTGGTGTCGATGCCTTGCTGGTTTCCCCTGTCCTGCCGACGTTAAGCCATCCCGGAGCACCCGGGATCGGCTGGGCCCGCTTCGGTGAACTGACTCGTGCGGCGGCCATGCCTACATATGCACTGGGCGGGATGTCCGAGTGTCATCTGCCGCAAGCGCAAAACCAAGGCGGTCAGGGCATCGCTGCCATTGGCGCTTATTTCGGGCATTGACACGCACGTTCCCCCTACCATCGCCATAAGGCTGAAAATATCCGCCGGTTTTCAAGACCGGTGTTAATGACTTGGCCTATTTCTCGTCCAGCAACTGGCCGCCCACGGCCCAGTCTTCACGAGGCAATTCTTCGAATGTGATATACGTGGCGCGCTTGGGTTTTTGCGCAACACGCTCGAGTGTGTCGGAAACTTCTGCCGCAATCTGCTTTTTCTGCTCGCGCGTCAGGTTACCGGCAAGTTTGATGGTGACAACGGGCATGTTCGTATCTCCTTGAGCTTTGGTTGAAGTCGGGCGCGTATGTCATGGACGGGGTTCAGGCGGCGGGATTGAAACCCGAGGTGATCGGGTAGCGCCGGTCGCGTCCAAACGCCCGGCGGCTGATGCGTATGCCCGGCGGTGCCTGTCGGCGCTTGTACTCATTGAGCAGAATCAGGCGGGTTATTCTGCGGACGATCGCCTCATCCAGTCCGGCGGCGACCATGTCTTCAATGGATTGGTCCTCCTCGACAAACGCAGTGATGATCTGGTCGAGTATGTCATACGGCGGCAGGGAATCGGCATCGCGCTGATCCGCACGGAGTTCTGCCGATGGCTCACGCTCGATCACGCGTGTGGGGATAGGAGCGTGCTCGCCGGTTTTGTGGGCATTACGCCAGCGCGCAAGGGCGTAGACGAGGGTTTTTGGCACGTCTTTGATGGGGGCAAACCCACCGGCCATGTCGCCATAAAGTGTGGCGTAACCGACGGCCAGTTCCGATTTGTTGCCGGTGGTGAGCAGCATGCGGCCAAATTTATTGGAAAGAGCCATCAGGAGTACGCCGCGTGTGCGGGCCTGAAGGTTTTCTTCGGTCGCATCTTCCGCGAGCCCCGCGAACAGCCCAGACAGGCTGGATTTGAGCTCATTGAATACGGGTTCGATCGACAGCGTTTCCATGGCGACGCCCAGATGGGCGCATTGCTCGGCCGCATCGGTCAGGCTCATCGGCGAGGTGTAGCGCGAGGGCATCCGCACGGCCAGAACATTCTCGGCGCCAAGGGCATCGACGGCCAGCGTGAGTACCAGCGCCGAGTCGATCCCGCCGGATAAGCCGAGCACCACGCCGTGAAAGCCGTTTTTACGGACATAGTCGCGAATGCCCGCCGTCAGGGCGCTATAGACTTCTTCTTCGCCTTTCGGCCAGTGGTGCGACTCGCCATGGGCGGTGATCCGCCCATCGGGACACACATCCACCCAGCCCAAGCTTTCCTTGAATGCCGGGAGTTTGCTGATGATCTGCGACTGATCGGCCACGAACGAGCGGCCATCGAAGACGAGCTCGTCCTGCCCGCCGACCAGATTCACATAAATGATCGGGCAGCCGGTTTCCCGAACGCGCTGACTGACGACGCGCGCGCGTTCGTTGGTTTTGTGCCGATGGTAGGGTGAAGCGTTCAGCGTGAGGATGACTTTGGCGCCCGCTGCGGCCGCTTCCTCGGCGGGTTTGCTTTCCCAGATGTCCTCGCAGATGGTGATGCCGAGCGGTACGCCGTCGATTTCGACCACACAGGCTTCTCGTCCCTTTTTGAAGTAGCGTTTTTCATCGAAAACACCATAGTTGGGCAGGGCGCGTTTGGCGTAATGAGCGACGATCTGCCCGCGATCAATCACGATGGCGGCGTTTTCGAGTGCGGCGGGTGTATCGTCCGGTTGATGAATCCCGGTGTTGCCATTCATGCGTCTGGGTGCGCCAATGATGACAGCCATGTCGTGCGCCGCTGTCGCAATCCGTTCAATCTGGGCATCGCACTCCGCCAGGAAATCATGGCGAAGCAGCAGATCTTCTGGCGGATAACCTGTCAGGGTCAGTTCCGGGAACACCACCACGCGAGCGCCCAGTTCCTGCCGTGCGCGGCTGATGGTTTCAATCACCCGGTCGGCATTGGCAATGCAATTGCCCACCTGTGTGCTGACTTGCGCCAGCGCAATGCGAACAGCGCCCGCTTCGGTCGGATTGGCCGAGGTCATTTGACCGGACTCATTTATTTGGCTTCATTTAATTGGGCTCACAGGATTCGACTCATGCGTTCTTCGAGCCGAGCAGTTCGGCCATGGTGCGGCCCATGGTGGTCGGGTCGCGCACGATGTGCACACCCGCCGCCTTGAGCGCACGGAACTTGTCTTCCGCGCTGCCGCGTCCGCCCGCAATCACCGCGCCCGCATGACCCATGCGCTTGCCCGTGGGCGCGGTGGCACCTGCTATGTAGGCCACCACCGGCTTGTTGAACTGTTCCTTGATGAAATGAGCGGCTTCTTCTTCCGCGGAGCCGCCGATCTCGCCGACCATGATGACCGCCTCGGTTTGCGGGTCGTCGGCAAACAGCGCGAGGCAATCGATGAAATCCATGCCGTGGATCGGGTCACCACCGATGCCAACGCAGGTACTTTGTCCCAGGCCTACGGCGGTGGTTTGCGCGACCGCTTCATAGGTGAGTGTGCCTGAGCGCGACACGATGCCGATGCGTCCCGGCAGATGAATTGCGCCCGGCATGATGCCGATCTTGCATTCGCCGGGGGTGATCAGACCGGGGCAGTTGGGGCCGATCAGGCGGACGTCCGGATAATCCGAGGCCAGCACGGCCTTGACGTTCAGCATGTCAAGCACGGGAATACCTTCGGTGATGCAGGCGATGACTTCAATACCCGCATCGGCCGCCTCCAGAATCGCATCGGCGGCGAACGGGGCGGGAACGTAGATCATGCTCGCCGTGGCGGCGGTTTGTTGCACCGCATCATGCACGGTATCGAACACGGGGCGATCGAGATGGCTTTGGCCGCCCTTGCCCGGCGTGACACCGCCCACAAAATTCGTGCCATAGGCGATGGCCTGTTCGGAATGGAAGGTGCCCTGTTTGCCGGTAAAGCCCTGACAGATGACGCGTGTTTGTTGGTTGACAAGGATGCTCATGCGTCTGCTCCGTTGACAGATTCTGTGCGCGACAAGGCCACGACGCGTGCGGCGGCGGCGGCCAGATCATTTTCCGCAATCAGGTTCAGGCCCGATTCGGCCAGCAGACGACGACCTTCGGCCGCGTTGGTGCCTTCCAGGCGAACCACGGTCGGCAGGGTCAGGCCGACTTCGTGCGCCGCTGCGATAATGCCGTTGGCGATCAGATCGCAACGCACGATCCCGCCGAAAATGTTGACCAGAATCGCCTTGACGCGCGGGTTGGCCAGAATCAGCTTGAATGCAGCCGCGACTTTCTCAGCCGACGTGCCACCGCCGACATCGAGGAAATTGGCCGGACTTCCACCCGCCGACTGGATCAAATCCATCGTCGCCATTGCGAGGCCCGCGCCGTTGACCATGCAGGCAATCTCGCCGGTGAGCGAAATGTAGTTCAGGCCACTGGCCTGGGCGGCGACTTCGGTCGGATCTTCCTGCGTGACATCGCGGGTCGCGAACAGGGCTTTCTGCCGGTACGCCGCATTGCCGTCGATGGCGATTTTGGCATCGACCGCCAGCAAGGCGTTATCGGCGGTGACGGCCAGCGGGTTGATCTCGATCAGGTCGGCGTCATTCTTGATGAAGGCATCGTATACGCCGCGCAAGAGTGCGGGGAACTGCTTCAGCGCGCTATCGCTCAAACCAAGCGCAAAGCCGAGTCGTCGGGCCTGGTAACCCATCAAACCCACGGTCGGGTTGATGTACAGGCGGAAGATGGCCTCGGGATGCTCGGCGGAAACCTGCTCGATGTCCATGCCGCCATGTTGTGAAGCGATGACCACGACACGCTGGAGCTGGCGGTCGATCGTCATGGCTAGATACAGTTCCTGCGAGATCGAACTCGCCGGCTCGATCAGCAGTTGATGCACGGGTAGACCCGTCGGCCCGGTCTGGTGCGTGACCAGAGTTTTCCCCAGCAGTTCGGCCGCCTTGGCACGTATGTCATCGGGCGAATCGGCAAGCAGCACGCCGCCTGCCTTGCCGCGGGCACCGCTATGAATCTGAGCCTTGAGTACCCAGCGTTGACTGTCGCTTGGGGGGAGTTGATCATCCGCCGCCTGCGCGGGGTGGTTGATGACAAGTCCAGTCGCGACCGGTACAGAGAAGCCGGCCAACAGGGCTTTGGCTTGATATTCGTGTAAGTTCATGGCGCCACAATGGTTCGTGCGAAATTAAACCGTCATTTTGGCGCACTGTGACCGTTGTGTATAGGGACTCGCTTTGATTTACGACGGGTTGTGCGTGGCCGACGTATATGCTTGGGGGTCAATCCCGTCAATAGCGCTCCCGTTTATATCTTTCAGGATGTCCTGC
>NCKC01000031.1 GCA_002282715.1 Halothiobacillus sp. 15-55-196 | reverse complement strand
GATGAGGTTATACCGTTTTCATTTGAAGCTGTCATGTCCATACGAACTATTTCTCGTCACTACGATTTCTGATCTGGATAGCGGAACTTGACTCAAGTTTTTCGCCCCATTGCCGATAAGCAGATGGCGGACGAATTGATGGCTTGTGAATCGGGCAAATCAAGGGCTGAAAAAATTTTTGAAAAAGTCCTAAAGTTTTTTCAGAGGCCGCCGATACAGCAACTACAGATCGAGTTCATTGGCATGTTGCCAAGCAAAAACCCACGAGAGGATCGAGATCATGTCAAGTGTAATCAATACGAACATTCTTTCCCTGCAATCCCAAAATGCATTGCGTATGAATGGTGACTCCATGCAGACCGCCATGCAACGTTTGTCTACCGGTTTGCGGATCAACAGCGCCAAGGACGATGCGGCTGGCTTGGCGATTACCGATCGCATGACAACCCAGATTAATGGTTCGAATGTAGCGATTCGCAATGCACAAGATGGCATTTCCATGGCGCAAACGGCAGAAGGCGCAATGGGCGCATTGACTTCTACCCTGCAACGGATGCGTGACCTGGCCGTGCAATCAGCCAACGCCACCAACAGCACCTCTGACCGGCAAAACCTGCAAACTGAATTTGCTCAACTGCAAAGCGAATTGAGTCGTATTGTTAGTAACACACAGTTTAATGGTAAGAATGTGCTGGCCGGTGGATTGAGTGGTTCAGCCAATGCCAAGTATCAGGTTGGAGCAAATACATCGGCGGGCAATCAGATTGCTTTTTCTATTAATAACATGGCTACAAACTCTGCCGGTAAGGGTGGAATCAGTGGCGTTTTGGCCACTGGCACCGGTGCCTCTGCAAAAGGAATCTCTATCGGTAGTAATGCGACTTTCAGCAAGATTATGCTCGCTATGAGCAAGATCGATGTAGCGATCAGAGCTATTGACACCTCCCGCGCCAAATTGGGTGCGATTCAGAATCGCTTCCAGGTCACCATCGATAACTTGAATACTTTTGTGGTTAATCAATCATCTGCTCGTTCCGCGATTTTGGACACCAACTTCGCGCAGGAGACCTCCGCTTTGTCCAAGGCGCAAATCCTGCAGCAGGCAGGCAATGCCATGTTGACCCAAGCCAACCAGGCGCCACAGGCGGTATTGAGCTTGCTTCGCTAAGTTCGGCGATTGGCGGCTATAATGAGCTAGCCGCATAATCACGATGCTCCGGGGTGGTCGACGGATCGGCCCCGGATTTATGAGGAACAGCATCATGAATGTGATTAATTCGACGGTCGGCACAGGCATCCCCTCGGTTTCCGGGCGGGATGTTTCGTCGTCTTTGGCAACTTCTAATTCCGGGGGTGTATCCAATGGAGTCGGACGAGCAAAGGAACAAACAGTAGCCGCTACACCTGTGTCTTCTCATGTCAGTGACACGCCTCAAACTCAGGGTTCTACCGCTGCGCCAACCAAAGAGCAGGTGAATCAGGCATTGGAGGATATGATCAAGCGACAGCAGCCTGATCCTACCTCTGTCCAATTTTCGATTGATGACAAGTTAAATCAGGTCGTCATCAAAGTGGTTGATCCGACAACGAACAAGGTGATCAAGCAGATTCCTGCCGAAGCGGTCATGAAAATGCGTGAAGACATGCTGGCCATGGATTCCAGAACGATGCCCGCAGGTGCCTTGTTGTCTGAGAAAACCTGATATTTGACGGGGCCTCAGGCCTCAGGAGTGGCGTTATGTCATCGACATCTTCTACCAGTATGGCCGGCTCACTGAGTCCCAGCGGTATTTCATTCTCGGGTCTCGGTTCGGGGCTGGATATCAATAGCATTGTTACTCAGCTGGTGAATGCCCAGGGGCAGCCGCAACAGCAGTTATTGAACAATCAACAGGATGCGCTGAATACCACGCTTTCGGCTCTTGGACAGTTGAAGAGCGGTTTGTCCGGCGTTCAGTCGGCTGTGGATGCGCTGAGCAACATTGATACATATCGGACACGCACTGTGACGATTGGCAACACGGCATTGCTGAGCGCAACAGCCTCACCCGGAACGGCGCAAGGCGTATACCAGGTTGAAGTTGATCAGTTGGCCACGGCACAAAAGCAGGTGTCCGCAGGTTATGCGTCGGCATCCAGTACCGTGGGTTCCGGTGCGCTGACGTTCACCACGGGGTCCGGTAGTTTTACGGTCAACGTTGCAGCGACCGATTCGCTCTCGACCATCCAGAGCAATATCAACGCGGCTTCGGGTAATACCGGGGTTCAGGCTTCGATCATCAACGTGGATAACGGATCGGGTGGAACGGTATCCAAATTGGTGTTCACTGCAACACAGACCGGGTCGGCCAATGCCATTACCGTAACGGCTGCTGATTCCGACGGTAACAATACGGATGCCATTGGGTTGTCGGCGTTGGCTTCGAACAACCTGACTCAGGTGGCTGCTGCGCAGGATGCAATCATCAAGGTTGATGGTCAGCAGGTAACCAGTTCCAGCAACACGGTTTCGTCTGTGGTGACCGGTCTTACCATGAATCTGACCCAGGCCCAACCTGGGGTGACGACGACGATGACCGTGGCGACGGATAACGCACCGCTCACAACCGCGTTGCAGAACCTGGTCACGCAATACAATGCCTATCAAAAGACCTACAGCAGTCTGACATCCTACGATCCCTCGAAGAATGTAGCCGGGCCGCTGCTGGGGGATGCGACCGCCTCAAGTACCAATAGCGCCCTGCGTTCCATATTCGGCAACAATATCAACACGGGTAGCACCACCGTTCAGAATTTGGCTGATATTGGGCTGCAAATCGATCAGAACGGTGTCATGTCGTTGGATACGACAAAACTCAACAGTGCCTTGCAGGCCGACCCGAGTGCCGTGCGGAGTCTCCTAACGGGTTCGGGAACAGGGTTTGTTTCCCAAGTCGATAAACAGCTCAACCCGTTCCTGCAATTTGGAGGGACATTTGATAGCCGTACACAGAGCATCAACTCTCAGTTGAGCAGTATTGCGCAGCAGCAGTCCGATTTAACCCTGAACTTGCAGCAGTATCAGAAGACACTCTTGAATCAGTTTACGGCGATGGATTCCTATGTGGCGCAAATGAATCAGTCATTGAGTTTCTTGTCGAAGTTGAATTAACGACTTAAGTTTTGCCAGCTTCTGTCGATAAGGTGAAGGCGGGCAAGCGATGTCTTGTCACCAATATAGACTCAGGAGAATCAAAAGTTATGTACGCCAAGGCTTATGCACAAAATTATCAGCAGATTGATCTGACGGCCGAGGTTGAGCAGGCATCCCCTCATCGTCTCGTGACGATGTTGTTCGAAGGGTTCTTGAAGCATGTGGCAAAGGCCAAGGTTGCCATGGAACTCGGTCAATATGATGTCAAAGCCCATAACGTGAATCTTGCAATGAACATTCTGGTCGGGCTCAAAGGTGGCTTGAGCCACGATGCCAGCCCGGAGTTGGCGAATCGGTTGTTCGAGTTGTACGACTATTGTGAACGCCGCCTGCTCGATGCAAGTGCTCGGCGGGATCTGGCTGGATTTGACGAGGTGGACGGTTTGATTCGCCAAATCAAGGAAGCCTGGGAAGCAATTGGTATAAGTGAGGAAGTTCGTCGAATCGAAGCTGCCGTCGCTTAATCGGTGCCGAACATGTCGCCTGCGGTGCCTGAGATATTACAAAGCCGTCTTGATGTCCTGCAGCGTTTGGGCGTTGTTGTTGATGAGGCTGCCGCGCGGTGGTTGCCGGATCAGACAGGGCGTTTCGATCAGGAGGCGTTGAACTCCATTGCCGAGGCGCGGCGGGTGATTGAGCTCACGGTCGATTTGGCTTTGGCACATGGTTGCGCCGAAGCGCCCGGCGTTCTTGCAATGAGAAAGGCGTGGGAAGATCGTTTCGCAACCCTCGAATCTGCCATCAAGCAGAAACACACAAGCTTGACCGAGTCTGCACAAATACGCAGCAGACAGACGCAAGCTGCAAAAGCCTATATTGGCACGAAGGGCCTGGGTCAGGCTTGAATTGATCGCGCCAGGTAAGTGTTATCTCACGACGCTTCCATTCTCCCGTTCAAGACATATTCAGTTGGTGCAGCAACGTGCCCAGCTCGTTGAGTAGTTTGGTTTTTTCTGCAGGCGCGCAATAGTTCGCGAGCTCCATGCATTGCCTGACCCCCTCTGTCGAACGTAGCCGATTGAACAGTTCGGCGAGCATCAGGATGCGTTGATGGTCCCCTGGGAATAGGGTCAGGTAGTTGGCGTAGGCTTCAACGGCGTGTGTGTCATCATTTCGCAGTGTGGCGAGTTTTGCCGACAGAGGCCAATGGCCGGGGTTCAGGGCCGATGCCATATCCAGCGCCTGGTTGGCCTGTTCCGGGTTGCCCAGGGTGAGACTGACGCTGGCAATGCGCAATAAACAGTGCTCGAGTAGCGTGGTGTCGTGTTCTGTGGATGCATGATTCAAGACGTCCTCATAAGCAGACATGGCATTGACCAGTTCATGACCCAGCTCGGCCTGAAGTCCTTTCAGATAGGCGCCATACGGTGCTGCCTGGGCTTGATCGGGGTGAACGGACAGTGCGTGTTCGAGTGCCTGTAACGCGACGAGGTTGTGCTGGGAAAAATACATTTCAGCCAATCGGAGGCTGGCTTTTGGGGCGCGTCTTGCCTGGTTACGCTCGCGGTCGGCGGCAATCATGTCTGTGATCTTGCGTTCGTAATGTGCCTCGGCGTGTGCAACGACTTGTTCCGCTAGATTGCGCGACGTTTTCAGCCAGAGCACACGCTCGGTCTCGTCTCCCTGCTCATAGCGCTCCAGTATCTCCGGGGAAGGCGTCGTGTCGTCGAGTTCCAGTTGCCGCGTATGCAGCCTGTATTCCAGATTCGGGAACAGGGTACGGAGGAATTGGGCGCCGCGCCGGATGGCATCATAAAAACGATGGGTGAGGTTCTCGGCTTGCTTTGCATCGAGCGCAAAAAAATCGTGTGGGATATCCGTGGCGATCAGTTCGTGTTGAGCTACGGCTCTGACCAGTTCTTCCGCCTCCGTCAGTCGGTGGCGCATGAATCGGTCGATGGCCCGTATGCGACGTTGATGGAGCGCTTGTCTGGCGGGGTTCACCATTCTGAAAAAGGCATGGTTGGCCTCAATGGCAAGTTGCGCCAAGACCTCGATTTTCCCGAGGTCTTCGATCATTTGTTTCAGCGCTTCGTTCACGTGATCCAAGTGTTTGCGTCGATCTTCCGATGAGTAGCTGAGTATTTCGTCGAGGAGTGTGCGGTCAAACGGCTCGGTTGACCAGTCGATCTCATCGAGTGGCTTGAAAGTCACGCCTGGGATGACGGCGCCATGACGTGAGGGATTGATCAACCTGACCCCTTTCTGCGCCAGATGGCTGGCAAGTATTCTCATCATGTCGATCCCGGCGAAATAGTCGGGTGTCGTCCAGGCGGTGTCGCCCTGATTGGTGGTGACCTTGACCGCGGTATAGTCGAGCAAGGGGCCACTGGATGCTTCGCTGCTGCCTTTGGCGTGTGTTTGCCCCTCGGGGGAGTGGCATAAATCCAGACCGGCAAAGGCAATTTCCGTAAAGCCGAGATAGGCTGCAAGCATGACGCAGGTGTGCGTTACGGTCGGCCCGGTGGAAGTCAGATTATCAATGGGGTTGAGTGGAGCCTTGTCGTCGTCCCCGCTGGTTTTCCTATCCTGTTTCTCATTCCAGGGCAGCAAGTTGTCTGTGTACAGGATTTTATGGGGCCAGCGATTGGTGATGCCCGGGTAGGCGTGGTTGCCGGACACCAAAATGGTATTGGGCGGAAAGTCGAACATCTGACGGCTGACCGTCAGGCTGATGGGGTGAGGATCGACGGTGGCAATGAGGTCGGGGTGGATGCCTGTTGCGAGCAACCGGGCACTGATCCGCGACACGGCGATCAGAAACAGACGATCTCGATTGGCTTTGATCCAGTCGATTTCAAGATCAAGTGACGGCCCACCGGCCAGAACCAGTGCCTTTTTGCCCTGAAAAATCCCTTTGAGCGGCACCAAATGGGCAAAGAAGTTCGGAATATTCCCAAGTTGCGCCTTGATGAAGGGCAGCTTGCCCAGGTTTGCCGTGGTGATGTACCGACGGCTACTCAACTCGGCATCCACTTCGCCAGCCAACTCCAGATAGACCGGTGTGGTGTGATCAAGCGCCGCGAGTGACCGTTCAAACACAACGCCCCCGATTCGGAAATAATCATCGAGCAGCAGCAAGCGCGCTGTTTCCGGCCATTGGTCGGGGGTGATCAGATGAACGTAATCGTCAAGTTGTCTGGCGATCTCGGGTTGTGCCGACAGGATGTGCGCAATAGGTGCAGGCTCGATGAACACCCAGCGTGACCCTCGGGGAAGGGGTTGGTGAGACTGGACGTAGTGAATGAGTTGCCCCGAATCGCTGCCGACGATGACGAACAGACAGTCCTCTTTGTGCAAGCGATGCGAAAAATGATGTTTGAGAACGCTTTGGGCGAAACTTTCGCCGGGGGGCGAGGGCGAAACGGCGTTTGTACCGAAGTGCAGTCCGTTCAGTGCGGGGATGATCCAGTCACCATGAGCCGTTTGCACCAAATCGAAAGTGAGTTCATCGTTCAGCAGTTCATTGGGTGATTGATTGGGGGCGTTGCTCATAAACAAACCGGGTCATGAATGGGGAGAGTGCGCTTGGGGACAAAATCAGGAACAGGGTATCATGGCACGGATATTTTTTAGGCAATGGCGTCCGGGTTGTTTTGGGCGAGTCGAAACAAGGCTGCAATAAATCACCACTTGGATTTTTCGGGAATGACAATGGAAAAAAATACGCTGGATCATCCGGGCTCCCGGTCGCCTGATGGGGTGCGTGCACTGGTCACCGGAGCAGATGGATTTATCGGCTCTCACCTTGTCGAGATGTTGGTTTCACGCGGCTATACCGTGCGGGCGCTGGCCCAGTACAACAGCTTCAACCATTGGGGGTGGCTGGAAGATGTGACATGCAAGGACGCCATCGAGGTCGTTGCCGGCGATATTCGCGACGCCCATTTCTGCCGACACATGATGAAGGATGTCGATGTCGTATTTCATCTGGCGGCACTGATCGCCATTCCGTATTCGTATATCGCACCGGATAGTTATGTGGATACCAATGTGCGCGGTACGTTGAATGTCTGCCAGGCGGCTCTGGATGCAGACGTAAAGCGGGTCATTCACACCTCGACCAGCGAGGTATACGGCACGGCGCGCTACGTGCCGATCGACGAGAAACATCCGCTCCAGCCGCAATCGCCGTATAGCGCATCCAAAATCGGTGCCGATGCGATTGCCCAGAGTTTCCAGAACAGTTTCAGCCTGCCGCTTACGGTCGCCCGGCCATTCAATACCTACGGCCCACGTCAGTCCGCCCGAGCGGTGATCCCGACCATCATCAGCCAGATTGCTTCCGGCAAACAGCGGATCGAGTTGGGCGATTTATCGCCGACGCGTGATTTCAATTATGTCGAGGATACCTGCCGCGGGTTCATTGCCCTGGCCGAGAGCGAAGCGACGGTCGGCGAGGTGATCAATATCGGCTCGAACTTCGAGATTTCGATCGGGAACACCCTGCATCTGATCCGAGAATTGATGGGCAGCGATATCGAAGTGGTGCACGACGATCAGCGCGTTCGGCCCACCAATTCCGAAGTGTTCCGTCTGTGGTGCGACAACCGCAAGATTCACTCGTTGACCGGCTTCACACCCGAGGTCGATATCCGGCAAGGGCTTGCGCGCACGATCGATTGGTTCACGAATCCGGACAACCTGCGCCGCTACAAGACCGATATCTACAATGTTTGACGAATTCATCCAGTTTGTCCGCGCGCTGTACGACGAGCCATCGGCTCCGATCCCGCTGCACGCGCCGGTCATGGGCGCTCCAGAGAAAGAAGCCGTCGCTGCGGCGATCGATTCCACTTTCGTTTCCAGCGTGGGTGCGTTTGTCACCGAATTTGAGCGGGCGATTGCCGAGTTTACAGGCGCCAAATACGCCGTGGCGACGGTCAATGGCACGGCGGCCTTGCACATCGCACTCTTGGTTGCGGGCGTGCGGCCGGGCGATCTGGTCATCACCCAGTCGTTGAGCTTTATCGCCACCTGCAACGCCATTCATTATTGCGGTGCCGACCCGCTGTTTATCGATGTGGACGAACACACGCTCGGCCTCTCGCCCGTGGCACTTCAACGCTGGCTCGAACACCATGCGCAACGGCGGTCAGAGGGCACTTATGAACGAGCGACAGGGCGGCGAATTCGCGCGTGCGTGCCGATGCATACCCTCGGGCATCCGGCGGATATTAATGCCATAAAAGGCATCTGTGACGAATGGTCGTTGACGCTGGTCGAGGACGCGGCGGAGTCGCTCGGCAGCACCGTCGGCAACACGCACACCGGCACCTTCGGCCGATTGGGTGTGTTCAGCTTCAATGGCAATAAAGTCATTACCACGGGCGGCGGCGGCATGATCGTGACCGATGACGAGGCACTTGCCGTTCGCGCGAAGCACCTGACGACCACCGCGAAAAAACCGCACCCCTGGGCGTTCGAGCATGATGAGGTGGGCTACAACTACCGCCTGCCGAACCTGAATGCGGCCTTCGGCGTCGCGCAGATGTCCCGATTGTCCGGTCTGCTCGCCAGTAAGCGCGAGGTGGCCTCCCGATATGCGCAGTGGTGCGCGGCCAACGGTTGGGTATTCGTCCTCGAACCTCAGGGCGCGCGAAGCAACTACTGGCTCAATGCGCTGCGACTGTCTGATCGGGAAACGCGCGACGCCTTTTTGGCCGCCACGAATGCCGCCGGTGTAATGACCCGGCCCCTGTGGACGCCGATGCACCGTTTGCCGATGTATGCCTCGGGAGTGCGTGAGCCGTTGCCGGCCACGGACGCCCTGGTGGATACCCTGGTGAACATCCCGAGTTCAGCCCTCACTGGCGGTCGTTCGTGAAGCGAAGAATCGCAGTCATTACCGGTACGCGAGCCGATTACGGTTTGATGTACTGGTTGATTCACGACCTGCATCAGGCAGAAGACATCGCGTTGCAATTGATTGTGACCGGTATGCACCTGATGACGGAATTCGGCCACACCGTCGATGTGATTGAACGAGATGGGTTTCCCATCGCCGCTCGCGTCGATTTGCAGTTGTCGTCCGATAGTCCGCAGGCGGTCGCCCATGCGATGGGCGTCGGGTTGATCGGGTTTACGGATGCGCTGTCGCGTTTGGCGTCCGATCTGGTCGTGATTCTGGGCGATCGGTTTGAAATGCTGGCGGCGGCCAGTGCGGCGTTCACCTTGCGCATGCCGATTGCCCATATTCACGGCGGTGAGGTGACGGAAGGCGCACTGGATGAAGGATTCCGTCACGCCATCACCAAGCTGTCCGCGCTACATTTCACGGCGGCGGAAGCCTATCGGCAGCGCGTGATCCAGATGGGCGAGCAGCCGGGACGGGTGTTCAATGTCGGCGCGCCCGGCCTGGATCATGTCCGCCGAACACCGTTGCTGGATCGGGTAGAGTTGGAATCGGCGCTCGACTTTCGCCTGGGCGTGCTCAATTTCCTCGTTACCTTTCATCCGGCCACGCTCGATATCGAGGACGCTGTCAGCCAATGTCGGCAGTTGTTGGCGGCTCTGGATGCCTTCCCCGATGCTCACATCGTGTTCACGCTGCCCAATGCCGACCCCGGCGGGCGAGCCATCATCCCCGAGATTGAGGATTATGTGGCGAGGTATCCCAAGCGTTGCCGCCTTTATGCCTCGCTGGGACAGTTGCGTTATCTTTCGCTGATGCGTCAGGTGCAGGTCGTGATCGGCAACTCGTCCAGTGGCATTATCGAGGCGCCAACATTCGGGGCGGCCACCGTGAATATCGGTGATCGCCAGAAAGGTCGGCTGCGCGCCCGAAGCGTCATCGATTGCGTTGCCGAACGGTTATCGATTGAGCAGGCGATTGCCCGAGCCATAACGCCCGACTTCCAGTCGCTGTTGCCGACAATCGAGAACCCCTATGGCGCGGGCGATGCATCGGGGCGGATGCTGGCGGTATTGCGTTCGGTTAATCTTTCAGAACTGGGGCGCAAACCGTTTTTCGATCTGCCCGATCGGGCAAGCCGGATGTCGTCAATGGACGGTCATGAGTAGGGAAGAACAGAACATGCGTCCCAATCACCCGCCAAAAGAGGTGTTTTCATGAGTCGACCGTTGATCATTGCCGAAGCGGGCGTGAACCATAATGGCCAGGCCGATCTGGCGTTCGGCTTGGTTGAAGCGGCCGCCAAGGCCGGTGCTGATGTGGTCAAGTTCCAGACCTTCAAGGCTGAATTGCTCGTCACCGCCGATGCACCCAAAGCCGAATACCAGCAACGCGCGACGGGTGCGGGCGAGTCGCAGTATGCGATGCTTAAGCGGCTGGAACTTTCCCCCGATCTCCACCATGAACTTAAATGTGAGGCCGAGCGGTTGGGTTTGGAGTTTCTTTCGACCGCCTTCGATTCGCAAAGCCTGCGATTCTTGGTTGACGAGGTGGGCTTGAAGCGTCTGAAACTGCCTTCCGGCGAGCTGACCAATGCGCCCTTCGTGCTCGAACATGCACGCACGGGTGCCGAATTGATCGTTTCCACGGGCATGGCGAATCTGGCGGAGATCGAACAGGCGCTTGGGGTGATCGCGTTCGGCCGAATTGCGGGCGCGGATGACCGTCCGTCCGTGGATGCATTCAAGGCGGCCTATGCCTCGGCGGAAGGTCAGGCGGCCTTGAAGTCGGGCGTGACTCTTATGCATTGCACCAGTGATTATCCCGCCGCACCGCAAGCCATTAATCTACGCGCCATGGACACGCTCTCGGCGGCGTTCGGGTTGCCGGTCGGTTATTCCGATCACACGCTGGGCACCGCCATGAGCATTGCCGCCGTGGCGCGCGGCGCGCGGATCGTTGAAAAGCATTTCACGCTCGATCGAACGCTTGAGGGGCCGGATCATGCGGCATCGCTGGAACCGGATGAATTAACCCAAATGATTCGCGGCATTCGGGATGTCTCCGCGGCATTGGGCGACGGCATCAAACGCCCGCAACCGGCGGAGCTTTCCACGGCCCGTGTGGCACGCAAGAGTCTGATCGCGCGGGTGCCGATTCGTGCGGGTGAATCGTTTACGACTGACAATTTGACCGTGATGCGCCCCGGTACCGGATTATCGCCCAGCGGATATTGGGCATTGCTCGGCAAAACGGCCAGGCAGGATTACCCGGCAGGGAGCTTGATCATTGACTAAACCCTTCATCATTCTGGGTGCGGGCGGGCATGCGACGGTGATCCGCGATCTGATCGAGTGCCTGGGACACGAGGTTGCGGGCGTACTGACGCCTGAATGCTCGGCGGGCAGCCATTGGCAGGGTCTGCCCGTGTTGGGTAATGATGATTTTCTGGATCAACCGGCTGCTGCGGATTATGTTTACGCGCTGGGCGTCGGCTTGATGCCGAATCAGGGCTGTTTACGGTCGAAGCTTTTTACTACTCTCATGACCAAAGGGCTGGATGTACCTACCCTGATCCATCCTTCGGCCGTGGTGGCACGCAGTGTGCGCTTGGGGCAGGGCGTGCAGATACTGGCCGGTGTGGTGGTGCAGGCCGAGGCGGTGATCGGTGATAACGCGCTGATCAACACACGGGCTTCTGTCGATCATCATTGTGATCTTGGTGCCCATAGTCATGTCGCGCCCGGTGCCGTGCTCTGCGGCGGGGTGACGACAGGTGAAAGTGTGTTTGTCGGCGCGGGTGCCACGGTCATCCAGGGCGTGGAAATCGGCTCGCGGACTGAGGTAGGCGCCGGGGCGACGGTGCTTCGATCCCTGCCTGCAGACACCCGTTTCATTCCGGGACGCCCGCATCAAGGAATCAAGGAGAAGTAGAGTGAGCGAGCAATGGCAAAAAATCCGGTTGCGTGTGTCGGACTCGCTGCGTCGGGCGATCGAAGTGATCGACCAAGGTGCCAAGCAAATCGCCTTGGTGGTGGATGATGACGGGCGACTCATCGGCACGGTGACCGACGGCGATATCCGCCGCGGTATCTTGCGGCATCTGCCGTTGGAGGCGCCCGTTTCGGAGGTCATGAACGCCAAGCCGCGGAGTTTGGCGGTGGGATATAGTCGCGCCGAGGCGCTGCAGCTTCTCGGTAGCGCTCAGGTGTTGCAGGTGCCGATCGTCGATCGTGACGGCAAGTTGGTCGGGCTTGAAACCATGAGCGATTTGATGAAACGGCCGCGGCTGGAAAACCCGGTGTTTCTGATGGCGGGCGGTTTTGGCACTCGGCTGCGTCCCTTGACGGATTCCTGCCCCAAGCCGATGCTGAAGGTGGGCGGCAAACCGATGCTGGAGCACATCCTGCAGGATTTGATCGACTACGGCTTCTATCGTTTTTACATCTCGGTGCATTACCTGCGCGAGCAGGTGATCGAGCATTTCAAGGACGGCAGCCGCTTCGGGGTGTCGATTCAATACATCCACGAAGACACGCCGCTGGGCACGGCGGGGTGCCTTGGGTTGTTACCGCGCGATGCCGTACAGCGCCCGATCATCGTCGTTAATGGCGACATCATGACCCGCGTAAATTACGAGGCGCTGTTGCAGGATCATGATCGCCACACGCCCGCCGCGACGGTTTGTACCCGTCAATATGATTTTCAGGTGCCGTACGGCGTCATCGAGCATGAAGATCAGCGCATCACCAACATCACCGAAAAACCCACGCAGCACTTCTTTGTGAGCGCGGGGATTTATGTGCTCGCGCCACAGGTGGTGCATTCGATGGCCGCCGATACGCGGGTCGATATGCCGGATCTGCTGAAATCCGAGATCACCGCCGGACGTTCCGTGCGGATGTTCCCGGTGCATGAATACTGGCTGGATATCGGTCGGATGAATGACTTCGAACTGGCACAGAACGACGCGGCATCGGTGTTGCAGCGTGTCTGACATCGGATCGGTGTTGGCGCTCATTCCCGCGCGGGGCGGGAGCAAGGGCTTGCCCGGCAAGAATATTCGTCCGTTGAAGGGCAAGCCGTTGATCGGTTGGAGCATCGAGGCCGCGCGCGCCAGCCGTTATGTTTCGCGGATTGTGGTTTCCTCGGACGATGAGGAAATTCTGGCCGTCGCCCGCGATCAAGGGGCGGAAACGCCCTTTCGACGCCCCGCGTCATTGGCGGGCGATGCCACGCCGGGCATGGATGTCGTGCTGCACGCACTCGATCAGCTTGCCGGGTTTGAGTGGGTTGTCCTGCTTCAACCCACATCCCCTTTACGGCTGGCCGCGGATATCGATGCGGCGATCGAGCAATGCCTGAAAACGAATGCGCCAGCCTGTGTCAGTGTTTGCGAAGCGCCCGCCAGCCCGTGGTGGATGTTTGAGGTCGGCGCAGAGTGCCGTATGCGTTCGTTTCTTCCTGCCGAACAACGGCCGGTAAGGCGACAGGATTTGCCTGATTTGTACGCCCTGAATGGCGCGGTTTATGTGGCGAAAACCGAATGGCTAAGAATGTCGCTCAGTTTTCTGACCGAAGAAACCGTGGCCTATGTCATGCCGCCCGCGCGCTCGGTCGACATCGATACCCTGTTCGATTTTCAACTGGCTGAGTGTCTGCTGGAAAACCACTGAGGGGGAGGTCGGTTCCTTTCGCCTCCGCTCGCTGCCCGCTCCGTTGCTTCGTTGCAGCAACGGGGGTTGGAACGACGCCTTTTATTTCAAGTTCTGGCTGACCCAGTCGAGCACCTGGTCGGCGGCGATGCTCTTGTTCTCACTTTCCCATCGCAGGCGGATCTCAAATTCACCCGCGGCCAGCCCGCGCTCGCTCACCACGATGCGTAAGGGGATGCCGATGAGTTCCATGTCGGCAAACGCAACACCGGGGCGCAGGCCGCGATCGTCGAGCAGTACGCTGAAGCCTTGGGTGGTGAGTTCGGCTTCCAGCCGCTCGGCTTCGGCTTGAACTGCGGGCGCGCGGTGGCCGTTGATGGGGATGATGGCAATGGCGAATGGCGCGAGCGGCACCGGCCAGACAATGCCGTTTTCATCGTGATTTTGCTCGATGGCGGCAGCCACGATGCGGGAAACACCAATGCCATAGCAGCCCATGATGGCGGTGGCGGGTTTGCCCGCTTCGTCCAGGAATTCGCAGTGCATTTTCTCGCTGTAGGTGGTGCCCAACTGGAATACATGACCGACTTCGATGCCTCGGGCTATGGCAAGAACGCTCTGACCATCGGGTGCCGGATCGCCTTCGACGGCATTGCGCAAGTCGGCGGTTTGCGGCTCGGGCAAGTCGCGTCCCCAGTTCACGCCGGTCAGATGCCAGCCATCTTCGTTGGCGCCGCAGACAAAATCCGCGCAGTCAGCCGCCGCAAAGTCGGCGATGACGGGCATGTTCAAATCGATCGGGCCGATGGAGCCGACATTCGCCCCCGTATGGGTAAACGCTTCCGCTGGCGGGATAAACTCAAACGGATCGGCGATCAGCGGATGTTTGGCTGCCTTGATGTCGTTCAATTCGTGGTCGCCGCGCAGCACAACGGCGACGACAGGCGTTTCCCGCCCACGCACGAGCAGGGTTTTGAGAATCCGGTTGCTGGGTACGCCCAAGAAGGCGGCCACTTCGTCGATGGTTTTGGCGCCGGGTGTGGCGACACGCATCAAGCTGGCCGTGGCCGGGGCGCGGCCCGATTTAGCGGGGAAGGTGGGCGCCATTTCGACATTCGCCGCGTAATCGCCTTGGGTGGCGTAGGCAATCGCGTCCTCGCCGGAATCGGCCAGCACATGAAATTCATGCGAGCCATTGCCGCCAATCGAGCCGGTGTCGGCTTCCACCGCGCGAAATTTCAGCCCCAATCGGGTGAAAATGCGCGAATAGGCGTCATACATGGCTTGATAGGTGGCCTTGAGCGATTCGACATCGGCATGGAAGGAGTAGGCATCTTTCATGATGAACTCGCGGGCGCGCATCACGCCAAAACGCGGACGAATCTCATCGCGGAATTTGGTTTGGATCTGATAGTAGCAGATCGGCAACTGGCGGTAGCTTTTGAGCTCCCGACGGGCGTAATCGGTGATGACTTCTTCGTGCGTGGGGCCGACGCAGAACTCGCGATCATGGCGATCTTTGACGCGCAGCAATTCCGGGCCGTATTTCTGCCAGCGGCCGGATTCCTGCCACAAATGGCGGGCATCAGCAGTTCCAGCGCGCCAATGCGCTCCATTTCCTCGCGAACGACCGCTTCCACTTTGCGCAAGACACGCAGCCCAAGCGGGCTCCAGGTGTATAAACCCGAAGACAATCGCCGGATCATGCCAGCACGCAGCATCAATTGATGGCTGACGATCTCTGCTTCGGTCGGTGTTTCTTTCAGGGTGTTTAGCGTGAATTGCGAACTGCGCATATGGGCTTGGTCTCAAAAGATTCGGGGGCGTGCCGCTTGCGCCTATCGGGTGTGAGAGACTACGGCGTTATTTAGGGAACCTCTGATTGAATCCTTCGTGGCCGAGACGGGCTTTTGAGGGATGAGTCGCAAGGCGCGGCGCGAAACGGGCTTGCGCCAGCTCCGCAAAAGCCGCAACACTTCGTTATCGGCCTTGGCATCGTAGCGTAAACTACGACCTGCGGCCTCTGCCTCGTTTTGCGGCTTTTGGATCAGCAACTCGGCGCGCTTCGCCAGCTTCGCGTAGCACGAGGGATTCAATCAGAGGTTCCTTAGGTTGTAAACACAGTATTTTGACATGATTTGCCGAATATTGCCGGGGGATTGCGTCTGGATAGCCCACGCCTGTGGGCTTATGAGCGTTTGCCTAATTATCTCTGTTTTTGAACAGCCTTGAGATTGGAAGGAAAACGGCCCGGAAGAGCCGCAGAGATATTATTTGACACAGGCCTTGTTGGCCACATCCTGCGCCTGTTTCAGACGGGTTGCGATTTCTTCTGATGTTAGTGGCCGGTATTTGCCGTCAGCATCCTGAGTCATCAGTTGGTTTTGTGTATCCTGCAGCATTTTGATTTGAGCGTTTGCTGCTTCGCAGGCCTTTGCCGCTTCTTTTTTATTAATTGCCAAAACGGGCTGGTCTGGTGTCAAGGGTTTCTTGTTTTTATCCCCGGATTTTTCAGCAGGTGCGGCCTGAGTATCCTCATTGTTGCCGGAGGTGGCGTAGTCCGGGTTGACGATCTGGGCTTCGCCCTGTTTCGGTGGGAGTTGGCTGAAATGCGTTTCGCCGTTTTTGTCGACCCATTTATATATCTGGGTAGAGCCATCAGCCAGACTGGCTGCGGAAAACATGACTGTCGCCGCGGCTGTTAATGCAATCAATGCTATTTTCCTTGAGCCTCGCATAATATCGCGTCCCTTTGATGTTGTGAGAGGGGTAGCATAACGTTTTGAACCAATTGTTCAACTGCTCCGAGTATTGATGGAACCGTCGGATGAATCATCGAAAAGACGGGTTTGTGCTTTTTCGTCTGCCGCCTTGGGTGTGTCGATGAACAATATGCAGAAAAATGCTTAGTTTCGCGCAGTAATGTCGCAAATGATAAATGGGCTTGATACACTATCTGGATTCACAACACGAAGGTGAGTTTTCTTCATGGCAGATCGACGTCTTAAGGTGTTTAACACCGTCGCGCGCTTGTTGAGTTTTACCAAGGCGGCCGAGGCCTTGCACATGACCCAGCCAGCAGTCACGTTTCAGGTTCGTCAGTTAGAGGAGCATTTTGATACCCGCCTGTTTGACCGAACCCATAACCGTGTGACGCTGACGGACGTGGGTCATGTGGTGTACGAAATTTCTGAACGCATGTTCGAGCTCTATGATGAGATGGATCGACGTGTTAAAGAGATGACGGGCGAGGTTGGCGGTTCACTCAACATCGGCGCGAGTACGACCATTGCCGAAAACATGTTGCCAGCGCTGCTCGGTAAGTTCCGTTTGAAACATCGGGATCTTGCCGTCCGCTTGAAAGTAGGTAATACCGAAGCAATCGTATCCATGGTTGAACACAATGTTGTTGACTTGGCGATTGTGGAGGGAACGGTTGGAAACAAGAATCTGTTGGTCGAAACCTGCCGCCGGGATGAGTTGGTCGTCATTTTACCGCCTGATCATGAATTGGCCGATTTGGATTCTGTTTCCCTTGATCAGCTAATGTCACAAGACTTCATCTGCCGCGAGGAAGGCTCCGGCACGCGTGAAATGGTGCTGAACTATTTGATCGAGCACGGTTATTCAGATGGTTGGGATGTGTGCATGGAGCTTGGGAGCCCCGAAGCGATCAAGGGCGCAGTTCAAGCGGGTATGGGATTGTCCATCATGTCTGCTTCCGGCATTACCAAAGAACTCAAGCTCGGGCTGCTCAAAGCAGTGCCACTAAACCCCCGTTTGTTCCGTGATTTTTCTTTTGTCCGTCAACGGCACAAGTTCCGTCTGCCCGCGATGGAGGATCTTCTGGAATTCTCTCGCGATTATTGTAGCAACAGTTCTCCAATGCATGATCTGGAAAGTATTCAAGCGAAAAACGCTACTTGACCTGATTAATTCTGGTCGGGGTGACACCGCTTATGTGATGATTTTTAAGCAACCATTAACAAAAAAAACCACCCTTTATCATCAGGGTGGTTTTTTATTGCCCGGGTTAGATGGTCCTTCGACCGCGGACCAATAGGACAGGCAATAAAAAACCCCGGAAGCATCCGAGGTTTTTTGCATTAGCCGGTGGAGATCACCAGCTGAGATGGATCAGAAGCCGCCGTGCGCGCCCGCTTCCATCATTTTGTACATTGAATCACGAACGTGCTGCGCGTTGGATTTGAACGGCTCTGGCATATTCTTGCCGCCATGAACGAACATATCCATGTTCAAACCATACAACCAGTAACGGCCTTCGTTGTCTTCGACGACAGCGATACGGCAAGGCAGGTAGGCTGAAAAATAAGGACTGAAATCAACCGCCTGACGTGCAATGGAAGGGCTGCAGTATTGATAAATCATCAGGTAACGTTGTTTTTTGCCCGTTTCCAGTTCCAATTGTTTGGACAATGGCATTTCACCAACGTTTTTGAGGCCAGTGCCGACAGAAGCAGATTCGATACTTTGTTTGATGTCGTCAGGGCCGAGGCCTTTGTCGACTTCCATGCGCCATACGGTAGCAGCGCCCAAGTCGCCGCCGCTGCTGACAAAGCGGTCATACATGCCGCTGTATACGTCCATAGCTTGTGGATCGAGTTTGTCTTTGATCGACAAAAAGCCGCAGCCCGAAAGAGAAATGATCGCCACACCCAGTACAGATGCTTTCAAGAGATTACGCATTGACTCACCCCATTTGTTTGTTTCTATCTATGTAGCCTATTCATTGTTACTGCATTAGTAAACGCTGACAAACTGATTTAGTTCATCAAGAATAAACACGCTTAATATAGCGAACTTCTAATAAACAAAGTTCTACGCAGGGATTTTACACCCATGATGTGTAATTGGGTCGGTTTTTATGTCCCCTGTTCGGGGATAAATCCTCTAAAATCGAATCCATCGATACATTCACGCGAAGGCCATATGCAAACCCAGTTGATCGTAAACCTGTTCGGCCCGATGGGTACTGCCCATCTGGCTGATCTTCTGGCCTTGATTCAACAGCAGCAGTGCCATGCCCTCGATAGCCATATGTTGGCGTTTGAACAACGCATGGTGTTGGCTCTGCGTATTTCCGGTAACTGGGATCGAGTCACACGAGCTGAGTCGGTCCTGCGCGAGTTCGCGCAGCGGGCAGGTCTTGATATGCACATTCACCATGAACAAAAAATTGCCGAACGTGAGGCGGTTCTTCCCTATGTTGTCGACGCCATCGGTCTGGCATCTGCCGATATCGCAGCGGTCATCACTCGTTTTTTCGCTCAACAGAAGGTAGGTATGCGGGAGTTATCCACGCGGACCTATCGTCCGGCCCGCAGTAGCGAACGGTTGATTCAAATGCGGGCACAGATCGATATCCCGGCGCGCTGCCATCTGGGGCAATTCAAGTCGGATTTTTTTGATCTCTGCGATAACCTGAACCTTGATGCCGCAATTGAGCCGGAACGTAGTTTCTAGGGTGTGTTTTTATATTGATAGTCGGAGTAGAAGAATGTCAGAGTCAATTAAAGGATCGGCGGTGCCTTCATTTACAGGCACCACGACCGAAGGTGATCAAATCAATGAAACAACCTATTCGGGCAAGTGGTTGGTGCTTTATTTTTATCCTCGAGACAACACACCGGGTTGTACGACCGAGGCGCAGGATTTTCAGCGTTTGCTGCCGTCATTCGATGAAGTCAATGCCGTGATTGTTGGTGTGTCGAATGATGATCAGGCGAGTCATGCCCGATTCTGTGCAAAGCAGGGGCTGACATTCCCGTTGATTGCCGATACGGAGCAAACAGTCTCGCGGGCGTTTGACGTGATTCGTGAGAAGAAAATGTACGGCAAAACCTTCGAAGGGATCGAGCGCAGTACTTTTTTGATCTCCCCGGATGGACATGTTCATGCCGTATGGCGCAAAGTGAAGGTGCCCGGCCATGCCGAGGCGGTGTTGGCGACCATTCGGGAAGCCGGCCAAAGCTAAACGTGGATTTTTCTTCTTGTCAGCAGCCTGGGAGGCCGAGTAGTCGATGATTAACAACACGCGCCAGAGAAAGTGCCTGTTTGTGTTGGATACGAACGTACTGATGCATGATCCGACGTCCATTTTCCGCTTTATGGAACACGACATTTATCTGCCGATGATGGTCATCGAAGAGCTGGATAATGGTAAGAAAGGCACCAGTGAAACGGCGCGCAATGTGCGTCAGGTCAGTCGTTTTCTCGACGATTTGTTGCAGGATGCGGATCTGGACAACATCAATCAGGGCTTACCGATACAGAGCCCGTTGCTGTCGAAAAACAACGAGCGGTCTTCGGAAGTGGGGCGTCTGTTCCTGCAAACCCAGAACGAGTCGATTGAACTGCCCGCAAACATGCCCGGCGGTCGTCCGGATAACCAGATTCTGGGCGTCACTCTGGCATTGCGTCATCGAATCAAGGATCGCGATGTCATTCTGGTGTCTAAAGACATCAATCTGCGGATCAAGGCGACCGCCTTGGGCCTCAAGGCCGAGGATTACCATAACGATCAGGTACTGGATGACGTTTCGCTGCTGCACAGCGGGGTCGTGCAGTTGACCGATGATTTTTGGGACAATCACGGTAAGGCGCTGGAATCCTGGCAGGAAGAAGGGCGGGCATTCTATCGGGTGCATGGCCCGCAAACGGCCGAATGGTATGTCAATCTGTGCGTGTTCATCGAGGGAGCAACGCCGTTTTCCGGCATCGTGCGTGAGCTCGCGGCCGACGGTTCGGCTGTGGTCGAGAGTGCGATTAATTTTCAGCACGAACGGCAATCGGTCTGGGGCATCACGGCACGCAATCGCGAGCAGAGTTTTGCTCTGAATCATCTGATGGACCCCGAAGTGGATTTCGTGACCTTGCTGGGTCAGGCGGGTACCGGCAAGACGCTGTTGACTCTGGCGGCGGCGCTGGCGCTCACATTGGAAAAAAACCGGTACAGTGAGATCATCATGACGCGGGTTACGATTCCGGTGGGCGAAGATATTGGTTTCCTCCCGGGCACCGAAGAGGAAAAAATGACACCGTGGATGGGTGCATTGATGGATAACCTTGAAGTGCTTTCGAAAACCGACGCGAGGAGCGAGGGCGGCAGTTGGGAGCGTGCGGCCACCAACGACCTGTTGCGATCGCGAATCAAGATCCGCTCTCTCAATTTCATGCGCGGGCGCACCTTTCAGAACAAGTTCGTCATTATCGACGAAGCGCAGAACCTTACCGCCAAGCAGATGCGTACCTTGATTACACGGGCGGGCCCGGGCACGAAAATGGTCTGTCTGGGCAACGTGGCGCAAATCGATACGCCGTATCTGACCGAAACCTCGTCCGGTTTGACCTTTGTGGTTGATCGCTTCAAAGGCTGGCCGCACGGTGCGCACATCACGCTGGCGCGCGGCGAGCGTTCACGCTTGGCCGAACATGCGGCGGAAGTGCTGTAAGGGCACCTCGAAAAACCTTTCGAGGTGCCCATGCACCACATGGACGTGGTGCCGCGCAATCGCGTAAGCGATTGAAATAGCGTGAGTTTGTCGCGGGTTTCCCGCGAAGAACGTCCTCGAAAAATCCCAAGGATGGGGTTTTTCGAGGTACCCGCAAGTCAGATTTCAGCCACAGTTTGCACAAGCAAAAAGCCCCGTCGAGGATTCGGCGGGGCTTTTTGCTGGGGGTGTCCTTCCGGTTGATCAGCCGAGTTCTTTTCTCAATTTGCGGGCCACCGCAACCATGGCCTCCAGAGAAGGGATCACTTCCGCCCAGGTGCGGGTTTTCAGGCCGCAATCGGGGTTGATCCATAAACGTTCGGCCGGAATTTTTTCCAGTGCGAGTCGAACGCGCGGTTCGATCTCTTCCACAGTCGGAATCTGCGGCGCATGAATATCGTAGATACCGGGCCCGATGGCATTGGGGTAGTGGAAGTCCGAAAAGGCATCCAGCAGTTTCATGTTCGAACGCGTGGTTTCGATGGTGATCACGTCCGCATCCAGCGCGGCAATCGCTTCGATGATGTCATTGAATTCGCTGTAACACATGTGGGTATGGATCTGGACGTCTTTCGGCGCATCCGCCACGGCGTGCTTGAAGGACCGCACGGCCCAGGCGAGGTAGACGCTCCAATCTTTTTTGCGCAGCGGCAAACCCTCGCGGAACGCGGGTTCATCGACCTGAATCATGCCGATACCTGCGTCAGCCAGATCGTTGATCTCCTGTCGTAATGCCTCGGCAATCTGGTAGCACACGGCCTCGCGGGAAAGATCATCGCGCACGAACGACCAGAACAGAATCGTCACCGGGCCGGTCAACATGCCCTTGACCGGGCGCTGGCTCAGTGATTGTGCATAGCGTGCCCACGCTACCGTCATCGGGCGGCTGCGTTGCACATCGCCCCAGATAATGGGCGGTTTGACGCAACGCGAACCGTAGGACTGCACCCAGCCTTCCTGGGTGAAGGCAAAGCCATCGAGCTGCTCGCCGAAGTATTCGACCATGTCGTTGCGTTCGGCTTCGCCATGCACCAGCACATCCAGACCAATCTTTTCCTGAGTCTCGATCACATGGCAGATTTCAGCCTTCATGCTGGATTCGTATTGTTCCTCGGAAAGTTCCCGGTTCTTGAAGGCCTTGCGTGCCGCACGGATTTCATGTGTCTGCGGGAAAGAACCGATGGTCGTGGTCGGCAGCAGCGGCAGGTTGAAACGTGCCTGCTGTGCCGCGGCACGCGCTGCGAACGCTTCACTGCGGTTAGGCTCGGTTGCGGCAATCGCCTCTGTCTTGGCCCGCACGGTGGATGAATTGCGACCCGGCTGGCGGTCGAGTTCGGCGCGGGCCGAAGCCGCCTGATTGAGTTCCAGGGCGATGCTGTCCCAACCGTCGCTCAGTCCTCTGGCCAGCAGATTCAGTTCGGTGAGTTTTTGTCGGGCATAGCTTAAGTTATTGCGCAGAAACTCCGGGAGTTTTGTCTCGAAGGTGGCGTCCAGCGGAAGATGCAGCAAGGAGCAGGACGGGGCGAGCCACAGGCGTTCCTTCAGGCGGGCATACACGGGCGCCAATCGCTGCAACATAGGCGTCAGATCGGCACGCCAGATCGAGCGCCCATCGAGAATGCCGACGGAAAGCACTTTGTAATCCGGCAGGCGGTCGGCCACGGCAATCAGATCGCGCGTCATCGTCGCATCAATGTGCAGGCCATCCACCGGCAGATTGGCGGCGAGCGTCACATTGCCGTTCAAATCGCCGAAATAAGTCGTCAAGAGCAGCTTGATGCCGGGTACTTTCAGGCGGTGATAGGTCGGTTCGAAGGCTTGCAGCCAGTCAGCAGGCAGATCAAGTGTCAAAATGGGCTCGTCGATTTGCACCCAGGCAACACCGAGGGCTTTGAGATCGTTCAATAGCAATTGATACCCGGCGGCCAGCGCTTCGGCCTTGGCGAGCCTGCCGGCTTCATCCAGACCGCGGCTCAGATAGAGGAAGGTCAGCGGACCGACCAGAACAGGCTTGGCCGCCGGATTCGCCGCCAACGCCTCGCGCACGAGATCAAGATAGCGTGCGGTATCCAGCGCGATGGGCTGATCCGCCTCCAGCTCCGGAACCAGGTAGTGATAGTTGCTGTTGAACCATTTTTTCATCGCCAGCGGGGCGATGTTCTGCCCAGCGACATTTTTGCCGCGCCCGAGGGTGAACAGGTTCTCCAGCGTGTTGGCCGTGCTGCCGAACCGGTGTGGCACTTGCCCGAACAACAGGGCGGTGTCGGCCATGTGGTCGTAAAATGAAAAGTCGCCGACGGGCGGATGGGTGATACCAGCCTCTTTGTGGGCGTGAAATGTTTGCGCGCGCACGCTTTTTGCGGTCGCTTGCAGCGCTTGGGCAGACGATTCGCCCCGCCAGTGCGATTCCAGTGCCCACTTGAGTGCGCGGCGTTCGCCAATGCGGGGAAACCCCAGGGTATGTGTGGTGATGTTAGATGAAGTACTCATGTCATTAATTCCGTAAAGTGGCGTGTATGATTAACGATATTCACGATACGTGAACTAAAAATGATTTTGGTTGATGATATTTGTATTAAATGATGAATTCAAAGCATGAAGTCTGCGAGCCAGTCAATCGGACTGTTTGTCTTCGGATCATTCACAACAGGTTATGGAGTGTTTGAAATGGGTTGGTTGATAACGAAGTATCTGGTCACGGCCGGGGTGATCATTCTTGTATCCGAAATGGCCAAACGCAGTGACAAGCTCGGCGGCTTGCTCGGCGCGTTACCGCTGGTGACCATCATGGCCTTGATCTGGCTGCATGTCGGGCAGCAGTCCGAAGAAAAAATCGCCAATCACGCCTGGTATACCTTCTGGTATGTGATTCCGACCTTGCCGATGTTTCTGGTTTTCCCAGCCTTGTTGCAGCGCATCGGTTTCTGGCCGACACTCATCGTCTGCATTGTTCTGACCATGGTGATTTTCGGGGTGTTTGCGCTGGTGATGCGACGTTTTGGTGTGAACTTGCTTTAAAGTCGATTTTTTGGCCGTTCTATATTCGGTAGACAGCCTTTTGTATTCAGATGTCTGCGGCCCACTCAAAACACGCAAAATCATCATCAAGGATGAACCGTAACAGCGAGCGGATCGGATGATCCATCGCCTTGGTGTACCTGGTTTTCCGATGTCACGCGATCTGCAAACGAGACGATTTTTTGCAAGATAGGCGATTGAGACGACAGCACATTGGAAACCACGCCGATCAGCATGGGATGGCTTAAATCATCCACCATGAATTTTTCGACCGGCCCACCGTTCTCCTTGATTTTGGCATATAGATTACGGGTGTTTTTCGGGTAGACGATCGTGTCGGCACGGCTCTCGATCAGCAGCATGGGTGGGTTGCTGCCATCTGCCCAGTGAATGGGCTGGGTGACGGGGTATTGGCTGGGTGGGCCGAAAATGGCTTTGAGGTCGGGCTCGACCAAGGGCAGGAAATCATACGGGCCGCCCAGGCCGATCATGCCCCGAATCCATTGACGCGAACCACCCACGGCATGAAGGTAAGCCGGGTCCAGAGCCAACATCGCCGCATTGTAGGCACCGGCGGAATGCCCCATCAGCACGATTTTGCTGGTACTGCCACCGTACTGGCTGATGTGTTCGTGGGTCCACGCCACGGCTTTGGCCGAGTCGTTCACAAAGGCCGGGAAAGTGACTTCGGGATACAGCCGATAATTGGGGATGACCACGACAAAGCCTTTGCTGGCAAGCTCTGCGCCCACGAAACGATACATCGACTTATCACCATCTTCCCACCGACCGCCCCAGAAAAACACGATCACCGGTGCCGCATGCGCATTTGTCGGTTGGTAAACATCCAATTTTAATTGATGCTGGCGATCAAACAGAATCGAGCGGGTCACCTGCACACCATCGCGCGGCGATAAGGTGTTAAGTATGGTCACCCCGGAGCAACCCTGCAGACCAAATGAGAGCGATAGAATAATCAGTACAGACCACCAGGGTTTTTTCATCAAAACTATCCATAAGAATAAAACGAACGCACTAAGAGACGGGCATGGACGCAGGTATGTACGAAGAACAGCGCCCTTTGGATGCAGGAACAATCCAGATAAGAGCTTAGTTCATCAATCGTGTGGCCGTTATTTTGTGGGATTGACCGGGTTCGGCGTGCGCATGGCGGCGCGGCCGCTGCTGGTGGAGAAGTTGTTGACGATGCGGCAGAACAGCTCGGCGGTTTGTTCGGCATCGTAGAGTGCACCGTGGGCCTGTTGGCTGTCCCATTCCAGGCCGATTGCCTCCAGCGCTTTGGCGAGCACCGTTTCACCGACGGCCAGTGCCGATAGGGTCACGGTGTCGAAGGTCGAGAAGGGGTGGAATGGATTCTTTTTATTTCCCGTGCGTTCACAGGCGGCGTTGATGACTGCGAGGTCGAATGCCGCATTGTGGCCGACCAGCACCGCCCGCCGTGCGCCGTTCATTTTGACGCGCTGACGAATCGGCTGGAAAAATTCTTTGAGCGCTTCGGTTTCGTCCACCGCGCCGCGAAACGGATGATTGATATCGATGCCGTTTATTTTCATCGACGTGGGGTTGAGGTTTGCCCCCGCAAACGGTTGCACATGAATCTGGATGCGATCGACAGGAATGATCTTGCCGTTGGCATCGACATCCAGCAGCACGGCGGCCAGTTCGAGCAGGGCATCGGTTTGTGGATTCAAACCACCGGTTTCAACATCGACGACCACTGGCATAAAGCCACGAAAGCGTCGCGCGATGTTCCAGTCGTTTTTTTTGGATGTGGTGAGCGCCGTGGCAATCTCGGTGAAGTCGGGCGTGTCCTGTTGCACAGGGTTCGGGCCACTCAAGCTTTGATTACTCAAGAGCAGGCCACCCGCTCGCGCCAGGATTGCACGGTGTTGTGCATCAGCATGGCGATGGTCATGGGGCCGACACCACCGGGCACCGGTGTGATCCACGCAGCGCGTTCGGCGGCAGCGGCAAAATCGACATCACCGCACAGTCTGCCGTCTTCTTGTCGGTGAATGCCGACATCGACGACGATCGCGCCGGGCTTGATCCAGTCGCCACGCACCAAACCGGGCTTGCCTGCCGCGACGACGAGCAAATCCGCGCGGCGCACATGCGCCTCAAGATCACGGGTGAAACGGTGGGTCACGGTGACGGTCGCGCCTGCCAGCAGCAGTTCCAGCGCCATGGGGCGGCCGACGATGTTGGAGGCGCCCACGACGACCGCTTCCATGCCGTATAAATCCACCTTTGCTGTTTCGAGCAGCTTCATCACACCAAAGGGCGTGCAGGGGCGCAGCGCCGGTTGGCGAATCGCGAGTTTGCCGATATTCTCCGGGTGAAAGCCATCGACATCCTTGCTTGGGTGAATGCGCTCGATGATTTCTGCAGCACTGAGATGGGCGGGCAGCGGAAGCTGAACCAGAATGCCATCAATGGCCGGATCGGCGTTGTACTGATCGACCAGTGCGTTCAGTTCGGCTTGGGAGATGTCTGCGGCAAGATCCTTGGAAACGGAATACATGCCGATTTTTTCGCAGGTTTTGCGCTTGTTCGCCACATAGACGCTGGATGCGGGGTCAACGCCCACCTGAATCACGGCAAGCCCCGGCGGGCGAATACCCTTGGATGCAGCGGCGGTGATTTCTTCTGCGAATGCGGTTTGCAGCGAGGCCGATAACGCTCGACCATCCAGTATGTGTGCCGTCATGTGGTTTGTGCCCTGTGGGTTGGCTGGATGCCATGGGGAAAACGGGGTCTGAATTGTCGCATGAAGCCACTGATATACTCAATTTTGTGTATGAGCTCATATTACTCAGGGAAGGTCTGCACAAATGCAGACCTTCCCGTGCAGGGCACGGATTCCCTGCTGATCAATGACATAAGTCATTGAAATGATAGCGCAAGATGGGCGTGTGCCCGTATCTGCGTGAATACAATGTCACCCTAATTCATACACGTTCCTCTTTTCCAAAGGGGGAGCGCCTACTGTTCAAAAAATGACTGAATCTCGCCAATGTTTTGCGTACGCCGCATGGGGGGGAGGGCATCCAGTATTTGTCGACCGAAGCCGGTGCGTTGCAGGCGCGGATCACACAGCACGAGCACGCCGCGGTCGGTCACATCACGAATCAACCGGCCAACGCCCTGCTTGAAGGTGATAATGGCTTCGGGCAAGGCCATGGCCGCGAATGGTGAATGACCCGATTCCTTGATTTGCGCCTCGCGAGCGCGGCGGACCGGGTCATCGGGCGAGGCGAACGGGATGCGATCGATCATCACGACCGACAAGGCCTCACCGCGTACATCCACGCCCTCCCAGAAACTCTGCGTGCCGAGCAACACGCCATTGCCCGATTGCCGGAATTGTTCGAGCAAGGCCGCCTTGGCCTGCGTGCCTTGTACGAACAGCGGGAAAGGTAGTTTGCCTTCGAGAATATCGGCGGCCTTCTTCAGCTCTCGATGGCTGGTGAACAGCAAAAAGGCCCGCCCGCCGCTGGCCTTGAGTACCGGGAACACGGCACGCAGAATCTTGAGCGTGTAGTCCGGATCGGTTTTGGGGTCGGGCGGATTGGGCGGCAGATACATCAACGCCTGATTCGGGTAATCGAACGGCGAGGGCGTTTGCTGGCACAGCGCGAGATTCAAATTCAAGCGTCGGGTGAAGTGGGAAAAATCAGAACCGGCGGCAAGCGTGGCTGATGCAAACACCCACGCACGCGGCTGGCTTTCAACCACATCGGAGAAAGTTTTACCCGCATCCATCGGCGTGATATTGAGCGTGAAGGATTTCTCGCGGCGTTCCAGCCAGCGGACTTCGGTTGTGATTTCCTCGCTGCGGCGAAAATGCGACAGCCACTGGCGCATTTGTATGGCGCGTTCATGGCAACTGGCCAGGCCCTTGCCTCGCGGCGCGGCGATTTCCAGCGCGGCGGTCAGGTCGGCCAGTCGGGTTTCGAGCGTATCGAAAGCCGCTTGAATGGTTTTATCCTCACGCAGTTCCAGCCAGGCAATGCGGTCGGTGCGGGCATTTTTCAGCGCCGAAACGCAGGGATCGATGGCTAATTCGAATTGATGCAGCACACCGAGCAGGTCGGTCATATCCACCGCCTCGGCCTGTTGCTCGCGCACGATATCACGCAACAGATCGATCATCTGCCCGCTGCTGAGGGCCGAGCCGAAAAACAGACTGGCGATTTCCGGCAGTTGATGGGCTTCATCCAAGACCACCACATCCGCTTCAGGTAACAGTTGTGCAAAGCCGCTTTGGCGAATGGCAATATCGGCGCAGAACAGGTGATGATTGATGACCACCAGATCCGCCTCGTGCGCTGCCTCGCGTGCCTTGACCACAAAGCAATCGTCGAAGACGGGGCATTCCTTGCCCAGACAGTTTTCATTGGTGGAGGTTACGAGCGGCCAGATGCCATGTTCTTCGCTGACAGCATCGCAACGGGCAATATCGCCGTCGCGTGTGCGTGTGCTCCAGCCATAGATGGTGTGCAGCGCCGTGACCCAGTCCGGGCTTTTGAGCCGACCTTCGCTCATCGCGCGTTCCAGTCGGTGCAGACACAGGTAGTTCGAGCGGCCTTTGAGCAGTGCCGTGCGTGTGGTCGAACCCATCAGTTGCTTGATTTGCGGCAAGTCGCGGCTAAAAATCTGATCCTGCAAATGCTTGGTGCCGGTGGACACGATCGCCTTGCGTCCGGCGAGCAGAATCGGGGCGAGATAGCCGAAGGTCTTGCCCACCCCGGTGCCTGCCTCGATCACGACCGTGCGCGAATCGGCGATGGCGTCGCGGATGATCTCGGCCATTTGTAACTGGCCCGCGCGCGGCTGATAACCACTAAACGCTGCAGCAAGCACCCCGCTTTGACCAAAGACGTCCTGCAGCGTGCCGGGCTTTGAAGGCGCGGGTGTCGTGGACAGTGTGTCTGCCGATTCCGTGTTCACAGGATTTATCCTCGAAGGGTACGCGGGGCCTTGAGCCAGCGCGTTTTTTCTTCGTTCATCAGCGTTGAGTCTGATCGGGCACGAAACCGGCCTTGCGGCGGGCTTCGGCGGCACCTTTGGTATCACCCTGCGCCTCGCGGGTCTTGGCGACCATCTGCCAGGCTGCACTGACTTCCCGATTGCTTTGAGCGTATTGCACGGCACGAAGGGCGAATTGTTCGGCCTGTGCGGGTTTTTTCTGGGCCAGGCGCAGTTGGGCGAAATCGAGCCAGAGTCGGGCGTTGTGCGGTTGAATCTGGACTGCACGTTCCAGCGTGGCCTCGGCCCCGCCAAAATCACCGGACTGCGTTTGTGTCTCGGCGCGGGATACCAGTGCGAGAACAGCTGGAGTGCTGGCTGTCGGGGCGGCTTGGGATGGTGTGTTGGGTGTCGTATTGCTATTCGTCCGCGGCAGCGTTTGTTCCTGCAATCGGGGGATGTTCAGCGGGTGTGCCTGCACCGAGGGCGGAACAGGGGGTTGCTTGATGACCATGCTCGGGCGCGGTGGCGGCGTGCTGGCGCAACCCGAGAGCATCGCAACGGTGATGGCTAGAAGGGTGACGGCACCCATTTTGAGTGTGTGGGCTTGGTATCTTGTCTGCATTGTGGTCGGCATGTGTGTTTCCTGAGTGTTTCCTGGGTGTTGTTGCGATCAATAGTCAGTGCATGCCGATAGCTAAGTTTGGACGCCTCGAAAAACCAACTGAACGCGGGCTTGCGCCTGCTTCGCATTAAGCTGGCGGCAGCCCGCCGTCCGATTGCCGCGTAACGCGAAGCTGGCGATAGCCCGTGACGGTTTTTCGAGGTGCCCGTTTGTCTTACCTCGCTATCGGAAAAAATTCAAAATCGGGTTGAGCGGATTACCTTTTTTTCCTACGCCCTGATCGGTGTTCCCCGAACCGGTCGCATCGCCAGTGCAATCAAGAACAGTCTTGGGTTCGAAGCCGCTCACGAATGGCATCAGGACTCCGGGACACTGACTGGGTACGCGCGCCTGCTGCGCCACATCGACATTGACGAAATCGATGCCTTTGGGCGGCGTCATGTCCCGTGGCTTGTTATACAGCGGTTTGAATGCCGCGGCCCACATTGGCAAGGCGCCACTGGCACCGGTCAGACTGGTGGGTTTGTCGTCATCCCGGCCGACCCAGACAACACCCACGCGATTGCCGGTAAAGCCGGCAAACCAGGCATCCCGGCTGTCGTTGGTGGTGCCGGTCTTGCCTGCTACGCCTACTGACGGCGGGATGGTGCGGTTCAAGGCGTGCGCCGTGCCGTTATTCACCACACCCTGCATGGCGTATTGCAGCAGATAAAGCGCATCGGGATCTGCCACCTTCTTGACGGTCAGCGGGTAGCGTGACAGGGGCTTGCCCTCAGCATCCACCACACTGCGAATGGCGCGCAACGGGCTGTAGAAGCCATCGGAGGAGAGCGTTTGGAAAATTTGTGCGACATTGAACGGGCTCATCGTCATCGAGCCGAGCAGCATCGATGGATAAAACGGCTTGATTTCCGGCCCGCCCAGTCGGTGCAACATGGCTGATACGTTATCCAAGCCGACGCTCAAACCAAGACGGATGCTCGGCACGTTGCGCGATTCGGCCAGATCGGTATAGAGCGGTGTGGGCCCGAGGAATTTACGGTCATAGTTTTCCGGTTTCCAGGGTTTTGAGCCGGGCTGATCGACAGTCAAGGGGCTGTCGTCGAGTGGCGTGATCAGCGAGTACCTGGCCGGATCGGAGAGCGCTGTCAGGTAGATGGTGGGTTTGATCAGCGAGCCGATCTGTCGTTGGGCATCCAGTGCCCGGTTGTAGCCCTCATAAGCGGGATCGCGCCCGCCGATCAATGCTTCGACTTCACCTGTGCCGATCGAGGTGATGATGCCCGCGGTTTCCAGGGAGTCGGGCTTGTAATGACGGGCTTTTTCAATCGCATTCAGTGCTGTGACCGAGTGCTCCAGCGCGGCCTGTACACGCGGCTGCATGGTAGTGAAAATGCGTAACCCTTTGGTTTTGAGGTCTTCCGGATTGTATTGTTGCGACAGTTGCCGCTGCACCAGATCCAGAAACGCGGGATGCGGTGAGGTCGTACCTTTTTCCTTGAGCACGCCCAGTGGTTTTTGTTTGAGTTCGCCCGCTTCGGTCGGAGTGATCAGACCGTTGTCCGCCATCAGGTCGATCACCGTATCGCGACGATCCTTGGCGCGTTCAGGGTTGCGTCGGGGGTTGTAGTACGATGCGCCCTTGACCATGCCGACGAGCAGGGCAATCTCCTCGGGCCGCAGTTCGTCGACCGGTCGGCCGAAATAATAACGTGCGGCCAAGCCAAAGCCGTGAATGGCGCGGCTACCGTCCTGGCCCAGATAGACCTCGTTCAAATAGCCTTCGAGGATCTTGTCCTTGGAATAATGCCATTCCATTTCCAGCGCCATGATCATCTCTTCTAGCTTGCGCTTGTAGGTGCGCTTGGGCGTGAGGAAAAGATTTTTGGCCAGTTGCTGGGTGATGGTGCTGCCGCCTTGCACTTTATGACCGCTGACAATATTGACCAAGAGCGCGCGCAATACGGCGCTCGGCACCACGCCGTGATGATGATAGAAATCCCGGTCCTCGACCGTGATGAGCGTTTTGATCAGTAGTGGGGCGTCTTTTTGTACCTGTTCGACATTGAGCAGCACGCGATCTTCATTGATATCCGGGTAAAGATGTCCGATCGTCATCGGTTCCAAACGAATGATGCCGAGGCTGGTACCCTTGTCGTCATTGACAGCCTTGACCTGGTCGCCGACGAATTGAACCCGAATCTGTCTGTCTGGTTCGTTGCCGTCCGGGAAATCGAATGCCCTGCGGTGCAGGCGGATTTCGTTACCGACTCGATCATAGGTGCCGGTTTCGGTGAGTGTGTCGCGGTCGCGATAATGCAGATTGGTGAGTTCATCCACCAGTTCGCCAGGCGAGAGATGCTGGCCGACATAAATTTCCTGCGGCGCGGCATAAACCGTGGCGGGCAGCTTCCAGAGCGTGCCGGAAAAGCGATCGACGACGCGTTGATTCAGAAAATACGCCCAGATGCTCATCAGCGCGGTGAGAATCAGTACAGCGATAATAATGATGCGCCAGAGAAGACCACGCAGGCTGAAACGACCCACACGCGCGCCATTCGAAGTGCTTTTGTCGGCTGGTTTTTTACCGTTAGAACCTTTACGGGCTGGGGATTTTTGGGTTGGTCGAGCTGATTTTTTTGTTTGCGCCACCGGGCTCACCCACACTGATACACTAGAACCATAATTAGAGACCAGTTTAACAGCATCTGGCATGAAGGGTGCCTCGAAAAACCGTACGCGTTGATTGGTATGCCTTAGGCCCAAATGCGTCGGTCATACATAGGTTTTTCGATTTGCCCGCGCTGATTCAAACGCCTGTTACCCGGATGTTTTTGGATGTAAAGATTTCGTCAAGGAATAAATTGTTATGAATACCCCCGTTAAAAAAGCGCTACCTCTGGAACAATTCAAACGCTATCTGCATGATCAATATGGCGAGGTCGTGCATTTGCAAACCCATATTTCCCATGTGTTGCTGGCCGGACCGCACGCGTACAAGATCAAAAAACCCATGGATTTCGGCTTTCTTGATTTCACCGACCGCGACCAGCGGCGATTCTTCTGCAATGAGGAAATCCGCCTGAACCGGCGGCTTGCGCCCGATCTATATCTGGGCGTGGTCGGGCTCGATGCGGATGGACGACTGGTGGAAACGACCAACACGCAAACCGAACCTGTGGTGCATATGCGCCGTTTCGATCAAAGCGACCGTCTGGATAACTATGCCCAGACGCACGGTTTGGACGATGCCTTGATCGACGATCTGGCCCGGCAGATCGATCAATTCCACCAGAATGCAGCCATCGCGCCGAAGGACAGCCGCTTCGGCACACCTGAAACGGTGTATTTCCCCATTAATCAGAATTTCGAGCAGATTCGCGGCTTTTTAACCAATGATGCTGATCAAACCCAGATCGATCGCATCGAGACAGCAAGCGAAGCGGCCTTTCTGGCGCTCAAGCCCACCATCGCGGCGCGCAAGAATTCCGGCCACGTGCGTGAGGGGCACGGCGATATGCATTTGGGCAATATTGCCCGAATCAATGGCAAGGTGATGATTTTCGATGGGATCGAGTTCAACGAAGACTTCCGCTGGAGCGATACGGCCAACGATCTGGCGTTCCTGCTGATGGATCTGACCGATCGACAGTTTTACGGCGCCGCGCGTCGTTTGCTGAGCATCTATCTCGAATCCAGCGGCGACTATGAAGCGCTGCCGCTCATTCGCTTCTATGCGGCTTATCGAGCGATGGTGCGTGCGAAAATCGCCTTGTTCGGCATTCGCCCCGATATGGGCGCCGATGAGCAGGCCGAACAGTGGGCTATCTTCCGCCGTTATGCCGATCTGGCCGAACAATTCTTGGCACCGACCGAGGCATCACTCTGGATTACAGTCGGCTTTTCCGGCAGTGGCAAATCACTGGCGGCGATGGAGCTGGTGCAATCATTGGGCGCGGTACGAGTGCGCTCGGATGCCGAGCGGCTGCGTCATTTCCCTGAACGCGCCATGCGCTATACACCGGAGGCAACCAAGTACGTTTATAACCACTTGATCGATATCGCAACAACTGGATTGAACGCCGGTTGGCCAATGATTATCGATGCCACGTTTCTGCGTGCTGAGCATCGTGCGTTGTTCGAGCAACTGGCCCAAACCCTCGAATTCCCATTCCATATTTTGTTCATCGAATGCGATGCGCCTACGTTGCGTCGCTATCTGCGCGAACGCGCCGCTCAGGGCGGGGATATTTCGGAAGCGGATGAGGAAGTGCTCGAAGCACAACTACAGAAGCTTCAGCCGCTGACTGCCGCCGAACACGCCTATACTTACCGCTTGCGGTGCGATACGTCCTTTGCGGGCCAAATCGCCGATATTGCCCGGGCAAAAACATCCTGACAACAGGACATCAGATTGTTCCATTGGACAGTTACCCGTAAATAATCATTGGCAAATAACCAGTTTTGGATACTTACCAATAAACGGAGGTTGTTCGATTCAATCAAGTCGTGTCGCTACGACCTCAAATTGAGGACCTAGAGTAGTGATCCGCCTCGGTCCGACATGTGTAGATCGTTCTCAGTGCTTGATTTGATTGCCCACCAAACCACCTACGGCAGCGCCTCCAACGGTACCCAGAGCATTGCCATTCGTCAGGATCGACCCGCCGATGGCGCCAACCCCTGCCCCGATGGCCGTGTTGCGCTCGCGGGGTGTCATGTTCGCACACCCAGACAAGCTGACTAAAACCAAACCCAGCACAGTCAATGTCTTAATACTCTTCATCGATACGTCTCCCAAAAGAGTTATAGATTCCTTTAAGAAGATAGACGTAATTATGGAAAAAGGTATATCGCGCCTACAACAAAAAGCGTTAAGGAACCTCTGATTGAATCCTTCGTTGCCGAGATGCGAAGCAGGCGCAAGCCCGCGTTAATGGTTATTCCATTCGTGAGCGGCGCAACACAGCGGGCTTACGCCAGCTCCGCGTAAAATCGCCCTCAAAAGCTTGTCCCATGCGGGTTGCCGCCCCTTATCTATTTAACATGGGCCGCAACACTTCGTTATCGGCCTTGGCATCGTAGCGTAAACTACGACCTTCGGCCTCTGCCTCGTTTTGCGGCTTTTGGATCAGCAACTCGGCGGGCTTCGCCAGCTTCGCGTAGCACGAGGGATTTGATCAGAGGTTCCTTACGGCAAATCCAGCCAAAACCCATCAGCCAGATGCCGGTCATCTGCGATTTTTACGTCTTGAGTTCATTGCGCCAGGCGTAAATCAAATCCAGCGCCTGCTTCGGTGTGAGTGTGTCCGGGTCGATTTTTTCCAGCGCGGTAATCAACGGATGCGGCTCAATCTCAGGTTCCGCAATTGCATCGATTCCTTCGGGCGCGGCAAACAAATCGAGCTGCGGCGTGGCCGCCCCCACGGGATGTTGCTGCTCAAGCTGCTTGAGCAACGCCTGTGCGCGGCGAATCGTTTCCCGCGGCAAACCGGCCAGCGCGGCGACCTTGATGCCGTAACTCTGGCTGGCCGGGCCTTCCTTCACGCTGTGCAGAAAAATCAGGTCGTCCTTGTGTGTCACCGCATCCAGATGCACGTTGCGCACTGTATCGAAGCGCTCGGCCAGTTGCGTCAGTTCGAAGTAATGCGTGGCGAACAGCGTGAGCGCGCGGTTGCGGCGAATCAGGTGTTCGGCGACGGCCCAGGCCAGTGCCAGACCGTCGAAGGTCGAGGTGCCTCTGCCGATCTCATCGATCAAGACCAGTGAATTTTCGGTCGCCGTGTGCAGAATTTCCGCGGTTTCGGTCATCTCGACCATGAAGGTCGAACGGCCGGAGGCCAGATCATCTCCTGCGCCGATGCGGGTGAAAATGCGGTCGATCGGGCCGATGCGCGCGCGCGTGGCTGGCACGTACGCGCCGATGTGCGCCAGCAGCACGATCAATGCTGTTTGCCGCATATAGGTCGATTTACCGCCCATGTTCGGGCCGGTAATCATCAATAGTTGCCGTTTGGGGGTGAGTTCGCAGTCATTCGGCGTGAAGGGCTGACTCCCCGAGGTTTGTTGCCCCGATGTCCGTTTACTCAGGGCTTCAATCACCGGATGCCGTCCCGCTTCGATGTGGATGCCCGGTTCGCTACCGAGATCCGGGGCCACCCAGCGATGGCGCTCGGCCACCAGCGCCAGGCTGTCCAGCACATCGACCTGGGCAATGGCTTCGGCCATGCGGCGCAGGGCGCTCTGGTGCATCGCGAGCGTTTGTAACAACTCGGTAAACAGCCACTGTTCGCGCGCCAGAGCGCGGTCGCGGGCGGACAGCACGCGGTCTTCGAAGGTTTTCAGTTCTTCGGTCGTGTAGCGCTCAACCGACTTGAGCGTCTGGCGGCGAATGAACTGCGGCGGCATTTTCTCGGCCTGCAACCGGCTGACTTCAAAGTAGAAACCCTGCACGCGGTTGTAGGCGATCTTCAGCGACGGAATGCCGCTTTGCAGACGCGCTTGGGCTTCGAGCGCATTCAGCGCGTCGTCGGCGTGTTCGGAAAGGTGGCGCAATTCGTCGAGTTCAGTGTCGAAGCCGGGGGCGATCACCCCGCCATCGCGCAGCCACACGGGCGGTTGGGCGACCAGCGCGCGGGTCAGCAAGTCACGCGGGGCGGGTTGATCGGTCAGCCCTGCGGCCAGATCCTGCCACAAGGGCAGTTCGAGTCGGGCAAGTTGCGCGCTCAACGCAGGCAGCACGCCAAGCGCATCGCGCAGCCCGGACAAATCGCGTGGGCGGGCGCTGCCCATCACGATGCGGGTGGTGATGCGTTCGATATCGTTGATGCCGCGCAGCGATTCACGCAATGCTGCGATCATGCCCCGCTCGATCAGCTCGCCGATCGCCTGCTGCCGATGTCGCAACACGGCCCGATCACGTAGCGGGCGACCCAGCCAGTGCTTGAGTAGCCGCGAGCCATGCGTGGTCACCGTCTCGTCCAGCAGGTTGATCAGCGTGGCCGCCGAACGGCCGTCATCGTGGCTTCCTTCTTGGTTTGTGCTGAACAGTTCCAAGTGGCGGCGGGTGTTGCGGTCGATCAGCAAGGCATCGTCCGGATGCTCCACCCGCAGACGTTCGATATGCGGCACGGCGCTGCGCTGAGTCTCATGCACATAAGTCAGCAAAATGGCGGCGGCACCCAGCGCCGGTTGATGGCCTTCGGTTACGCCGAAACTTTTAAGATCGTGAATCTGCCAGTGTTTGAGCAAAGCCGCCTGCCCGCGTTTGGCATCGAACTGCCAATCGGCACGCGCGCGCCAGCGTTTGGGGTCCACGCCCATCTTTGCCGCCGTATCGGTCGCCTCGGCCAGCGATTCGGGCATGATCAATTCACGTGGATCGATCCGCGCCAGCTCGGCCGTCAGCGCTGTTTCATCGAGTCGAACCAGCACAAAATCGCCCGCGGCCAGATCCAGATGCGCCAACCCGTATTCCGGCGGTGTGGTGGCCAACGGCACCAATGCCGCCAAACGGTTGCCCTCGCGCTGATCGAGCAGGGCATCGTCGGTGACCGTACCGGGGGTGACGATCCGCACCACAGCGCGCTCCATCGGGCCTTTGGTCTTGGTTTCACCGATCTGCTCGCAAATCGCCACCGACTCGCCCGCCCGAATCAACCGCGCCAGGTAACTCTCATAGGCATGAACCGGCACACCCGCCATCGGAATCGGCTCACCCGCCGACTGCCCGCGCGTTGTCAGCGTCAAATCAAGAATGCGCGCCGCCCGCTCGGCATCGGCGTAAAACAGCTCGTAAAAATCCCCCATGCGATAAAACAGCAGCACATCCGGGTGCGCCTGTTTCATCGTCCAGAATTGCTGCATCATGGGAGTGTGTTGGCTTAGATCTTTTGATTCAGTCACTTTTTGCTCTTTCGTCTTATTTTCCTAATGACTGGCTAAAACTCGTTGTTTCCGGCACGACGTTTGAACGATTACGGATATACCGGTTCGTCATTTCTTCGTTGACGTGTCCGCCAATGGCTTGTGCATTTTTTTGTGTCTTTGTGTGAATGGGGACGGAGGACGAGCAGCGTAGCGCACTTCTACCTCAGCTTTACTAAAAGAACCTCGATTCAAACCTTTGCGGGTCTGGTGTGTTTTTGGATCCTTAAGACGTACCTCGTCCTTGGTTTACGATGGAGAATGAACGAGGGTGTTTTCCATGCTCTGCACGAGAAGGTCTGCATTGGTGCAGGCCTTTATTAGGGAACCTCTGATTGAATCCCTCGTGAGCCGAGTTGCTGATCCAAAAGCCGCAAAACGAGGCAGAGGCCGCAGGTCGTAGTTTACGCTACGATGCCNNNNCTCACGAATGGAATAACCATTCGTTTCGCGCCGCGCCTTGCGACTCATCCCTCAAAAGCCCGTCTCGGCCACGAAGGATTCAATCAGAGGTTCCCTAGGTAAAAAAACGAATGTCCAGTTGGCCTTTTTGATCCAGTTCGACCAATACCCGTTTGCCCCATGCCGGATGCTTGGCTAACTGCTCGCCATCGAGGTAGATGCCGTTGATGGCGATAATTTCCGGCTCGAATGATTCACAGAAAATTCGGGCCTGCGGCATGCCGTTGACACCGGCTGCCGCTGTGCCTTTGAGGGCGCCGTGTACATAAATTGAGCCATCAGCCACCACGCGCGCACCCGCGCCGACCATGCTGATGACAATCAGGTCGGCTTGTTTTGCGTAAAGCTCTGCCCCTGAACGCACTGGCTGACGAATAACCATTGGCGGCTCCAGCGAATGCGCCGGACGCTCTGTCTCAGACCCGAGTGCTTCCTTGGCTGCGGGTTTTGGCTCCACTGGCTCCGGGGCTACAGGTTCTTTGACTTTGGGTGGGGCCGCCTCGGGTTCTGGAACAGTGCGGCCTTCAATATGCGGAAGTTGGGCTTGAGCTGCCTGTTCTCGCTGTTTTGCGTTACCGCCCAACACGGCAATGGGTTCGAGTTGATAGTTCCGGAGCAAGCTGACCAGTGCTGGGAAATCGACCCATTTGCCGCTGTTTTCGATACCTGAGAGATCAATCAGCATTGGTTCCGGCTTACTGAATATGCCTTGCCCACCGAATGTATCTTTGAACGCTCTGGTCAGCTTCAGTAGGTGGGTTTCTCGCAGCACCAGGCAAGTCACGGGAGCAGGGTTGCGGTGCAGGCTGAACGTTTCGTGTTCGATCGGGGTAAAGGGCGATGGGCTCATGGATGGATTGTCTGATTATTTTTCTGATTATAATTTGGGATGAAATTCTTTCGTTAGAATTTGGTGGTCGAAACGCTACCGTGATGCTTTATAACTGACAGATTGCCAATTCGAAAGCAACATCGTGATTGACCTGAAAAGGATGCCCTGTCTGGCGGTCGAGTCGCATGAAGCGAACGATGACTCGATGTTTGCTGGCGCTAATTTCTGGGTATACATTGCTCCCATCCTCCAAAAGAACGCGGACCAGCTGATACGGTGTTCCCAGTTCCAGATTCAATTGAAAAAAACCATCCTCGGCCGTTCGGATTTCCGGAGCTACACTGTTGCGGATGAGGTCGATGACCAGCTCATTTGCTCTACGGATGGTAGTGAGGGGTTCCAACCACTCGAGAAAGTCTTCCCTTCGTTCTGAATAAGGCTGCGCCAGCCAGTGGTGCAATGCAGCCAAATCGAAAACACACAGGGCGCCGGGAATTGAAGCGCGCTGACGAATGGCATTGATAAGCTCGTGTTTTTTCAGGTGTGCACCCGGTTGCGTGTTCATCCGGTGGAGTTGATCGAGCAATTGCGCCTGCTGATCCAGCAACTGATTCAGCATTTCGGCATTGACCTGCGGCGTGTGCGCTACCTGAAGCAACTTGGACTGTTGCCGTTCCAGTTCCTTGATGAGTTCCCGTTTGACATCAATTCGCCCGAGTACATCGGTGGCTTCGATCAGAATGAGCATCGCACACAACGAACCCTCGACAGATTCGTCTGCCAGGTGCTGATCGAAGCGATCGAACAGATACTCCAGTCGCAGACAGGCACGAATCCGTTCATTCAAAGGTTGTTCGAAGTTTTTCAGAAAGCTTGCCCCGGTAAACTGTTCTCTCATGGCATCTCAGATTAAATCGGATGTGCCGCCATGAGCCATCGATCACGTTAATGTTCATGAAAAATCATATTTTTTGCCCTCTGAATACGCTGGGTTGGCGTTATTCAAAGCATGCTTAAATCCACGTTCCTTGATGGTACACCCAACGGAGGCGGGCTGGCTACGGCCTTGGCTTTAGTTTGCAGCGTCATCTGGGTTCCCTTGGTAAATGCTGATTTATTCTATCCTTTCGCGGTACACGCCCGCGATGGCTCTCACGAATCAAAGACTTACGTCTTTGTTCGTGTTGGGGCATCCTGCCCCAAGCGGGAAGCACTGAATAAATCAGTGCTTCCCTAGGGTTTATTCAGGCTCGTAGCCCAAAATTGGGGCCAGCCAACGCTCGCTTTCTTTGAGAGACCAACCTTTGCGCTCGGCATAATCGTGAACCTGGTCGCGTCCGATTTTGCCCGTGCCGAAATATCGGGCGTCGGGATGGGCGAAATACCAGCCCGATACCGCAGCCCCGGGGTACATGGCAAAGTTCTCCGTTAAGCAGATGCCCGCGCGGGTTTCCGGTTCAAGCAAAGACCAGAGCGTGCCTTTTTCGGTGTGATCGGGGCAGGCGGGATACCCCGGTGCCGGGCGAATGCCTTGATATTGCTCGGCAATCATGGCGTCGTTATCCATCGGCTCGTCGGGTGCATAGCCCCAGAATTCGGTACGTACTCGGTAATGCAGGTGCTCGGCGAAGGCTTCGGCTAAACGATCGGCCAGTGCTTTGAGCAAAATGGCGTGGTAATCGTCCATCGCTTTTTCGAAGCGTTCGATGTGCGGTTCGATACCGTGGCCGGTGGTGACGGCAAAGCCGCCGATCCAGTCTTTTATTTTCTTGCCGGTGGGCGCGACAAAATCGGCCAGGCACTGGTTCGGCTTACCGCCGCTGCGCGGCATTTGCTGGCGGATATGATGCAATGTGGTTAATACCGATTGGCGTTTTTCGTCGGTGAACACGCGGATATCATCGTCGATGCTGGCGGCAGGCCAGAATCCGATCACACCGCTGGCTTTCACCCACTTCTCCTCGACCATGGTTTTGAGCATGGCTTGTGCGTCATCGAAGAGTTTGCGCGCCTCCAAACCGACTTTTTCATCGTCGAGAATCGCCGGATATTTACCAAAGAGTTGCCAGCTCTGGAAAAACGGCGTCCAGTCGATAAAGGGCAGGATGTCTTCGAGCGGATAATCTTCGAACACCGTGATGCCCGGTGTTTTCGGCGCCACGGGCGTGTAATTCGAATAACCCATTACCTGTTTGTTGGCGCGCGCTTCGGCCAGATTGGCCCGTTTGGCTTCTTTCTGATTGGCCTTGCGGCGGGCCACGAGTTCGGCGTATTCGTTGGCGATACCTTGGACATAGACTGCTTTGTTATCGCCCAAAAGGCTTGCGGCCACGCCGACGGCGCGTGAGGCATCGAGCACATGCACGACGGGTTGTTCGTACACCGGCGCAATTTTCAGTGCGGTGTGCAGTTTGGAGGTGGTGGCGCCGCCAATCATCAGGGGCAGGGTAAATCCTTGGCGCTGCATTTCGCTGGCGACGGTGACCATTTCGTCCAATGATGGCGTAATCAACCCGGATAAACCGATGATGTCGCATTTTTCGGCAATGGCAGTGTCGAGAATTTTCTGGGTGGGCACCATCACGCCTAAATCGACGATCTCAAAGCCATTGCATTGCAGTACCACGCCGACGATGTTTTTGCCGATGTCGTGCACATCACCCTTGACGGTCGCCATCAAGATTTTGCCCGCCGATTCGGCCGCGCAGCCACCTGCGGCGGCTTCGGCCTCCATGAAGGGTAAAAGATGCGCCACGGCCTTTTTCATGACGCGGGCGGATTTGACGACTTGCGGCAGAAACATTTTGCCGGCACCAAATAGGTCGCCAACGATATTCATGCCGTCCATCAGCGGGCCTTCGATGACGTGCAACGGGCGCTCGGCGGCCAATCGGGCTTCCTCGGTGTCTTCGATAACGAATTGGTCGATGCCCTTGATCAGCGAGTGCGACAACCGCTCGTTTACGGGCAGTTCGCGCCAGGCGAGATCCGCACCGGATTTGGCCTCGCCCGTGCCGCTGCCGCGATATTTTTCGGCGATGTCGAGCATGCGATCGGTGGCATCATCGCGGCGATTGAGCACGATGTCCTCGACCGCTTCGCGCAGTTCGGCGGGGATGTCATCGACGACGACCAGCTGGCCGGCGTTGACAATCCCCATGTCCATGCCAGCCGCCACCGCATGGTTGAGGAACACGCTGTGAATGGCCTCGCGCACCGGCTCGTTGCCGCGAAACGAGAAGGACACATTCGAGACGCCGCCGGATATCAGCGCATGCGGAAGGTTTTGCTTGATCCAGCGGGTGCCCTCGATAAAGTCCACCGCGTAGTTGTTGTGCTCTTCAATACCGGTTGCAATCGCGAAAATATTCGGGTCGAAGATGATGTCTTCGGCCGGGAAACCGACTTCTTCGGTGAGTAGTTTGTACGCGCGGGAACAAATCTCGATGCGCCGCTGCACCGTGTCGGCCTGGCCGTGCTCATCGAAAGCCATCACCACGGCTGCTGCGCCGTAGCGCCGCACCAAGCGCGCGTGTTCGAGGAAAATGTCCTCGCCTTCTTTCATCGAGATCGAATTGACAATCGGTTTGCCTTGCACCCACTGCAAGCCCTTTTCGATCACGGCGAATTTGGAGCTGTCGATCATGATCGGCACACGCGAGATGTCCGGCTCGGAGGCGATCAGCTTCAAAAAACGCTCCATCGCCGCTTCGCCATCGATCAGGCCTTCATCCATATTGATGTCAATGACCTGCGCGCCGGCTTCGACTTGTTGACGGGCCACGTCGAGCGCGGTCGTAAAATCTCCTTCCTTGATTAACCGGCGAAAACGCGCCGAACCGGTCACATTGGTGCGCTCGCCCACGTTGACGAACAGCGATTCGGGCGTGATATTGAACGGCTCAAGCCCAGACAAGCGGCAGGCGGGCTCGGGCTTGGGCGGTACGCGAGGGGGATGCGGCGCGACCTGCTGGGCCATGTAGGCAATGTGCTCCGGCGTGGTGCCGCAACAACCGCCGACGATGTTGATAAGCCCCGAGCGCGCCCATTCGCCGATTTGTTGCGCCATGGGGTCGGCTTCCAGATCGTATTCGCCCAGCTCATTCGGCAAGCCCGCGTTCGGGTGGACGGATACCGGAAACTCACTGACGCGCGACAGCTCGGCGACATATTGACGCAGCAAATCAGGGCCGAGCGCACAGTTCAGGCCGATGGATAAGGGTTGCGCGTGGCGCAGGCTGTTGTAAAACGCTTCAGTCGTCTGGCCGGAGAGCGTGCGGCCGGAGGCATCGGTAATGGTGCCGGAAATCATCACCGGCCAGCGCTGCCCGCGATCCGCGAACAACTGTTCCAGCGCGAACACCGCCGCTTTGGCATTGAGCGTGTCGAAAATGGTTTCGATCAACAAAATATCGACACCGCCTTCGATCAAGCCTTCAGCTGATTCACGATACGCTGTGGTTAATTCCTCGAAGGTGACATTGCGAAAGCCCGGATCATTCACATCCGGCGAAATCGAGCCGGTTCGGCTCGTTGGCCCGATAATGCCTGCGACAAAACGCGGTTTTTTGGGTGTCTCAAGGGTTTTGGCATCCGCACACTCGCGAGCAAGGCGGGCTGCCGCGACGTTGATCTCGTAGGCCAAATCCTGCATTTGGTAATCGGCCATCGAGATGCGCGTGGCGTTGAACGTGTTGGCCTCGATAATATCGGCACCGGCATCGAGGTAGGCACGGTGAATATCGCTAATCACTTGTGGTTGGGTTAGCACCAACAGATCATTATTGCCTTTAAGATCAACCGGCCAATCGGCAAAGCGTTCCCCGCGAAAATCCGCTTCAGAGAGCTTGCGCTTCTGAATCATGGTGCCCATCGCACCATCCAGAATCAGGATGCGTTCGTGCATCAAGGCGCGCAGTTGGGCGAAAACAGGTTGTTCGATAATTTTTTGAGCCATGAGTGTGATGAACCAGAAATGCGTGCGCTGAGAATGTACTGCGCTGGATGATTGTATTTATGGGATGTTGTATCTACGAGGGCGTCTGATTGATCCCGTTTGCGCGTTGTTTTTGCTTACGACGTTTATGCAATATCACATTCAGACGCCATAAAAACTGAATGATCAGATAGCCGAGTACTGCGCTAAGGGTTGCCAATATCAAAAGGCCAACCAGTAAAGGTAGCCACAGGACATGCAGTTGCGCAAGCACCCACTCAAACGTGATGCCCGATGTGGGTAGTGCCACTGTGCCGCCGGTCAGCCAAGCCCCGATGATATAGGCAGACCACAGGATCGGCACCATGGTAAACGGGTTGGAAAGCAGTGGCATAGCCACGGCAAGCGCCACGTTCACACGGAAAAATACTGCGGTGATCGCAGCCAAAAGCATTTGAAACGGGATTGGAAGAAAAGCAATAAACAATCCAATGGCCACGCCGCCGGAGACAGAGCGGCGATTCATATGCCATAAGTTTGGATGGGCGAGCCACTTGGCAAAAGGCCGCATAAAAGCCGGCGCCAATACGGTATCCTTACTCGGGGCCCATTTGCGAAAAAACTTTCGTGGCATGACACTCTCGACCAAATTAGGATTCAGAGTATAACCAAATAAGCGCGGGCATATCGGTCGAATTGGCGTCCTGTTTGCTGACGTTATTCTGGAACGATTTCTGTTTTTGACTTCTTGCCGTTTTTTGTTTTTAGGGCGAAGGCGACGGGTATCATCAACAAGAAACTGGCAAGAATCATCACAAATGCATCGTGATAAGACAGCATATTGGCTTGCTCACGAAGTACATTCCCTAAAATAGCTGCGCCTTGTGGCGAGTCAGGTTGCAAGTGCAATGGGGCAAGATACTGCCAGGTTAGTGGGTTTTCGATTGTCACTCCGCCGCCGAGTTGGTTCCAGGCAACCTGTGCATGGCGGCTCACCAAGGTGGCAACCAATGAAATGCCGATAGAAGACCCCACCGTGCGCACCAAACTGTAAATCCCAGCGGCTTCAGCGGCGAATTGTGGTGAAAGTGTCGAAAATGCGGCAGTGGACAAGGGCACAAAAATCATGCCGATGCCCGCCCCCTGGAACAACAGCGGCCAAACGATCTGCCACGTGTTGATTTCAAGGTTGTACTGCGTCATCCCCCAGCTGCCCACCAAACTCAATACAATCCCCATCAAAATGATGGCGCGAATATCCACCTTGCCGATAATCCGCCCGACAATCATCATCGCGATCATGCTGGCAATGCCGCGTGGCGCCAGCACCATGCCAGTGGTGAGGACGGGGTAATTCATTTCCTGTTCGAGCATCAAGGGTTGCACAAAAATCGCCCCGAACATGCCGAGCCCCATTAAAAGCATCACGCCATTGGCCAGCGTGAAATTGCGATCCTTGAATATTTCCAGCGAGAAGACGGGTTTGCGATCGGGCACAAAGCTCAACCAGACAAAAAAGATGAACGCGACCACAGAAACGACCGCTGCTGTGACGATCGTCGATGAAGAAAACCAGTTGTCTTGATTGCCTCGATCAAGCACATATTGCAGCCCACCGATGGCCAGGCCGAGCAGGGTAAAACCCCACCAATCCATGGTGCGTCCGTGCTTTCGCGGCAGGCGTGGTACAAAACGCCCAACGATAAAAAAAGAAAGCAGGCCCACGGGCAAGTTGACGTAAAACGTCCAGCGCCAATTGATAGCTTCGGTGATCCAGCCGCCGATGGTGGGGCCGAGAATGGGGCCGACCATGACGCCAATGCCCCAGATCGCCATGGCCTTGCCCCGCTGATCGGGTGGGAAAACCTGAACCATGATGGCCTGCGACAAGGGCACCAACGCCGCACCGGCCACACCCTGAAGCAAGCGGAAACTGACGATTTGCGGCAAGTTCGCCGATAAGCCGCAGAGCGCGGAGGCCACCACGAACAGGCCGATGCTGAACATCAGGTATTCGCGTTGGCCGAATTTATCCGTGAAATAGCCGGTCAGCGGCATCACAATCGCCGAGGCCACAAGATAACTGGTCAGCACCCAGGAAATCTGATCGGGCGATGCACCTAAATCGCCGGCCATGTAGGGCAGGGCAACCGAGGCAATGGTGGTGTCCAGCACTTGCATGACTGTTGCCGTCATCACCGCAAACGTGATCATCACCCGTTCGAATGAGGTCAGTTTGGTGGCATCAAATAGTGGTTTTGATTGGCTCATGAGATGTCAAACACGCCTCGGTTAGAGCGAGCTCTTATGCGAAGGCGAGGTGTGCCCGCCAAACCCGATCACGTTGAGCATGGATTGCCAAAAACCGTGCGGGTCTTTTGTCAGTTCAATGCGGGTGGTCGTGCTGGTGCCAATGGGAAGATGATGTTTGGTATCGGTATCATCCAGCAAAATGCGAACCGGCACGCGCTGCGTCACCTTCACCCAATTACCCGTTGCATTTTGTGGCGGCAGTAGCGAGAAGGCGTTGCCTGCACCGGCGGCAATCGAGAGCACATGGCCCTTGAATACGTGGCCGGGATAAATATCCGATTCTATCTGCGCCGGTTGGCCGATATGAACGGCACCCAGATCGGTTTCCTTGAAGTTGGCATCGACCCATAAACCGGTGGTGGCGACAATCGAGCAAACCGTTTGATTGGCATTGACGGTTTGCCCGGGTTCAATGTTGTAGTTGGCGAGTCGACCAGACATGGGCGCCCGAACGACCGTTTTGCTCAGGTTGTATTGTGCTTGCGCCAACTTGGCCTGAGCCGTTTTTATCAGATCATTTTCCGCTCCTTCTGCACCCGCTTGGGTTTTGGCTTGTGCCAATTGCGCTTGAGCCTGATCAACAGCGGCTTTGGCTACGGCTAAAGCCGATCGCGCGTCCGATAACGCCTGCTCGGATACAAATTGCTTGTTTTTAATGTTGGTGAGCCGATGCAAATGATCCTCGGCCTGCTGGGCCGATGCCTTCTGGCGCATAAGTTCCGCCTGTGCCGTGTTGATTGCAGCGTTGGCTGTTTGCTGCTCGCGCTCTGCTGTGGCCAGACCGGCTTGTGCTTCATCGACGGCAATCTGGAACGGCGCGGGGTCGAGCGTGAACAGGATGTCGCCTTTTTGGACATCCTTATTGTTCTGCAAGGGTGTGGTTTGAATCAGGCCGGCTACTTGCGAACCGATTTGCGTTTGATTGCCGCTGATGAACGCGTCTTCAGTTGATAGATACTGGTGACTGTAGTTGAGATAACCCAACCCAAACCAGGTGGCAATCAGCAGTAATACGATGATGAAAACAAGCCGCTGCCTTGAAGATTTTGATTTGGCCGATGCGGGTTTCTGCTGCTTGCTCTTAGGTGCCTCGGATGAAGCGTCGGTCGAGGCAGAAAGCGTTGGCGTGTCCTTGTTCGGCTCAGATGTGTCCGCCTTAGATTGGGTCTCCTTGGTTGTTTGATTCATGACACATCTGCTCCAGATTTTGTTTTACTTTGCTCAACGGCTTTGTGAAATCATTGCGCTCTTGTTCATCGAGCACGTCCAAGATGGCGTGGCGGACCATACCCAGTTTTTCATCAGCTTCTTTGATTTGCGGCAATGCCGAATCAATCAGCCAGATCGTTTTTGCACGGCGATCGGTCGGTGCAACACGACGCTCGATCCAATTCAGGCGCTCCAGGCTGTCGAGCAACTTGACCAGTGTCGGCCCTTCGATTGCCAGTGCGCTCGCCAACTCTTTCTGGGTGCGTCCCTGGCCTTCATCTCTCAGCACGCGGATGACGGACCATGCGGATGCCGTAAGTTCATATTGTGCCAACACAGTGTTTAGCTGAGCGCGCCACATCCGCGTGGTATCGAAAAGCAGACGGGCAATCTGTTCGTCCGACATTGTTGCGTAGTCTTTAAGCATAATAGTAACCACCTAATGATTTTTCCAGTTAATTATATGCGAAATAAACAGACGGTTGGGTGTCCGCTTCGCTCTTTGCCTGGCACATACATGAGGTGCCCAGTCATTGTGATCCCGTCTTTTCCACATCAATCAGATCTGCTCAAAGAACCAGTGAGTCGATCTAATCAAAAACATTATATAAAAAATATGCAGATATATATAAATATTAGAAATATTGCGCTGGAAAAATTAAGGAAAATCGATAGTCAGTCATCAGGGAAGCTCGAAAAACTCGTCATTCCCGCGTAGGCGGGAATCCAGCACCTTGAATTTTCTGGGTTCCCGCTTTCGCGGGAACGACGAATCACGGTATTTCAAGGTCCCCATCAGTGCCTGATGAGCGAACGAGGCGCATTGCTGACGGGGCAAATTGTTCTTGGGGGCCGAATGTTTTATGATGCCAGTCCATCAACTTTGCCGTTCTGGTCATCAGAGGTTCTTTGTCTGGCGATTCCTTTTGCGAATCTTCCACTCGCCTCTTCGCATGAATTTCTGGTTGGCTTCTTCGTTATAGGCATACTTTACTGATGGTTCTTCTATGACCAAATTTGTGTTCGTTACCGGTGGCGTCGTCTCTTCTCTGGGTAAGGGGATTGCAGCGGCATCTCTGGGCGCTTTGCTCGAGTCTCGTGGACTGCGCGTCACGTTGCTTAAGCTCGATCCCTATATCAACGTTGATCCCGGTACGATGAGCCCTTTTCAGCACGGCGAAGTATTTGTAACCGAAGATGGCGCAGAAACTGATCTGGACTTGGGGCACTACGAGCGCTTTGTGCGTAGTCCGGTCGGAAAACGCAATAATTTCACCACCGGTCGTGTGTACGAGTCGGTGATTCGGCGCGAGCGGCGTGGCGATTATCTCGGTGGCACCGTTCAGGTTATCCCGCACATCACCGATGAGATCAAGCGACGGGTTCTTGAGGGCAGTAAAGGCTACGATGTCGCGCTGATCGAAATCGGCGGCACGGTGGGCGATATCGAATCGCTGCCTTTCCTTGAGGCCATCCGGCAAATGGGTGTGGAATTGGGCCGCGAGCGTGCGATTTACATGCATCTGACGCTGGTCCCTTACATTCGTACAGCGGGCGAGGTGAAGACCAAACCGACGCAGCATTCTGTGAAGGAATTGCGTTCCATTGGTATTCAGCCTGATATTCTGCTTTGTCGCTCGGAGGTGAGCCTGCCGGATGAGGAGCGTCGCAAGATCGCCTTGTTCACCAACGTCGATTTCGATGCCGTGATTTCCTCCGTGGATGCGGACACCATCTACCGTGTCCCGCGTTTGTTGCATGCGCAAAAGCTCGATGAAATCGTACTGCGTAAGCTGCACATCCAAACTGGTGCAGCCGATTTGTCCGAATGGGACCGTGTGGTCGAAGCGCAAACCAAACCCGATCGCATCGTCGATATTGCAATGGTCGGTAAATACGTTGAACTGCTGGACGCCTACAAGAGCCTGAACGAGGCCTTGCTGCATGCCGGCATTCAGACACGCACACGGGTGAATATCCATTACTTCGATTCCGAACGGTTCGAACGTGAGCCGACAACCGTGCTTGAGACGATGGACGCGATCCTCGTTCCCGGCGGTTTCGGAGAGCGTGGTGTCGAAGGCAAGATTGCTGCGGTGCGTTTTGCGCGGGAATCCCGCAAACCCTATCTTGGCATTTGTCTCGGGATGCAGGTGGCGGTGATCGAGTATGCCCGCCATGTTGCCGGTCTCAGTGATGCGCACTCAACCGAGTTCCGTAAGGATTCAGCCCATCCAGTCATTGCACTGATTACCGAGTGGCGGGATGAAAACGGCGAGCTGATCGTGCGCGATGAAAAAACCGACCTCGGTGGCACCATGCGCCTTGGTGCGCAGCGATGTGAACTTATTTCCGGCAGCCGAGCGGCCTTGGCCTATGGCAAGACGGAAATCAGCGAACGTCACCGTCATCGTTACGAATTCAATAACGGGTATCAAAAAACACTCGAAGAAGCCGGCTTGGTTTTCTCCGGCTTTTCCGCCGAAAATCATCTGGTCGAAACGATTGAGTTGCCAGAACATCCCTTTTTTATTGCCAGTCAGTTCCATCCAGAGTTCAACTCGACACCGCGCGATGGTCATCCATTATTTACCGCATTCATCCAGGCCGCACTAGCACAGCGAGCGGGTGGGTCAGATGAGGAAGTTGCCGAATGAACCTGTTGAACTTCAAAGTAGGATTAGATCAGCCCTTGTTTCTGATTGCCGGTCCCTGCGTGATCGAATCGGAAACGTTGGCGCAGGAAACGGCAGGAAGGCTTAAAGAAATTGCGCAGCAACTGAACATCCCGTTCATCTACAAAAGCTCGTTCGACAAGGCCAACCGCTCTTCCGGTGCGAGTTTCCGTGGTCCGGGTCTGGAGCATGGCTTGGCGATACTGGAGCGCGTCAAATCGGTCATCGGTGTGCCGGTGTTGACTGACGTGCACGAAGATACGCCGCTCGATGAAGTGGCCGCCGTTGTCGATATTCTGCAGACACCCGCATTCCTGTGCCGACAAACCAACTTCATCCAGAACGTCGCCCGTCAAGGTAAGCCGGTGAATATCAAGAAAGGGCAGTTCCTTGCGCCCTGGGATATGGGCAACGTGGTGGATAAGGCGCGTGCAGTGGGCAATGACCAGATCATGGTCTGTGAGCGCGGTGCCAGTTTCGGCTACAACAATCTGGTTTCCGATATGCGTAGCCTCGCGGTGATGCGCCAAACCGGTGCGCCGGTCGTGTTCGACGCGACCCATTCGGTGCAGTTGCCGGGCGGGCAGGGCGCAAGTTCAGGCGGCCAGCGTGAATTTGTGCCTGTGCTGGCGCGAGCTGCCGTTGCCGCTGGTGTGGCGGGTTTGTTCATGGAAACACACCCCGATCCTGCCAAGGCATTGTCCGATGGGCCGAATGCCTGGCCGCTTGATCAGATGGCAGAGCTATTGCATACCTTGGTGGAGATTGATCGTCTTGTGAAAGGCGCCGGTTTCCCTGAACAGGCGTTGATGACGCGGTAAACCCCATTTCCGGCCGCCTGTCGCCAAGGTGTCATGCGGCCAACACATACTTAAATTTTGTACTAATCTGGAGAGACCATATGACAGCCATTGAAGGCCTGCGCGCCCGACAAGTAATCGATTCCCGCGGCAATCCCACTGTTGAGGCCGAAGTACACGTGACGGGCGGCTTCATGGGGCGTGCGATTGTTCCATCGGGCGCATCTACGGGCACGCGTGAAGCCATCGAGCTGCGCGACGGCGATAAATCCCGTTTCGGTGGTAAAGGCGTTACCCGCGCGGTAGCCAATGTCAATGGTGAAATTGCCGCTGCGCTAAAAGGTATGAATATTGACGATCTGGCTGCGATTGATGCGGCGATGATCAAGCTCGATGGTACCGAGAACAAATCCCGCTTGGGCGCTAATGCCCTTCTGGCGGTCTCTTTGGCTGCGGCACATGCAGGTGCTGCTGCTGCTCGCAAACCCTTGTTTGAGTATCTTGGCAAAGGCAAAGGCGTGACCTTGCCGGTGCCCATGATGAATATCATCAACGGCGGTGCGCACGCAGATAACTCCGTTGATATGCAGGAATTCATGATTATCCCTGCCGGTGCCCCCAGCTTCAGTGAAGCACTGCGCTACGGCACCGAAGTGTTCCACACGCTGAAAAAAGTATTGCATGATCGTGGACTGAATACGGCGGTAGGCGACGAGGGTGGTTTTGCACCCGATTTGCCTTCAAACGAAGCGGCGATCCAGATCATCATCGAAGCCATCGAGTTGGCGGGTTTTGTGCCGGGCAAAGACGTCTTCATCGGTCTCGATGCGGCCAGCTCCGAGTTCTATAAGGATGGCAAATACCACCTGACGGCCGAAGGCCGCGCTTACACATCAGCCGAAATGGTTGATCTGTTGGCAGACTGGGTCGGCAAATACCCGATTCTTTCCATCGAGGACGGTATGGCCGAACAAGACTGGGACGGTTGGGCGCTGCTGACCGAGCGCTTGAAGAGCAAGGTCCAGCTCGTAGGCGATGACATATTCGTCACCAATGCCAAGATTCTGCGGGAAGGCATCGACAAGCACATCGGTAATTCGATTCTGATCAAGGTCAACCAGATCGGCACCCTGACCGAAACCCTCGAAACCATGCGGCTGGCCGAGGAAAACGGTTACACAAACGTGGTCTCGCATCGTTCCGGTGAAACCGAAGACACCACCATCGCCGATTTGGCGGTCGCGACCAACGCAGGTCAGATTAAAACCGGTTCGATGTCTCGCTCCGATCGTATGGCCAAATACAATCAGCTTTTACGTATCGAAGAAGCATTGGGATCACGCGCCACATTCCCTGGCGTTTCCGTTTTCCTTCGCGCCTGAGATAGTAGCGCGCGCGAATCACTGAAATGACTCGAACCATCCGCCTGTCTTTGCTGGTAGGGTTGTTGATCATTCTTGGCAGCCTTCAGTGGCGGCTCTGGTTTGGTGGGTCATCTCTGCGCGAACTTTGGCAAAAGCAGGCAAGACTGTCGGAAATGATTCAGACGCAAGATGCACTGACCGAGCGCAATCGTCGTTTGTTCGCAGAAGTGGATGATCTCAAGACTGGCTTGGGCGTCGTTGAGGCACTGGCTCGTCTGGATTTGGGAATGATCGGCCCTAATGAGACCTTCTATCAGGTCATTGAAGATGCGCAAACAGACCAGATCACCCCTAACGCGCCAACGGCACCGCAAACCTCATCAGTGAATCCTGAGCCCACGCCATCAGCGATATCAAACGGGTCGGGACAAGGGATGCCTCAACAACGTTCAACCCCGTGATCTCTTCCTCTGATTCATTGGCTCGAACTTCCTTGATTCCTTCACATTTATCCCAGAACGATTCGATCATCGATGATTGGTGGTTGGTGTTGCCTGCGGCCGGGATAGGGCGGCGCATGGGTGCCGATCAACCCAAGCAGCATTTGAGAATTGATCAACGGACTATGGTTGAAGTCACCCTGTCTCGTTTCATCGGCTTGTCCGGGTTGAAAGGGGCTGTGTTGGCATTGGCGGCAAACGATGACTTGACGCCGAAGCTTCTGGCATCATTTTCAGCGTTCCCGCTCCACTTCACGCCAGGTGGTGCCACCCGTTCAGATAGCGTGCTGGCCTCATTGAACTATCTTTCCGACAAAGATGCCGCACGCCCCTGTGTTCGAACTGAAGATGTGCACAAGCTGCTCGAAGCTGTCCGTGGTTCAAATGCGGGTGGTTTACTGGCGGTACCCGTGCGGGATACGCTGAAACAAGCAGATGAACGCAGCCAAGTTTCGATGACCGTTCCACGCGACGGCGTGTTTCATGCGCTCACGCCCCAGGCATTCAGGCTTGGGGCTTTGGCTGATGCGATGAATCGTGCGCATCAGGATGGTGTGACCCTCACGGACGAATCCTCGGCGATGGAGCATGTCGGTATGAAACCGTTATTGGTGAAAGGTCATGCCGACAATCTGAAGGTCACGCACCCTGACGATTTGCCGTTGGCAAGATTGATTTTGCAGGCCCAATCCGCCCAATCTGGCTGGATTGGCGGAACGTCAACTTCTGAATAAACAGATCGGAGCAGTTATGAGCGAGCAAAAATCGTCGTCATTCCAGTCCGTGCCTTGGCGGGTCGGGCACGGGTTCGATGTGCACGCGTTCAAGCCAGGCGACCACCTGATGATCGGTGGGGTGCGTATCCCGTTCGATCAGGCTTTCAAGGCCCATTCGGATGGTGATGTGTTGATTCACGCTTTCTGCGATGCGCTGTTGGGTGCGGCAGGTTTGGGGGATATCGGGCAGCATTTTCCGGATACGGATCCGGCGTACCTCGGGATCGACAGCACACGTCTGCTGACGCATGTGCATGCGCTTTTGATGTCACACCACTGGCGTATCGGTAATGCCGACTTGACGATCATTGCCCAGGCGCCTCGCATGAGTACCCATATTCCGGCAATGCGGACGCGATTGGCCGATCTTCTGCAAATGGATGTCGTTGCGCTGAACATCAAGGCCACCACCACAGAGCGTTTGGGCTTTACCGGTCGGGGTGAGGGTATCGCGGCAGAGGCAGTGGTGTTGATTGTTCGCACAGATACTGCTTGATTTTGCGTCGCTTGCCGCGTTTTGCCGGCGAATACTTGTTTTATAGTTGGGCACCTCGAAATACCCGTGATTCGTCGTTCCCGCGAAAGCGGGAACCCAGAAAAATCAAGGCGCTGGATTCCCGCCTACGCGGGAATGACGGGTTTTACGAGCTTCCCAGTTATCGAAGCGTCATGACTTTTGCGGTTTGACGGTGGGGGTCTCTTCGATCCAGCGCCGCCACCAGATTCCGTGCGTCTGCTTGTGGGTTTTTGCTCGATAGAGTGCAGCGTCAGCGCGACGCAGTAACAAGTCACTTTCTATGCCGTCATCAGGGTAGAGGGCTACGCCCATGCTCATGCCCACCCAAGCAAGTTGATCTTCTGCAATGTCGAACGGTGTTTCGGTAGCTTCGTGCAGGCGATTCAGTATCAGTGGCAACTGTTCGTCCAGATGCACCGCATTGAGATGGCTGATGATAATCACGAATTCATCACCGCCGATTCTTGCCAGAACATCATGCTGGCGTAATCGCTCTGTCAGGCGTTGTGATACTGCCTTAAGTAACCGGTCCCCAGCTTCATGGCCATAGGTATCGTTGACCGGCTTGAAATCATCGAGGTCAATCATGCCGACTGCCAGAGGCTGGTTCGTCAACCGTGCGTGAAGGACGCGTTCCTCCAGGGTTTTTTCAAGCGCGCGCCGATTGGGCAGGTGTGTCAGCGAGTCATGGAGCGATTGATATTCGAGCCGTTCATTGAGTTCCCGCAGGGCAGTGATGTCACGCAGAACACAGACAAAGTGCGTTCGTTGGTTCGCTGTATTGACGACTGGGTTAATGGTCATCAGGCTCCAGAACACTTGTCCATTTTTCTTTTTGATCGGCGTTTGGCCCTGGTAGCCTTTGCCGTCGGTTTGGATTTGCTTAACGACAGATTCAATTTCGTTTGGTGGGTGTGAACCAAGCAGATCGACAAGAGAGGTGTTCCTGACTTCTGACAGTGTCAACCCGGTCTGAGTTGTGAAGGCCGCGTTGACATAGATGATGTGCTGTTGTTTGTCTGCGATCACCACGCCTTCCTGGATGGAAGTCATGGCCGAGGCCAGAAGGCGTTGCTGGCTGAGGGCTTCGTGGTACTCCGTGATGTCGGTGATCATCCAGGTTTCATCGAAACCCGGTAGGTCGAACGCTTGTCCCGTCAGGTTAAACCATCGAGCTTCCCCATTGTCTACCCGCTTGAACTGGGCTTCAAAATGAACTTGTTCGCCTTTGGCAAAGGCTTCAGGAATCAATTTAAGCAGATGCGCCTGATCATCTGGACAATAGTAGAAATCACGTTTTGGGTGATTCACCAGATCATCAGGGCTGGACACGCCGAGCATGTCGGCCATACGTTGGTTTGCAAATTTGATGATACGCTTATGCATCAACAGGATGCCGGCGGATGAATTATCCAGAATGGCCCGGTTAAAGGCAGAACTCAGTCGTTCACGTTTCATGAGCTCCAGCCGATCAAGCCCACGGGATATATCTTCGGCAAGTTCCTCAAACAGCCCTTGGAATTCCGTTAAGTCCCTGACTTCCGGATAGTAGATGGCTAGCAATGCTTGAATTTCACCCTCTCGCCTAAGCGGTAGGCTGGCCACTGCCCGCAAGTCGAAAGCGCGTGCGCGTTCTTGCCACTCGCTGGGAAATGGGGAGATGCTGGGGTCGGTGCTGAAAAATGGCCGGCCGGTGTTCCAAGTCTGTATGCAAAAACCCTGACCCGTATAGTGATCGGGATCAATGGACAAACGCAGTCCATCCAGAAACTCCGTCCTGCCCGCTGCGGCCAGAAACTTGAAAACACCTTGTTCGTCTGGTCTGCCAACCCACATAAGCGCAAGTTGCCCTTCGTTGATGCCGATCTCGCAAATCTCGTTGAATAACTGGGTTTCATCCTCGGCTACTGCGATGACCTGGCTTATTTCGGCGAGCATCCGGTTGAATTGAGATAACCGCTGCAAGTGTTGATTGGCGTGCGCGCGTTCATGCAACAGGCGCCGGGTGAGCAGTGAAACAGTACCCAGGAAGATCATCAGGCTGAACTCAAGGATCCAGCGTTGCCATGCCGCTGCCAGATAACGTTTCCAGGCGAGATCGACAGCACCATAAGCCTCGACACAGAGGGGAGTCCCTATGATATTCGTTTGATTTTGTGTCTCAGATGATGCGAAGTCATGGGGGGGTAAAATAGCGCCATCGCGCCATTCCCCCAGAATTTTATTGGAGCGCGTGTCTTTGAGGCGAAAGAAAAACGGGGTATTTTTTAAGTCGAATGATATTAACTGAGCCAGTCGATAGGGCGAGCCGAGAAAAAAACGCACTACACCTTCCTGATTTTCTACACGATAACGCATTGAGAGTACATGGTCCTGAAAACGCGGTGCAAACTTACTCTCGCCCAGTAGAAAGTTTGGATGGTCGTCCATGGGGGTAAACTGCTCGGTCCCAAAGATTGGCTCGCTACTTTGCTGAACGGTTGACCATAGGATTTCCTTGCCGTCGGCAGAAAGGATGTTCAGCGCGTAAAAATCCGGATGAATGTCCATGAACCGCTGAAGGGAGCGAACGGTTCTCGGTGAGAGATCAGTCGGATCCGTCCCTTCATCAAGCAGACTGGTGCCGATGAATTCGAGTTCTATAAATTGCGT
>NCKC01000133.1 GCA_002282715.1 Halothiobacillus sp. 15-55-196 | reverse complement strand
TTGCTCGGCAGCGGGGTTGAGCAGGTTTTCGAACAGACTGTCGTAGGCAGCGACCAATCCGTGAATTTGCCCCAGCATTTCTTCGGCCATCTGCACGTTGTTGCCGACGTAACCGAGCGGTGTGTTGATCTCGTGCGCGACACCCGCCACCATCTGCCCCAAGGCCGCCATCTTTTCGGACTGTACCAGATGCGCCTGTGAGGCCTTGATCTCCTGATTCGCCTGCGCCAGTGCGTGATTGCGCTGATTAAGACGCTGCTCGACCAGTTTCAGCACATCGGCGACAGAACCCAGCCCGGCGTAACTACCATCGGCTTCGGTAAAAATGAAATCTTCGATAATCGGTGTGCGAATCTGCGCGGTAACGGTCGAAATGACAGTGCTGGTCGATTCGGCCAGCGAGACAATAATCGGCTGCGTGTTCATGAAGTACCGGATAGGACGTCGACCGTACAAATCGCGGGAGTACTTGTTCAGCAATAATTCCATCAGCGCATGGCGGCTGATCAGACCCACCGGCTGCCGGTCTTGCGCTCCGTAACGGCATCAAGCGTCATATCCACGGGCAATGGAGGAACCGCATCAAGCAGGGCACGCAGGGATGAAGACATCGCTCACTCTCAATCAAATCAGGGAGCGGATACCCTAGCGATCGAGTGTGACACTATTATGTTAGCGATAGCTAATAGATCGCCAAACGTAGGGCCACTGGCGGTCGCGGTAGGCAACAACCTGCCCGGATTCCACCTCGATCGCGCCCTGATCAGCGGTGGTGAACAGGGGGATTTGTCGCTGCTGATAACGTTGCAGCACCGAGGGATGCGGATGCCCGAAGGGATTAAACTTACCGGCACTGATGACAGCCACTTCTGGCTGAACCGCAGCCAGGAAGGGCGGCGAGGATGAGGTTTTCGAGCCATGATGCGGCACATAGAGCACATCTGATTTCAACGCAGTGCCACCCGAGTGCGCATCGATAAGCGCCTGCTCGGCTTGTGCCTCAATATCACCGGTCAACAAGACGCTCCCCGTACGACTCTGGATGCGGAGCACACAGGAACGATTGTTATCATTCCGATTGGTCAGTGAGGCCTGATACGTCATGAAATCCACACCATCCCACTGCCAATGCGCACCATCACGACAAGGGGTACTATCGACGCCGGGCAGCGGCTCTCCGCTGATTACCGGAACATGAGAATAAACCGCCAGCACGCTGGACAATCCCCCCATATGGTCGCGCGCATGGTGACTGATGACGATTTGATTCAGGTCAGAAACATGCAGCGCGCGCAGCGCGGGCACAACCGTTCGCTCGCCCGCGTCGCTGCCGCCGAATGCCGGCCCTGCGTCGTATAGCATCGCGTGGTGCGCGGTATGGATAACCACTACCAACCCCTGCCCCACATCCAGAAACCAGATATCGGCCTCGCCATCCGGGATCGGTGCCGGTCGATAAAACGCAGCTGGCAAACATAGCACGAGGCCAAGATACCGGGCTGGCCAGTATTTGGGCATCAGCATCCAGGCCACGCCAAGCGACGCCAGCAACAGGGTCCATCCTGCGGAGGCTGCAATGTGGCTATCCGGCATCGCCAGTCGCAACCACTCCAGAAAGCCGAACAAGCCGTGCGCCAGGACGTTGATCGGCCACATCAGGACTGCCGCAACCGAGGGCAGAATACCGACGAAGGCCATGACCAGCAGGGAAAGCGGCGTGATCACAAAAGTAATCACCGGCACAGCCACGATATTGGCGGGTAAGGACGACCAG
>NCKC01000132.1 GCA_002282715.1 Halothiobacillus sp. 15-55-196 | reverse complement strand
ATGGGCTGTAGGCTGGCGATGTAATTCGCATATTTAATTGCGCCTTCGAAGTCACCCTTTTTAGCCAGTTGATCTGAGTGATCCAGAATTGGTTTTTTCGCTTTGGGGTTCCAAGGCGCAATACCTTCGGCTTCAACTTTCTTGACTTCTGCCATGGCAGCGGTCTTGGCCTTTTCATAGTCAGCCATGTTAGCTGCATTGGCAGCACTGATGCCGACAAAGAGGGTGGCTGCGGTTACTGCTGTGGCTATCTTCTGAGCTTTTTTCATTCTTGATTTCTCCTGGTGGTTTCCCTTGGTGACCTTATCGGTACAAAGGAGACTTTAGCTCAGAGTAAGTGCTCTGGCTACTATCTCGGCGGGTTTGAGTTTACCCGCTAACCATCCATCCTTATAATTGGCAAAATTTTCATTACCGTAAGAGATCTTTATGATGCGTATAGTCGATGAAGGCCTGACCTTCGATGATGTTCTGCTCGTCCCCGCGCATTCCACTGTTCTGCCGCGAGAAGTCTCACTCAAAACCCAACTGACACGCAATGTCTGGTTGAACGTGCCGCTTGTATCGGCTGCCATGGATACCGTGACCGAAGCCCGCCTTGCTATTGCGCTGGCGCAGGAAGGCGGCATAGGCATCATTCACAAAAACATGTCTGTTGCGATGCAAGCCGATCACGTCCGACAAGTGAAAAAGTACGAATCTGGCGTTATCAAGGACCCCATTACGGTCCCACCCGACATGAGTATCCGCGATGTGCTCAAAATCACGCGCGATCACCGCATCAGTGGCGTGCCGGTAGTAGCCGGCATGGATCTCGTGGGTATTGTCACCAGCCGCGATCTGCGTTTCGAGCGCAATCTGGACCAACCGGTCAGCAAGATTATGACCCAGCAGGATAACCTCGTCACGGTCAAGGAAGGCGCCAGCCGCGAGGAAGTCCAGGCCTTGTTGCACAAGTTCCGCATCGAAAAAGTGCTGGTTGTGAATGATCGTTTTGAATTGCGCGGCATGATTACCGTCAAGGACATCCAGAAGTCAACCGATTACCCTAATGCATCCAAAGACTCCCAGGGGCGTCTGTTGGCCGGTGCCGCTGTCGGTACCGGTGGCGACACCGAAGAGCGCGTGGCTGCATTGGTCGTCGCTGGCGTGGACGTGCTGGTCGTGGATACCGCGCATGGCCATAGCCAAGGCGTGCTTGATCGTGTTGCCTGGGTTAAGAAAACCTACCCGCATGTGGATGT
>NCKC01000131.1 GCA_002282715.1 Halothiobacillus sp. 15-55-196 | reverse complement strand
GCCGTGCCAGTGCAGGGAGGTCGACACCTTCAATCTGTTCGTCACCCGCAACGTCACCACATCGCCCTCACGCCAGCGCAAGGTGGGGCCGGGAATCGAACCGTTGATCGTCATCGCCGTGCGCGGCTGTCCGGTAAAGTTGACCGGCCGTTCATCGATGACAAGGTCAAACTCCGTGCCGCGCAAGGAAGGCGGCTGCCTTCGGCCATTGATCGTGGCAGCCTCGGCCGGGTTCAGCCCAAGCGCGGCCATAACGCCGCCTGCGACTAACCCTTGAATGAACATACGCCGCGACGAATTGATCGGACGCGTATTGGCTTGAAAAGCGCTTTTGATTAGCATGACTAAGCCCTCAACGGTGGATTGGAATTAAAATCCTGTTGAGGCAATGGACAAGTGTTTGCGCGATCCGCACCCGTTTCACGGGCAGCAAATCACCATCACAGATAACAAACAGGAACTCGCCCACTACCCGAGCACACGACTCCCCCGAAGGCAGGCTGCCCACGGGTAGTCGCACCAGCTTGGGTCAGGCGATCGGAGGACGAAACAGCTGGGCGATCACCGAAGTGTGCGCCGCCGGCAGGGAGGAGATGATTTTTTGCGACAGGACGGGCATGACTGGAATTACCGGTGCATTCAGCTGAAGCGCCACACCGCCCAGCAACAGACACAAGCCGCAATGCGTGCAACCGTTGCTGCACTGGTCATGGCCGGACGATGATGTATTGTCGGTGGCCATGTGCATCATCGGGCAGTGTGGCGAGTCGGTCGCCTCGTCACTTGTCGACTGGTCAGCGTTGGGCATAAAAGTGGTGTGCAGGCCACGCTCGAAGGCATGAGACATCATCGGACAACCTTGCACCACGGCACCCGCCAAGGCGTTGTCCAGCGGGAGCCAGACAGCCAGCAGCAACATGATTGAGGAGATCAGTCGACGATATTTCATGATTGGAGTATTGATGAGCCGGCTAAACTTTGCAACTATCTTCTTGGCAGCCATGGTCGCGCCTAACAAATTGAACTGGCAAATCGAACTTGACGATGAACTCATGTGCCGCTATTATCCGCCGCCTTTCCATAAGATCACAGCGCGTGCCTTGCTTTAATGTCTGGCTTTCTTAATTAAATTTAAGCTGGCGTGCGCGAACCGAACAAAGGTTGAATGCAATCATGTACGCAGTAGTAGTCACCGGCGGTAAACAATATCGCGTAGAACCCGGCGAATGGCTTCGGGTTGAGAAGCTTGAAGGCGAAGAAGGC
>NCKC01000130.1 GCA_002282715.1 Halothiobacillus sp. 15-55-196 | reverse complement strand
TGGAAAAACTACCCACCTGGCCCAACAGCCGTATTGATGAATTGTTGCCAATCAGGCCGAAGGCATAATCAGAAAATATTTAGTAGGTGAGGCGACTGACCGCTTACTGATGACCTTGTGGCTTGGGCGGTCGGGCGTTATTCCAAACTTACGCTGAATCCAGCTGACTCTGCGGGAGTTAACAGAACTGAGGAACAGCGCATGGCAAAGGGGGTAATGGGAATGCTGGCAGAGGGTTGGATGCGATCTCAAATCCGGGACTTTGCAGCCAAGCAGGAAATAGTAACTTTCAAGTTTGCAAGCTCGCCACCTCAACTCAACACTGACGGTGAATTCGAGCAAGTAGACATTCTGGTAACAAAAACCAAGATGGTGGAGGGAGTGGAGAAATCCGTGGAGCTCAAGGTTGAAGTCCGCTCCAGCTTCAATTACCACTCACTGAACAATGCAATATTCAATGGTTTTAGCGTCCTTGGCCCTTACGGTAATTCGGTGAAGCCAGGCGAGACACTAAAAGACATCTATGTATTCATCGCGATCGATTTACATCAAAAAGCCGCTGGGGACAATTTGATCGTGTATACGGATGGGACAAAAAGATTTGTTGACTACTCAAAGACGACTACCAGCGTTTTGCTCAACCATACCTTCTCAATCTCGGAGGGGAAGGCCACCGTTCGAAACGGATTTGATTTCGTTCTCGTAGGTGGTGCAACGGCTGATATGTTCAATGACGCCTCCTTGGCCGAGCCACTTAAAAAGAATGCGGGATATCAAAATGACGATTTCCGTTCGATAGGAATTCCCAAAGCGCTAGATGCCGTTTCCATTTTAAAAAGGATCTTGGCGACGTAAATAGTGACTCTGCTTTGGCCGCACTCGGCATCGAGCCATCAGTTTTTTTCGATTTTCGAACTATTGACTATTGGGCGCCTCGAAAAACCTCGCCCCACTCGCTCCTTGGTAAAATTCTGCCGTCCTGAACCCCGTTGCCATCTACCCCGATGAAACCGCGTAGCGCCATCAAGACCGACCTGTTCGCCGACGAACACCACCGCAAGAAGATCGACACCCTTGGTGATCCACTGGCCGAGATCGAGTCGTACATTGACTTCGTGGCGCTGGCGGCCGAGGTGGATCGGATTGCGCCCCGGCCAGTCAGTCCGCAGGGTGGCCGCCCGCCGTACCCGACCGAGACCATGGTGCGCATTCTGGTCTTGAAACGCCTGTACAACCTGTCCGACGAACAGATGGAATACCAACTGCTTGACCGCATG
>NCKC01000030.1 GCA_002282715.1 Halothiobacillus sp. 15-55-196 | reverse complement strand
ACGGCCGGACTTCAGTCGCTCGACCAAGTCCTGCTCCAACAAAATCTCTTCAGTGCCACGGCGTATCTCTTCCAACGCAGTCGTCAGTCGGTTGTCCACAATTCATCTCTCGTTACATTGAAACCTTAAAGCAAGCCTTGTATGGTAACCGTTTATATCAAGAATATTGAATGGAATGCTGACCAATGGATACACGCCTCCTGTTTGCATCTTCGCGGAAAAAGTCTCGCGTTGCCCTCTGGATTCGAGTCAGCGCACTGATTTTGGGTGTCGGTTCGTTGGGCATTGTCATCGCCAAAATCTCGATCCCGACCGACCCGGCTCTTGATCAGCGCATTGATCTGAGCATCGCCGAGGCGATTGCGCCGACAGCGCCGGAACTCGACCTCGTACCGCAATCGACCAACAACGCCCCTTCCACAAAGACCCCATCTTCCACTGCCTCGCTACTCAATGAAGATCCGCTATCCGACCCGGCACTCACAACGACCCTGCCTCAAACGCTGCCCACACAACCCACGGAACCAGCACCGGTAGCTACCACCATCAAGGTAAAATCCGGTGACAGCCTGTCGACGATCTTCTCTCGTTTGGGCCTGAACTATCAAACTGTCTCGGATGTCATTGCGGTCGGCGACCAGGCCGCGCCACTCAAGAATCTGCGCCCCGGCGACCAACTCGATGTTGAGATGACACCGGACAATCAGCTGCTCGCCATCAACTATCAACTGGCACCTAACAAGACCCTGAGCATCCGTCGGGACACAAACGATCAGTTCACCGCGGACAAGATTGTCCTTCCAATGGAAACACGACTGGCCACCGCAGAAGGCATTATCGACAGTTCCCTGTACCAATCCGCGATCGAATCGGGGTTATCAGCAAACATGGTCATGGAACTGGCCGACATTTTCGGCTGGAAGATCAACTTCCTGACAGACGTACAAAATGGCGACCACTTCCGGATCGTATATGAGGAGAAGTATGTCAACGGTAAGCGCGTTGACACCGGGGCGGTCGTCGCTGCGGAATTTGTCAACAATGGCAAAACCTATCAGGCCGTGCGCTATACCGCGCCAAATGGGAAAACCGGCTATTACGAACCCAACGGCGCCAGCCTGGCACGCGGTTTTCTGCGATACCCGGTCGCCTTTTCAAGGATCAGCTCGAAATTCAATATGCACCGCATGCACCCGCTCTACCATAAGATCAGGGCGCATAAGGGCGTGGACTTTGCTGCCCCCACAGGCACGCCTATCCATGCCGCTGGTAGCGGAAAAATCGAGTTTATCGGCTGGCAGCACGGTTACGGCAAGGTCATCAAAATCAAACACGATGGCGGCTTTGAAACGGTTTACGGCCACATGTCCCGTTTCAACAACCAGATCAAACGCGGCAGCCGTGTCGACATGGGTGAGACGATCGGCTACGTCGGGATGACAGGTGCTGCAACCGGCCCGCATCTGCATTATGAGTTTCATGTGAACGGCAAATACACCGACCCACTGGTAGCCAAGCTCCCGGAGGCCAACCCCATTCCTTCAAAATACCGCCAGGATTTCCTTTATCAAACTCAGGCCACGCTGGATTTATTGGCCAACGATGAGCGTCAGGCGTCACGAACCGCAGCGAATATCGTCACTGCCACGGCGGACTAGTTCCGATGTCACCCTTCTCTGACCTGTCGGCGCGCGCAGAAAAAGGGGTCTTCATTGGTGTGATGTCGGGCACCAGCATGGATGGTATCGACGCCTGTGCCGTGGATTTTTCCGGCCGACAGGCACGTGTCATCGCCCACCAAACACTTGATTTGGGTGCTTTGGCAAAGGATATGAGCGCACTGGCGCTTGGTAAAACACCCGAACACATCGACGCCATCGACTTCCTCGGACAATTGGACGCACAGATGGCCGAACGCATCGGCGAATGCGTTCTGTCTCTGCTGTCGGAGCACCGCATCCAAGCCAATGATATCGTTGCGATAGGCAGTCACGGGCAAACTGTCCGCCACCGGCCGGCATCGACACCCTCTTTTACCCTGCAGATTGGCGACCCGAACGTAATCGCCGAGCGTACCGGAATTGCTGTCATAGCCGACTTCCGCCGCCGGGATATGGCAGCAGGAGGTCAGGGTGCGCCGCTAGTTCCTCCGGCGCACCGGGCACTTTTTGGCGCAAAGGAAGGTCAAGACAGCGCACTCATCACGGTCAATCTGGGAGGCATTGGCAATATCGCTGTGATGACTCCGGATACGCCGTTATTCGGCTTCGACACCGGTCCGGCCAACACGCTGATGGACGCGTGGATCAAACTGCAACGCGGGCTTGATTACGACGAAAACGGTCAGTGGGCAGCAAGTGGCAAGCCGAACGAAGACCTGCTGCAACATTTGCTGAAAGAACCGTTTTTTCGGCAGGCAACCCCAAAATCAACAGGTATTGAGCTGTTCAATCTTGACTGGCTTCGCTCGCGAGCCGGACATTGGCTGGACACACTGCCCGCCGAAGATGTCCAGGCCACTCTGGCCGCATTGAGTGCACAGAGCATAGCCGAATCCCTGCGGCCCTGGCTCATGGCTTCTGCTGATCCTTTAGTCGTGCTGGCAGGGGGCGGTGCCAGAAACAGATTCCTCACCAGCCTGATTCAAGAGTCAGTACAAAACATCCGCGCTGGAACGCGCGTCGAAACCAGTGACCTCTTCGGCATTGATCCGCAATGCGTCGAGTGTGCCGCCTTCGCCTGGCTGGCACGGCAATTTTTATTGGGGGAAGCGGGGAACGCTCCGTCGGTGACGGGCGCGGAAGGTTTGCGCATTCTGGGCGGATTTTTTCCCGCCTGAGACAAACCCGCCCTTGAATTATCGAGTGGACATGGGTTTGTAACTGCGTGGATCGTAGCCGGTATACACCTGCGTCGGCCTGAAAATCCGGTTATTGGCGATCTGCTCTTTCCAGTGCGCCAGCCAACCGGCAGTCCGGGAAATAGCGAAAATGGGCGTGAACTGATCACGCGGGATACCCAGCGCTTCATAAAGCAGGCCCGAGTAGAAATCCACGTTCGGGAAAATCCCTTTGGGCGCCAGACGCTCCTCGGCGCAACGTTCCAACGCCATCGCGATTTCATACAGTGGCGAAATCTGGCCACTACGGTGCTCGCGCAATTGTTCGAGCAGCCCCTGAAGAATATCCGCGCGCGGGTCTTTGACCTTGTACTCCCGGTGACCGAAGCCCCAAACGACCTGCTTGTTCGTCAAGCGCTGATCCAGCCAGTCGGATACCTTTTCGACCGAACCGATTTCGTCCAGCATGTTGAGCACGCGCTGATTGGCACCGCCATGCAATGGGCCAGCAAGGGTGCCGATCGCCGATGCGACCACGAGATTGGGCGGGGCGAGGGTGGAACCGCAAACCAGCGCAGAGAAGGTTGAGGCGTTGATGGTGTGCTCGGCATGCAGCACGAGGCAGGCGTCCATGATGCGCGCCTCGACCGGATCGGGTTCACGCTCATTCATCATGTACAGGAAATTTTCAGCATAGGTCAGGTCGGTGCGCGGCTGGACGGGGTCATCGCCGCGACGGATGTGCTCCCACATCGCCACCAGCGTCGCCATGCTGGCAAGGATCTTCACGATCATCTGCTCGACGAATTCGCTGTCGGCACTAATACCGTTGGCTGTCATCCGTTCCTGCCCGGGATAGAACATCCCCAGACTGGCAACGCAGGTTTGCAGCGCCTCCATCGGGTGGCCATCGATCGGCAGAAACTTCATGATGTCACGCACGTTGTACTTGACGCGCCGGTTCGCACGCAGGTCGGCATCGAAACGCGCCAAATGATCGGTTTGGGGCAATTCGCCATTGATCAAAACCCAGGCGGTTTCTTCAAACGAGCTGTGGCGCGCCAATTCAACGATCGGATAACCGCGGTAGGTCAGCAGACCTGCCTGCCCATCCAGATAGGAAATAGCGGACTCCGTCGCGGGCACGCCCTTGAGACCGGGCACATACCCGTTTTGCACCTTATCCATGTCGAGCCTCTAGATCGAGAAGGATGAACCACAACCGCAGGTGGTCGCTGCCATCGGGTTGCGGATCACAAACTGAGCTCCTGTTATGTCTTCTTTATAGTCAATCTCGGCGCCTTCAAGATACTGAATGCTCATGGGATCGACGAGCAAGGTCACGCCGCCGCGTTCCACCTGTGCGTCGTCTTCCTGCGCGGATTCTTCGAACATGAAACCGTACTGGAATCCGGAACATCCACCGCCGGTTATGAAGACGCGCAGCTTCAGATCGGGATTACCCTCTTCCTCGATCAGACTGCGCACTTTATTGGCGGCATTTTCGGTAAAGATCAGTGGCGCTTCGCCCACTGCTGTATCAACAACTTCTGTATTCATCATTACACTCCAGAATTCTGGCCGGTTTAAACCGAAACATGGGTTCAATCATGGCTCAAAAGCCGGGAACCTGCTCAACTTTTGTTGTGTTTTTCACGGGGACAGGGCAACCAGATCAAGACCTTGCTGCTCGGGAAAGCCCAGCATCAGGTTCATGTTCTGCACAGCCTGGCCCGCCGCGCCCTTGACCAAATTATCGATCACCGAACTGATGACCAATGTTGAGCCAGCCTGAGGCCGGAAAATCGCCATCCGGCACAGGTTATTGCCACGCACGCTGCGTGTTTCGGGGTGGCTGCCCGGCGGCATGACATCAACGAATGGTTCCGCATCGTAATAGGTTTCATACAATCGCTGCACTGAAACAGTCGGTTCTCCGACAAGCGGAATATACAAGCTAACCTCGATACCGCGCACCATCGGCGCCAAATGCGGTACAAAAGTCAACCCGATGGAACGCTCGGCAACCGCGGTGAGCGTCTGCACGATTTCCGGCTGATGGCGGTGACCATTGGCAGCGTATGCCTTGAAGCTTTCACCCGTTTCGGCCATCAACATAGGCACTTCGGCCTTGCGACCGGCGCCGCTACTGCCCGATTTGGAATCTGCGATCAAGCGAGTGTGATCGACCCAATCCTGCCCCATCAACGGCAAAAGCCCGAGTGTTGTCGCGGTAACGTGACAACCGGGATTCGCCACAAGATCAGCATCGCGGATTTCATCACGATACAGTTCCGGCAAGCCATACACCGCACGCTCGACCCATTCCGGCGAGGCGTGGGTCATGCCGTACCATTTCGACCAGATACCCAGATCCTTGATCCGATAATCCGCCGCAAGATCGATCACCTTGATGCCCTGAGCCAGCAGTTCGGGCGCCTGCTGCATCGCGATACCATTCGGCGTGGCGAAAAAAACGAGATCGCAATCGGCAAGGTTCGCCTCATCCGGGGTGGTAAAACATAAATCAATCGCACCGCGCAGATTCGGATACATCGCATCCACGCGTGTTCCCGCATCGCCTCGCGAGGTTATGGCCGTGATCTCCACCCCGCCATGCCGTGCCAGCAACCGCATCAATTCGACGCCGGTGTAGCCCGTTCCTCCGACAATGCCGATTTTTTTCATGTTTTACTCTCCAGAAATGGCCCAAAAATGGCTGATAACACATCATAACAAAGCTTCATGAATGGATTGGGTAAACGAGGAATCCCGTGCGCAACAAAATCCACGTCATTTTAGACCCACTCAGACTCAGACTTGCCAGCCCAGATGCCCTTACCCCCATGGCAATTTTAGGCTTGTTTGCCGGTATCGTCGCTTCAGCATCGGTTGCCCTTTTTCGCTTTACGCAGGAATCACTGCAGATTTATTTTCTGGGGTTGCCGAGTCCAGATAACTATTCCGCGCTGCCGATCGAGTGGCGATTCTGGTTGCCTGCACTGGGCGGGATTATCCTTGGCGTCGCGTTTATGCTGATCCCTCAAGCCGCTCGTGCGGTTGACGTGGGCTTTGTGATCATCCGGTTTCATCGATCTCAAGCAGACCTACCCTGGCCGAATGCGGTTGTGCAATTTTTCAGCGCAGTCTGGGGGCTTCTGGTGGGCTTGTCGAATGGGCGAGAAGGACCCGGTGTACACTTGGGCGCAACGGCCGGAAGTTTTCTGGGTCATCGCCTGGATTTACCCCAAAACAGCGTACGCACCTTGGTTGGTTGTGGTGCGGCGGCGGCCATCGCCGCATCGTTCAATACCCCGCTGGCCGCCGTCATCCTTGTGCTTGAATTAATTGTCCGGCAGTACACGCTTGCTACATTCATTCCCATCATTTTAGCCTCATCGGCGGGCGCACTATTTTCCACCCTGTTTTTTGGTGACAATCCTGCCTTCAACATCCAACTGTACCATTCGCTTGCTCTGTGGGAAGTTCCGGTTCTGGTTTTGCTCGGGCTGGTCATCGGTGCCTTCGCCGCTACTTATATCCACATCACCGAGGTATCGATTCACCGAACCTGGAAATGGCCGGTCTGACTTCGATTTGGTCTGATTGGTATCGGTACCGGGCTTGTAGGGATGTACCTCCTCCAAGTGATGAGTATCAGTTACGACTCGGTCGGGCTGGCTGCCGGAACTAAATTCACCCAGCTTTTGCTGCTGTTCCTGATTGTCGCCAAGCTGCTGCTCAGTGCACTGACTACGGGCTTTGGACTGCCGTTAGGCTCAATCGGCCCGACCCTCGTTATCGGTGGTTTCACAGGAAGTGCATTTGGCACGGTATTGTTAAGCTTTACCCAGATTCGGATCAGCGATGTGGCCTATTACACGGTGTTGGGCATGGGGGCCATGATGGGCGCAACGCTTCAAGCACCCCTGGCGGCGCTGACGGCCGTGATTGAACTCACGAGGGATACGGGTGCGGTCATGCCCGCGATGCTCACGATCACTATCGCCAGCCTCATCAGCCGGACGCTCTTTGGCAAAGATGGCATCTACGATGCCGTGCTCTTCGCCAACAACCAACAACTGCGGCTGCTCTCGCTCTGGCACAATGCAAACGATATTGCGATCAGCAGCAGCATCAACCGCAATTTTACCGAAGCACCGGCGCGGTGCTCCGTCAGTGAGCTTAAGAAATTGAAGACCGCCATCCCGGAGTGGCTGGTGGTTCAAGATGATAACAGTCAGCCCATCGGGGTGATTTCAGGCTATGAACTGGATCGCTTTCTGAGCTCACTTACCAACCACAACCCGCTAGATGAAACCGCATCGGCAGACGTAAAATTGCCGGAAATGCCGGGAGCGGATACACGCCATGACAAGCAGGAACCCGCCGAACGGATCGTTGACCTGACCACCGAGCTGACCATGTTCCCGGCCAAGGCAGTCGATATCGGCCTGACCCTGATCGAAGCCTGTGAACTCATGCGCATAAATAAGGTCGATGTCCTGATCGGTCGGCGCACCACCATACCGCCATTCAAGCGGACTTTTGGCGTGCTGACCCGAAGTTTGCTCGAAGAGCAAGCATAACCGGCCATAACATAACAACACCCCGACGTAACACGCAAGCCAAGTAGATACCAAGGTAAAACCATGAATGCAGAACCCGATTTTTCCGCCCAACGCCGCCTGCTGATTGGCGGTGCCGCGCTTGGGCTCATCACTGCCCTGACCGGTTGCTCGACCGAAACCCCCGTCAACCTGAGCGGGCTGACCGTGCAAGATCTCAACGGCCAGCCTGTCGAGCTATCCACACTGCTGGGCAAGCCAACCGCCATCACCTTCTGGGCGACGACCTGCCCCGGCTGTGTGGAAGAAATCCCGCACATGATCGCGCTGTACGACAAGTTCGCGGCCAAAGGGGTCAATGTAATCGGCATGGCGATGTCTTATGACGCACTCGACCAGCTCAAGGCCATGGTGTCGGAAAAGAAAATCCCCTATACCGTGTTGCAGGACAAAACCGGTGCTGCCGCCGCCGCGTTCGGGCCGGTTCGCCTGACGCCCACCTTCTTCGTGCTGGATGCCAACGGCAATATTCGCTATCAGAAGATCGGGCCATTCGATACCGCGCGTGTCGATCAACTACTGACCGCGTTAATCTCAAGCTAAAAATCATGCACAGTCGAGTCCGCATGGCCACCGGCCAGCGCGGGATCGGTGTACGCGGATTTGGTACACTTGAGTTTCTATTTCTACGCAGGCAACGGCCAAAACATGAGCATCATCATCAAAACGCCGGAACAAATCGAAAAAATCCGCCACGCCAGCCTGCTGGCAACCGAAGTCCTGAATCTGCTTCGGCCACTGGTCCTCGCGGGCGCTACGACCGATGAGCTCAACTCGGTGGCACACAAGCACATCACCGAAGTGCAGGGCGGCGTACCGGCCACATTGGGTTATCACGGCTTCCCCAAATCACTGTGTACCTCGCTCAATCACCAGGTGTGTCATGGCATTCCCGGCCCCCGAAAACTGGAGAACGGCGACATCATGAATATCGACGTCACCGTTATCAAAGAAGGCTGGTACGGCGATACATCGGCCATGTACACCGTCGGCACGCCATCCATCCGGGCGCAACGACTGATCGACGTGACTTATGACGCCATGATGCGCGGCATCGAGGAAGTCCGGCCGGGCGCAACGTTGGGCGATATTGGCGCGGCCATCCAGAAAGTGGCCGAATCCAGTGGTTTTTCCGTCGTTCGCGAATATTGCGGCCATGGCCTCGGGCAAAGTTTCCACGAAGATCCTCAAGTCCTGCACTACGGCAAACGGGGTGAGGGTATTCGCCTCGAGCCCGGCATGGTGTTCACCATTGAACCGATGATCAACGCGGGCAAGCGCGACATCAAACTATTGAACGACGGCTGGACCGTGGTGACGAAGGATCACTCCCTCTCGGCCCAATGGGAACACACGATCGCGGTGACCGAAGACGGCTTTGATATCTTAAGTGGCGATTCCCGTCCCGACAGTATGATATCGCCCGCATGAGAGCATCTCTGGCCGCGCCTTCGGGGGAGCACGCCGATCTCGACGCCCGTATTGCCCAGCATCTGGCAACGTGGCCGGAAGTACTGCGTGCGGCCGATGGCGCACGGGTGTTTCTAAAAACGCATACCCATTTAATCGACGAACTGCTCAAAAGCTACTGGCCTGAGGATCTCGCGTCAGGCGTGGCTGCTCTGGTCGCAGTCGGTGGTTACGGGCGCGGCGAACAATTCCCGCATTCGGACATCGACCTTTTGATTCTGCTCGAAACGCATCAACCCGATACGGCCATTCAGGACTTTCTGCGCCATTTGTGGGATGCAGGCCTTGTGATCGGCCATGCGGTGCGCACGGTCGAAGAATGCCTGATCGCCGGACGCGACGACGTGACGGTCTATACCAACCTGCTCGATGCCCGCCTGATTACCGGCAATACTGCACTGTTCGAGCAACTGGTCCAATTGGTTCGTTCAGATCGGGTCTTTCAGGACTGGTCCTTCTTCCAGTCCAAGGCAGCTGAGCAGGCCATGCGTTACCGCACATTCGATGAAATGGGCGCCAAAATCGAACCCAATATCAAGGAAAGTCCCGGCGGCCTGCGTGATCTGCACACAATTCGCTGGATCGGCAATCGGGTAGCGGGGGCAGGTACGCTCGATGCCATGCACGAGCATGGCCTGCTGGGGGATCGGGAATGGCAGACACTCTCGGAGGCTGAATCGTTTCTCAGCCAAGTCCGCATCGGTCTGCACGCCCTGGCAGGACGTGCCGAAGAGCGCCTTCTGCTGCTGCACCAGAAAACCTTGGCGGCGCAGTTCGGCTATGAGGGCGAGCACGACGGCAACCTTGCCGTGGAACGCTTCATGCAGCGGTACTTCCGTACCACCATCGAAATCGAGCGCCTCAATCAGTTGATCCTGCAAAACTTCCGCGAAGCACTCGACCCGTATCCGGATAACCGCATTGTCCCGATCAACGCCCGATTCCGCATCCGGGGGCATTTACTGGAAACTGTCGATGCACAGGTATTCATGCGCTCGCCGACGGCCATCCTCGAAATGTTCCTGCTTCTGGCGCAGCACACCGAACTGATGGGCCCCAGCGCCGCCACGGCACGGCAGCTTCGAGCCAACCTCAGCGTCATCGACGAGGGCTTTCGCAAAAACCCTCAGGCACAACAATTGTTCATGACTATCTGGCAGAACAAGACCGGCGTCTACCGGGCACTCAAGGCAATGAACCTCAACGGCGTTCTGGCGGCCTATATTCCGGCCTTCAGTCAGATTGTCGGCCTGATGCAGTTCGATCTGTTCCACGCCTATACGGTCGATGCCCACACCCTTCTGGTCATCCGCAATCTGCGGCGCTTTTCCCAGCCTCAATGTGCAGACGAACACCCGATGGCCAGCCAGATCATCCATCGTGTCCACCGCCCAGAGGTGCTCTATCTTGCCGGATTGTTCCACGATATCGCCAAGGGTCGTGGCGGTGACCACGCAGAATTGGGCGCTGTCGATGCGCGGCAATTTGCCAAGGCGCACGGCTTGCCGGGCGCCGAGACCGAACGTCTGGTCTGGCTGGTCGAAAACCATTTGATAATGTCGTTCACCGCGCAGCGTCGCGATATCGAAGATCCCACCGTGGTGGAGGAATTCGCGCGCAGTGTCGGCAGCCCTGCCCGACTCGATGACCTGTACCTGCTCACAGTGGCCGACATCTGCGCCACCAACCCCAACCTGTGGAATTCCTGGCGTGATGCCCTGCTCAAGCGCCTACACCAGTTGACCGAAAACTGGTTCAACCAAGGCGAGCAGAGTGCGCGCGAGATCGTCGATGCCACCCGAGCGGCAGCGCTTCGCGAAGGCATCGCCGCCAATATTCCCGCTAAAGACCTCGCCGGCTGGTTCGAGAGCCTGCCGGACGATTACTTCCTACGAACCGAGATAGACTCCGTGCTGCAACATGCGCGCCTGGCGTTGGGTGAAGACCGCCTGCCCGTTCTGTGGATCAGCAACGCGCCCGATCAGGATGCCATCCAGATTCTGGTATTAACCGAACACTGTCATGGCCAGTTCGCCCGCATTGTGGCCGAACTCGACCGCAGTGGTTTGAACGTCCAATCAGCCAACATGACCGTGATCACGCCTACCGCGGCGCATCCACAGAACCGGGCGTTGTTCGAGTTCTTCATTCTCGACCAGCAAAATGGCGCACGACTGGATCACTGGTCGCTCGACATGTTGCGCACGCGCCTGCACGATCGTTTGCAAAGTCCGGATGCAGCGCGTACCCGTATTCACCGCCGCAGCCCGCCTCAACTCGCCAGTATCGATGTGGCAACACAAATTCAGTTTTTGAGTGACCACCGTCGAGGACGCACCGAAATCCAGATCATCACCAAGGATCGCCCCGGACTACTGGCCGACATTACCGCCGCATTCGCTGATCTGGACATCAGCCTCAATCACGCACGCGTCAGCACACTGGGTGAACGCGTTGAGGATGCATTCTACGTGGTTGAAAGACAGGATCGTGCCGAGGATTCGCCCAAACGCTGCGCAGAAATTGAAGCGGCGCTCCGCGCGGCCATTCACAGCCGCTCATGAGTTCAAACACAAGGCATCTTGCGGGCGTAACCGACACCATCGAGCCTTGGCGCCTGCTGGCCGAAACGGCGGATTTTCTGATCATCGCCAAGCCCACGCGCATGCTCACCCAGCCCGGCAAGGAAGCGCACAAAACCGACAGCCTGATCACCCGCGTCAATCAGGAATTTCCCGAAGCGCGGATCGTGCATCGACTGGACTGGGATACATCGGGCGTGATGGTGCTGGCACGGCACGCGCGGGCGCACCGCACACTATCAATCGCGTTTCAGGATCGACGCACACAAAAGCGCTACATCGCCCATGTCGATCGCGCGCCCGTTCCACAGCAAGGTTTGATCGACCGGCCCATCGGCCCGGACAAGGAACACCGCCCCCGCTACCGGATCGACGAAGAACAGGGCCGACCATCCCAAACACGTTATGTCGTGCTGAACGAAACGCCGGAACACGCTCGTCTTGCGCTGGAACCCATTACCGGCCGCTCGCATCAGCTTCGGGTGCATCTTTTGTCCATCGGCCACCCGATTCAGGGCGATACGCTGTATCACCCCCATGCACAAAACCATGGCCGCCTGATGCTCCATGCCGAATCGTTGTCCTTTCCTGACCCCGCAAGCGGAATCACGCAGACATTTTGCGATCCTGCCCCCTTCTAGCACACTGTTTCAATCGACACTTCCGAGTGCTTCACGCACGGCGGGCATTGCCCGGCGACTGATTTCCAGCGGTGCTGGCAACCCAACCACCTCCGCCAGGTGCTGGCCGGACGCATTGCGGGTGATTGCCCGCAAGCGGGCGCGATTGATCAGACTGTGTCGATGTAAGCGAAGCAAATAATCGCCGAACAGACCCTCCAGTTCCTTGAGACTCTGCTCCAGAAGCACATCGCCTTCAACCGTGATCAGGCGAGTGTACTTGTCCTCGCTCAATGCGGCGATGATATCGGAGGCGGACACCACGCGCTGCTGACGTCCGATCTGGATGTTCAGGCGCGGCTCGTGGCTTTGCTGGGCGCGGGTGGGTTGTGCGGCACGCGCAAGGGCTTGGGCGAGCCGCTCAGGTTCGATGGGTTTAACAAGGTAATCGATCGGGCTGCTCGTAAAGGCCTCCAGAGCATGCCCGGGATGGGCCGTAGTGAAAATGATCGCAGGCGGCACGGCCAACTGGCGTAACCGCTTCGCCCAACTCAACCCCGACTCGCCAGGCATTTCGATATCAAGAAACACCAGTTCCGGCTCGGACGCGAGCGCTGCCTCGGCCTTTGCCACATGATCGGCCTCGCCGACCACCAGAACTTCCGGGTGTTCGGCCAACAACCGCCGCAGGCGCGCACGAGCCAGCGGCTCATCATCGACAATCAATACACGCATGAATTCATCCTTGCATCTCATCAGCTTTCGGGCGTGGCAGAACCAGCTTGACGCGAAAATGCGCGTCAATCACCCCGGTGCGCAGGCTCGCGCGGTCACCAAACATCAACGCCAGCCGATCACGGATATTCTGCAGGGAAATTCCGTTGCCGTCCCGGGCTGGCGGCTGAGTCTCCATGATGACCGGATTATCGATCAACAGACTGATGGCCTGCTCACCTACCAAACACTCGATGCGAATGGTGCACGGTTCAAAACTGCGTTCCACCGCATAGCGCACGGCATTTTCCACCAAGGGTTGGATGGTCAGAATCGGCAACGTGATCACCGGCAAGGGATCTTTGGGCAATACCCATTCGACGACCAGTCGTGGCCCGAGGCGCCAGCGTTCCAATGCCAGATAGCGACGGGTCAGCGCCAGTTCATCCTCCAGACTGGCCGTATCGCCCGCGTGCAGGGCAGCGCGAAAGATCGAGGCCAGATCCAGAACCGCCGCTTCGGCTGCCTTGGGATCGGTATCGATCAGAGCGGCCACGGTGTTCAAACTGTTGAACAAAAAATGCGGACGAATGCGGGCATGTAGTGCATCCAGCTCCGCCTTGGTCTGCGCCGTTACCCGCCGGGTTTTGGCCCAATGCAGCGAGAAAATCCAGATTCCCATAACGCCGACCACCGAGGCAATCGCCTGATTGTGCAACAGAAAAGCGAACTGGCTTTCGAATGGATTCCACCCCAATCGGGTCAGCGACTGATAGGCCAGAATGCTGATGATCGACGTGACGATAAGCAGAATGGACATCACCACTACTAACAACCAATGCCGTGGCAGGCGACAGAGGGGCTTTTGCAGCGCGCACAACACGCCGACCGTAATCAGCGTCACCCAAGCGACGAACCATGAAGTAGTGCCCAGACGAATCCAGCGGTCTTCCGCAACGCCTGGGGCAATGGCCAGCAACAGCGCCAATCCGAATCCAAGCAACAGCGTAATCAGCAGAATGCGCGGCGTGCAAAACGCCGGCAACGCCATGATGGGCGGTTGCGGCAGGGATTGATCGCCCTGGGACTGATACGGCTTAGGCTGATCTGGTTTATCTGCGCTCATAAACGCTCCCTGTCTGTATTTACCCTGCCCATCCATTTCACCAACCCTCGGGTTAGATCATCAAAGGGAGGCCGCGCGAGGCTTGCGATATACTACGCCACCCTGCGAGATATTTTAACGAGTGACCTTCATGATCCGCCCCGATGAACAGACCGCCCAAAGCCCAACCGAACTGCCGACGACCAAACTTTGGGGCGGGCGATTCGACGAACCCACCGACGCCTTTGTGGAAGCCTTCACCGCCTCCATTGGTTTTGACCAGCGTCTGTTCCGCGAAGACATTGCCGGTTCCATCGCGCATGCAAAAATGCTGGCCAAGGTCGGCGTCCTCACCGCCGCAGAATGCGACAAGATCATCGACGGGCTGAACGGCATCCTGCTCGACATCGAGCGCGGTGATTTTGCCTGGGTTGTGGCCTATGAAGACGTGCACATGAACATCGAGGCGCGTCTGATCGACCGCATCGGCGATGTCGGCAAGAAACTGCACACCGGCCGCTCACGCAATGATCAGGTCGCAACCGACGTGCGACTGTATCTGCGGGGCGCCATCGATCGCATCGGGCTTGAACTGACTCGATTGCGTTCGGGTCTGGTCGATCTGGCCGAGCGCGAAGCCGATACCGTGATGCCTGGCTTCACCCATTTGCAGGTCGCCCAGCCGATCAGCTTCGGCCATCACCTGCTCGCCTGGTTTGAGATGCTGACCCGTGACGCCGAGCGGCTGGCCGATGTTCGCCGCCGCGTGAACATCCTGCCCTTGGGCTCGGCCGCGCTGGCGGGTACGTCCTACCCACTCGATCGCGCCTATGTGGCCGAACTGCTGGGCTTCGACGGCGTCAGCCGCAATTCGCTGGATGCCGTTTCCGACCGCGATTTTGTCATCGAATTCTTGGCTGCGGCTTCGGTGACCATGATGCACCTGTCGCGCATGAGCGAAGAACTGATTCTCTGGACCTCCGCCCAGTTCGCCTTCATCGATCTGCCGGATCGTTTCTGCACCGGCAGCTCGATCATGCCGCAGAAGAAAAACCCGGATGTGCCCGAGCTGGTACGCGGCAAGACGGGGCGCGTGTATGGCGACCTGTTCGCGCTGCTTACCCTGATGAAAGGCCAGCCGCTGGCCTATAACAAGGACAATCAGGAAGACAAGGAGCCGCTGTTCGACGCCGTGGACACACTGATGGGCAGCCTGCGTGCCTTCGCCGACATGATTCCGGCCATCACACCCAATCGCGAGCGGATGCGCATCGCCGCCAAGCAGGGGTTCTCCACCGCGACCGATCTGGCTGATTACCTCGTGCGGCAAGGCGTTGCGTTCCGCGATGCGCATGAAATCGTTGGCAAGGCCGTACGCCATGCCCAGAACGCCGGTTGCGATCTATCTGAATTGCCGTTGGTGGAATTGCAGGCCTTCTCTTCGAAAATTCAGGACGATGTCTTCGCCGTGTTAACTCTTGAGGGCAGCATGGCCGCGCGCGACCTCACCGGCGGCACCGCGCCGAATCAGGTGCGATTGCAAGCGGCCGCTGCGAAAAAGGCATTGGAACGTTCGTAAAAAGCCCGCCATCAAACCGTCATCTAATGCGTAGCTTTTTGTTGTAATCTTCTCGTGGCGGTGCGCTTTCGCCGCTTGTTCGCGAATCAATAACAAAAGGACTTTGCCATGAAAAATCTGTTTTTCTTCGATGACATGATCACTCCGAAAATCATCACGGTGATCTATTGGCTGTTACTGCTCGCGGTTGTGATCGGCGGCCTCGGCTCCATGTTTACCGGCTACGGTGGATTCTCGTTCGGCTCGTTCTTCAAGGGCATCTTCATGATCATCTTCGGCGCCATCGGCGTGCGGATCTGGAGTGAACTTTTGATTGTGCTGTTCAAAATCAATGAGAACATGCAAAAACTGGCCGACAAGGACTGATTCTCCGCATCAAACCGAGTCCCGAAGCCCGTTCTTTGAGCGGGCTTTTATTTTGGCTGCCGGACCGCATCCGCCAGAAACTGCGCCATATCCTGCATTTCCTCGGGGCAGATCTGATGCGCCATTGTGTAGAAATGTGTTTCAACGCACGTGGCGCCCGCTGCGTTCAACACATGCCCCATCCGTGCGGCCGAAGCAACGGGCACGACATCATCCTGCTCACCATGGCCGATAAAGATCGGCATCGCTTTGCGGTCTTGTGGCAACACGAATTGATCCGCCGCCGGTAGCCAGGTGGAAAGCAGCAGAACGGCCATCGGCGTACGCTTGGCGGCACATGCTGCGCGCAAAGCGATCACCCCGCCCTGAGAGAAACCCGCCAGCACGTAGGGATCGTCGCCCACTTGCGGCGCGATCAGGGCCGCAATCCGCTCAACCGAAGCCTCAACACCCGGCATATCCACCGGCGCATCACGATCGAGGCCATAAATATCAAACCAGCTCGGCATGAGATAGCCATTGTTGATCGTCACGGGCGCGACGGGTGCATCGGGGGCGTGAATAACAAAATCACCATTTGACCACCCGACAGATTCGGCCAGTATCCGTCCAATCGGCGCAAGATCATCGCCATTGGCACCCAGTCCATGCAAAAGAATGATATGTACCGCTCGATTGGTCACCGTGAGTCATCTCCAGAAAAACAGGGCGGTCGAGCATAGCCCAAAATCATCCATGCGCGCGTCCTGATACACTCATGCTTACGAAACATGCCCGAAAAATCACGAGGAAGACGTTATGAGCGACCCAGATAAAACGAATGTTGGTGAATTCGACCACCGTTCCACCCGACGGGACTTCGTATTCGGCGAATTGCATCGCAAGGACTTGCGTGAGGATCCGGCACTTCAGCTGCAAGAATGGCTCAAGGCTGCAGAAGCGGCGGGCAATTTCGATGCCACCGCCATGTGTCTGTCCACGGCCACCCTGGAAGGACGCCCCTCCGCCCGCTACGTTCTGCTCAAGCATCTGGATGGGCGCGGCCTGTGCTTTTACACCGACAGCCGCAGCCGCAAGGGGCAGGAACTGGCCGAAAACCCGTTCGCGGCACTCACCTTCTACTGGCCGGAAACGGATCGACAAGTGCGCGTGACCGGCCGGATCGAACGCCTGCCGGATGCGGATAACGAAGCCTATTTCAATCAGCGGCCCATCAAATCCCGGATTGCCGCGGCAGCCTCGCAGCAAAGCCAGCCGATCGAATCACGCGCAGCACTGGAAGCGCGCTTCCGTGACATCGAAGCCCGTTATCCCGCAGGGGATGTACCACGCAACCCGGCCTGGGGCGGCTATCGGCTCCTGCCGGATGAATGGGAATTCTGGCAAGGTCGGCGCTCGCGCCTACATGATCGTTTTGTCTACACTCCCACGAGCGACGGTTGGCAGATTCAACGCCTGATGCCATGACCGACTCACCACAGAACACAACGATGGAACCGGGCTGGCAAGCCCGACTATCGGCCGTATTGAGTTCCGAGCCCATCGATCGGCTCCGGGATTTTCTGCGCACGGAATTGCGTAACGGCAAACACTTGCTGCCCGACAAGGCTGATTGGCTCAATGCCTTTGCCGCCACCCCGTTCGATGATGTTCGCGTGGTGATTCTGGGGCAGGACCCCTACCCCACACCCGGCCACGCCCACGGTCTGAGTTTCTCGGTACGTCCCACCGTCAGGCCACTACCCAAGTCGCTGATCAATATTTTTCAGGAATTGCGTGACGATCTCGGCATCGAGAACACACGCGGCGATCTCACACCCTGGGCCGAACAGGGCGTTTTGCTGCTCAATGCCGTGCTCACCGTACCGGCCGGACAATCGGCCGCGCACCAGAATCAGGGCTGGGAGGTGTTGACCGATGCCGCCATCGAAGCGCTGGCCACGCGGAAAAAACCGGTCGTGTTTGTCTTGTGGGGGGCGTTCGCACAGAAAAAGCGGGTATTGATCGAACCACACAACCGGGATCAGCGACATCTAATCATCCAGAGCCCCCATCCCTCGCCGCTCTCCGCCTATCGCGGTTTCTTCGGCTCGCGACCGTTCTCGAAAATCAATGCGTTTCTGGAAGCGCAAGGCGAGCCGCCCATCGACTGGCACACCTGAACACCCATCAAATCATGCCCAGCTCCGCCATGGATGTGCATCGGTCACCCACAATCATGTGATCGAGCACGCGAACGTCGATCAGATTGAGCGCATCACGCAAGCGGAGCGTGATCTCCCGGTCGGCTGAGCTGGGTTCGGCGACGCCCGAGGGATGGTTGTGCGCCAGAATCACGGCGGCGGCGTTATGCCGCAGCACCGCCTTGACCACTTCACGCGGGTGCACCGCCGACTGATTGATGGTGCCGAAAAACAGCCGCTCGAAGGCGAGCACGCGATGACGCTGGTCAAGAAACAACACCGCGAACACCTCCTGCGCCGCATCCCGCAGCTGCGCCTGCAAGAACCGGCGCGTGGCCTCCGGGTTGTCGATCACCGCGCCTTCGGCCAGTTCCTCGGCGAAATGTCGCCTTGCCAGTTCCAATACCGCCTGAAGCTGCGCGAATTTGGCATCGCCCAACCCCTTGGCTTCGGTAAAATCACGCCGCGAGGCATTCAGCAGGCCACGCACGCCGCCAAAATGGGCCAGTAAATCTCGTGCCAAATCAACCGCAGAGCGCCCGGCGACACCGGTACGCAAAAAAATGGCGAACAACTCGGCATCCGATAACGCCCCCGCGCCTTGCTTGAGCAATCGTTCGCGCGGTCGTTCATCTTCCGGCCAGTCCGTAATAGCCATAGGTTCCCTCCGACTCGCACAGTAAGAACCTGATCATAATCAGCTCACTGGCAAGCACACAAGGACACATTGCTGGTTGTCATTGGAGCCGTTCACGAGCACATCGACCACCAGCCTCTGTATGACGATCTGACCTTGATCGTACTCAAGTAGCGCTGATACTCCGTGCACCACGAACACGACCGTTTCTTCCTGCCATTGGTTGAGTTGTTCGGCGATGACGCGCGGAACTCTCATAAATCAGACAAAAAACGCGCCTATTTAGGCGCGCTTGAATCGGAAGAAAGTGAGTCTTAGCTCTTGCTGCTGTCAGCCTTACTTCCGTCTTTCTTGTTGTCTTGCTTCATGTTGCCGCCGCAAGCACCCGCGCCACCACAAGCCATTTCAGCCAGTTGCATGGTGGATTTCTGCACAGCTTGGCTGGCAAAAGGGGTTTGATCCGCCGCAAACGCGGAGCCTGCCAGCGCGGCAGCGGTCAATACGGTCGAAACGAGCAGGGTTTTCCCAGCGGTACGCGTTTTCATAGTCCAGTTCTCCCAAAAAACATTCAAACAGCCGCCCGATCTCAATGCACTCAGAAGGGCATTTCACAGCTCAGGCAACATAAACTCGAGTCGCCCACTGAACATTAGTTCATTTTGCCACCGCTTTCCAATGACGGGCACCTTAAATCACAGACCACGGGTTCCTCCGTGATTTGATAAACTGAAACAACCCACCTGCACGGCGGCGCGGCAAAACGGAACCCACCATGATCGACTTTCTGCAAAACGGCCTCGATGCCATTATTTTTGGCGTGCTGGGTTTAATGAGCTTGATTCTTGTCTGGCTCGGCATCGAACGACATTTGTTCTACCGCCGGGTCGACCTGACACAATTCACCGATCCCGAATCGCTGAATATCGCGCTCACCCACAACCTCACCACGCTCTCGTCCATCGGTGCCAATGCGCCCTATGTCGGGCTTCTGGGCACGGTACTCGGCATTTTGCTGACCTTTCACCAACTGGGTACGAGCGGGCAAATCGCCGCCAACCAGATCATGCTGGGATTGGCGCTGGCATTGAAGGCCACCGCGCTCGGGCTGGTGGTCGCCATACCGGCGATTCTGATCTACAACGGTTTTTTGCGCCGCATCGATGTGCTGACCGCGCAATGGACGCGCATGCAGCGCCAGCGCACTGGGCAATGAGGCGAGCATGCGCCGGTTCGATCAAATCAATGTCATCCCGTTTATCGACATCATGCTCGTGCTGCTGGCGATTGTGCTGACGACTGCCACCTTCATTGCACAGGGGCAGATCAAGGTCAGCCTGCCCGAGGCCAAATCCGCCGCACCGGCCGATGGCAAGCCCGCCATCGTCATTACGCTGAATGCGGCTGGCGACGTTTTCGTCGATGATCAGGCCACCACGCTCGAAGCGCTCAACGCGCGGCTGGACACGCTGAAAAAAGATCAGGCCATCGTGTTCCGTGTCGACAAAAAAACGGCGTTCGGCCTGTTTGTCGCCGTGATCGACGCCCTGAAAACCCGCGGGCTCGATCAGCTGACCATCCGCACGACTTCTGCCTCTGAGGCAACGCCGCCGGCATGAGCCCATCACGCACGGGATTTGTTATTTCGGCCCTGCTGCACGCCGCGCTTGTAGGCGTTGGGCTGTATTTTTGGCTCAAACCGACACCACAACCCGATGCCAGCCAGGAAGCCATCGTACCCGTATCGCTGGCCTCGTTTGCGCCCGCCACACCAAAGCCAGGACCACAGCCCGCCGAGCCGGCGCAAAAACCCATTAATAAGCCAGAATCAGAGCCAAAAGAGGATGAGCCGCTAACCCCACCGCCCGTCGCCCAACCCGAAGCAGAGCAAATCCAAAAGCCAGAACTCAAACCGGAACCTAAGCCGGAACCTAAGCCCGAGCAAAAAAATGTACCGAAGAGCGTTTCAAAGCCCAAATCGACGCATCAGCCCGCGCCACCAAAGACTGCAAAGCCTCCCGCATCGAAAGTGCATGAGACGCCTGCGGCACCTCATCCGACCGCCAGTGCGCCGAGCCAGCAGCCGACAACAGAGCAACAGCCAGAAAAGCAGGCCGAGTCGGCACCACCACAAAATCCTGCACCAGCCGCCGGCCCGGCGCCCGACGAGCGCGACCAGATCAGATTGCAGTACCAATCGGCGCTGGCCGAAGCCATTAAACGGGAAAAGTTCTACCCGTCACTGGCACGACGGTTGAATCAGGAAGGCATGACCCGGGTCGGCTTCACTGTGCTGGCCGATGGCCGCATTACGAATATTCACCTGGTGGAACCTTCTGCCGCCAAGGCACTGAATCAGGGCGCGATTGAGGCCATTGAGCGCGTCGGGCAGTTCAAGCCCATACCGCCCGCATTGGGTATCCAGTCGATGGATGTGAACATCAGCCTGATTTACAAGCTGCGCTGATCCTTCTTTTTACCGGGCGTGCACTTTGCAGGGTCGGGGTTTTTGGCGCAGGCTTCGGCCAGCTCTATTCCCTGTTGAAAATAGTAGGGATAGAAATCCTGCACGGTCACGCCATTGATCGGATCACCGATTTCCTTGCCATCCGGCCCGAAGAATGCGACCACAGGCACCAGATGCACCCCCATCCGGTCCGCGAAATGCCGATTGCTTTCTTCTTTGCCATCAAGATCCAAAATGGAACCATCCGCATCAATTTCAATTCGACGCACGATGATTTTCCCTTGATAGGCCGGATCATGAACCATGGGCTGAATGAAGTTTTCGTCCACCCACTGACAGTAACCACAATAACTGGCATGAATGAACAGCAGCATCGGAATTTTGCGCTCCTTCATGCCCGCCAGATCACGGGAAACATCGCGCAGGTTTTCCATAAAAGGCAGGTCGATCGACACCGGCGGCGGCGTTTCTTCCATGGCAGCCGACGCCTCCGCCTGAGCGAAGACCTGCGGCGCGAACAAGCCGCACAACAGCGCCAAGGCCAACAGTCGTACAACAAGAAAACCTCGACGCATAAATCACTCCCGCTCAACCATTTTATTTGTGTGACGATTATAGTCACTCCGAGCCAGAACATCCC
>NCKC01000129.1 GCA_002282715.1 Halothiobacillus sp. 15-55-196 | reverse complement strand
CAAGATTACCGGCACGTTTGCCCAGCCTAAGTTCGGCATTGATATGCAGGCCGTTTTCAAGGATCAGGCCAAGCAGAAAGTGGAGGAGAAAATCAACACTGAGTTGGACAAGCGCCTTGGTGACAAGGCCGCTCCGGTGAAAAACCTGCTCAAGGGGCTGGGGTTGTAGTTTGGGTTGTCGTTGATGTCGGTAAGCGATTTTCACAGCCGTCTGCTCGACTGGTTCGATCGGCACGGCCGGCACGATTTGCCCTGGCAGCATCCCAGAACGCCCTACCGCGTCTGGATCTCCGAGATCATGTTGCAGCAAACGCAAGTGGCTACGGTGATCGGTTATTTCAATCGATTCATGCAGCGCTTCCCGTCACTTGACGCGTTGGCTGCCGCACCTTTGGATGAGGTGTTGGCGTTGTGGTCCGGGCTCGGCTATTACGCCCGCGCCCGCAATCTGCACGCCGCCGCGCAAATCATGGCGCAACAAGGCGTTCCAGCAACGCGCGCCGGTTGGCAGGCATTGCCTGGTGTAGGGCCTTCTACAGCCGCCGCGATCATGGCGCAGGCATTCGATGTGCCGGAAACGATTCTGGATGGAAATGTCAAACGCGTGATGGCACGCCATGCCGGTATAGATCGCCCCATCGAGCAGGCTTCGACCATTCAGGCGCTGTACGATGTTGCCCATTTACATACGCCGCAGACCCGCGTGGCCGATTACACGCAAGCTATTATGGATCTCGGTGCAACCCTGTGCACACGCCATTCGCCGGGATGCTCGGCTTGCCCCGTCTCTGCGGACTGCGTGGCGTTCGCGTCCAATCGGGTTGAGTCCTTGCCCGTTCGGCGCAGGCGTCAACCGGTGCCGACCCGTCGTGCTGTCTTCATGGCGATTGAGGATGAAGCGGAACGCCTGATGCTGATTCGCCGTCCTCCGACGGGGATCTGGGGTGGGTTGTGGTGTCTGCCAGAGTATATTCCCGCCGATGACTGTGTGTCGCAGGCGCGCGCACCAAGTTCGGCCGTTTCAGGTAAACAGGCAGAAAATAATAATTCAGGCCAGCAGTCGATGCTTTTGATGCACCGGCTGAAGCGACAGGCTCAGGCCATTGCTCTTACTACCTTCGAACATCGGTTCACGCATTTTGTGCTGGATGCCCGCATTGATCACATCCTGGTTTCTCGCGCATCGAGCGTCGAGGATAATCCCGATGTGCTCTGGTTGCCATTGATTGAGTTGGCAGCGCGCGCGCCGCTTTTGGGGTTGCCCAAACCCATGAGCCGTTTTTTGTCGGACTATCCG
>NCKC01000128.1 GCA_002282715.1 Halothiobacillus sp. 15-55-196 | reverse complement strand
GCCAACTCCCATCCCAGACTCATCGAGCGCATCCTTGGCGAGACCGCGTAGCCGCAAAAAAAACGATCTTCCCGCGAATCTTTACGAACCGCGTGCGGGTTACTTCGTCTACCGCAATCCGGAAAATGGGAAAACCTACACGCTTGGACGGATAAGTCGGGGCGAGGCGCGCGATCAAGCGATAGAAGCCAATCGCACCTTTGAACAACGAGCCGAGCAACGCCTCATCAACCGATTGCATGCCCAAGCACTGGGTGAAACATTCAGTGACTGGCTGAACAAATACGCAGAAGTCCTGAAGCGCAGGAACCTTGCTGACAATACGATGCGCCAACATAAATGGCGCATTAAAACCATGGAGCAGCAATTCGGAGCCGAACCATTCGTCCATCTGCTCGAAACTCGCCACTGGGCCGAATGGCTGGATACATTCACAGAACAGGACAAAACCAGATCAGCCATTGCATGGCGAAGCTGGCTGCTCGACTGTTTTAATGCGGCCATTGCCGCTGGTTGGGTCGATAGAAACCCCATCGAACCCATCCGTGCCCCTACAACCATCGTCAAACGCGACCGCCTTAGTCTTGAGGCGGCACGAGCCATTATATGTGTCGCGCGGGAACAGAAAGATCAATGGATCGCGCGTAGCATTGAGTTAGCACTCATCACAGCTCAGCGCCGAGAAGACATTGCCAGCCTCCAGTTCCGCAAGCGTGACGCGGCCAGCGGATGGGTGGAAAGCGATAGTCTGTATGTCACTCAGCAAAAAACCGGCGCGCGGCTGGCTATTCCGCTCACCCTCGCCATGCCTGAAATTGGCATGACCTTAGGGGACGCCATTGATGCCTGCCGAGATCATATCGCCAGCCGCTGGCTTATTCATCAAACCAATCCCCACGGCAACAGCCCGGCAGGCTCCCAAATTTGGCGCGACACAATCACTCGCCGCTTCGCGGATATGCGGGATGAAGCCGCTCGACGATCTGAGACTCCTCTATGGCGGCAGGATAAAGAACCACCAAGTTTCCATGAACTGCGAAGCCTATCGTTGCGGCTACACACTGCACGACACGGCAAAGATTTTGCTCAAGCACTGGCTGGGCATAAAGACGCCAGAACCACCGATACTTATCGGGACATTCGTGGCTCAGAATGGGTGAAACTTTCGACTGATGTGTTCAAAACACCGTGATAAGCTATTGATTCAAATAGATTGAAAACGCATGTTTTCATGCGTTTTCAGAAGCAGAGAATACAACGCAACATATTGATTTATATGCAAAAAACATCTATTTTATTCGTCTGCATGGGCA
>NCKC01000127.1 GCA_002282715.1 Halothiobacillus sp. 15-55-196 | reverse complement strand
CGCCATCGCAGAAAAACGCTGATGCTCATCGGGCTACCGCTGTTTTTACTCGCAACGTATTTCTTGCTCAATCCGCCGCCTCAAGTGGGCATTGCTTATCTTTACTTATGGGCGATGCTGGGGTTTCTGGCCTGGACGCTGATTACCATCCCGTACACCAGTTTTGGCGCCGAGGCTGACCCCACGCCCCAAGGCCGCACCCGTCTGTCCGCATCACGCGAGGGTTTTGGTTTGATCGGCGTGATATTGGCCGCCAGCCTGCCGGTATTCTTAACGTCACACACCTCAGGTGAGACTCAAGCGGCGAATGGTGACCTGCTCAGTGTCGTATTTTGGTTGATGGCCATCTTGCTGCCCATCGGGTTGGTGCTGTTGTTTGCAGCCGTGCCCGAAAAACCCGCGAGGCGCCGCCCCATCAAGTTGAGCGCTGGCTGGCCCTTGCTGCGCGACAACCGTCAGCTTCGCGGCACCTTGGTCGGTTTTTTCCTTAACAATTTGGCCAATGGCATTCCGGCAACGTTATTCATTCTGTTCATTAACGATCGACTGGCCGCGCCGCAAGCATTGGGTCCATTGCTGCTTCTGTATTTCGGCGCGGGCATCGTGGCCCTCCCTTTCTGGACCTGGGTTGCGCACCGATACGGCAAACGTTCGGCGTGGGGATTCTCCATCACGCTCGCGGGATTTAGTTTTCTAGCCGTGCCTTTTTTGTATTCAGGCGATGTAACGGCTTTTGCAGTGGTCTGCTTGATTTCCGGTTTTAGCTTAGGGGCGGATATGGCTTTACCCGCCTCGATCCAAGGCGATTTGGCCGGTGCCGATGCGGACGCCGGCGGCGGGGATCGCGCGGGCTTGTTTTTCGGTTTGTTTGGTCTCGTGACCAAGCTGGCGCTGGCCATCGCAGTGGGCTTGGGTTACGGCTTGTTGAGCTTGGCGGGTTATCAATCGGGCGACAGCCATACCGACGCGCTCGCCTGGGTTTATGGCGGTTTGCCGGTTTTGTTCAAACTGGCCGCAGCACTGATTGTGTTTCGCTATCTTCACGACACGGAATCACTGGTTATTTCTTCCACTAAAATCAAAGAGGTTTCACCATGAAACGATTTGCTTTGCTCGTTCTTCTTGCGTTTTCCATGACGGGGTGTGCCAGCTTGAATCTTGACCAATACACAAAAACCGAACCCAAATTCGATCTCGAGCAATATTTTGCGGGAGATACGTACGCCTGGGGGATCTTTCAATCGCGCGGCGGGGAAATCAAACGCCAATTCAAAGTGCATATCGAAGGTAAAAAAATCGGCGATGAATTTGTGTT
>NCKC01000029.1 GCA_002282715.1 Halothiobacillus sp. 15-55-196 | reverse complement strand
CTGATGACCCAGCCGATCCGAAGCCCAGGCGCCAGGGTTTTAGACACCGAGCTGCAAAGGATCACGGTATCGCCAGCCTCGTCGTACTGAAGACAGGTATCCGGCCGGCTGCCTTGATGAAAAAGCTCACTGTAGATGTCGTCTTCAATCAACACCGTATCGAGCGCCTGCAGCCGGGCAACCAGCGCCGCCTTGCGGTCCGACGGCATCTGTGAGCCCATCGGGTTGCTGAAATTCGGTGTGACGATGACGGCTTTGATGGTCCAGCGGGCGAGGGCGAAATCAAGGGCTTCGAGACTCAGCCCCGTATCCGGATGATTCGGGATCTCAAGGATGTTCAACTCCAATCCCTGCATCGCCTGCAAGAAGCCGTAATAGCTGGGCGATTCTATGGCGACCGTATCGCCAGGCTGCGTCACACAGCGCAGATTCCGCCCGCTGCTGAGTTTGCCGCTTCCTGGATTGACGCGTGGAATGCCCACGATCTGCCCCGGATTCTCACGCATTATCGTGAAGACGTCGTGCTCTACTCACCCCTGATCGCGCGCGTGCAGAATGGGAAAAAGGGTTGCTTGACTGGTCGTTCTGCGATTGCAGACTATTGGGCCGCCGGCCTGCAAAAATTTCCGACGCTCCACTTCTCGTTGATCAACGTACTGCAAGGGGTCGATAGCCTGATGATTTATTATCGGGGGATCCATCAGCAAACCACAGCAGAGGTTTTTTGGTTCGATGAACAAGGGCGTGTTCACCGCGCCGCCGTTTATTACCCGGAGGAGCTATCCCTATGAGCGAACATCGGCAGCTTTTACTGCAAAATGAATACAACCAATGGATGAACCGGCAGTTGTATTCTGTTTGTGGCGCTTTGCCCACAGCCCTGCTGAATCAGGATCTGGGCGCTTTTTTTCATTCGATTACCGGCACACTCAACCATCTGCTGTTGGTCGATCGGCTTTGGCTCGCGCGAATGCAGGGTCAAAGCTATCCCGTTAGCCGGCTTGATGACTGTTTGTATGAAAACTGGCACGAATTGACCGCAGAACGCAATCGGACCGATGACGACCTGACCGTCTTTGTCTCCGGTCTGGAACCTTCCTCGCTGGATGCACCGTTTCGCTATACGAGTCTGCTTTCACCTGAGCCACGCCAGATCCGTCTGGGTGATGCCCTGCTGCATCTATTCCATCATCAGACGCACCATCGCGGGCAAATCACAACTTTATTAGCGCAGCAGGGCGTGGATTTCGGGGAAACCGATCTGCTCCTGCTGCCGGGCCTGCTCATTCGGGGATAAAAAACGATCCATCGCGCGCGGGATGAGTTGAGGAAGCTCTGAATAATTCCATCCTGGAATTTTCAGAGTACGAAAATCAAAAATTGTGATTTTTGATTTTCTTCATGAACAATCACTTACGTGATCGTTCATGGCGGCACATCCCTATGCCGCGCGGAATCTCTGATTTGATCAGAGATTCCTTAACCGTGTGGCTGTAGGCGCTGCCATCCGAATCGATGGTCAGTACAGCACCCGTCTATCGGGCGGATTAATGCCATAGTGACGATTTTCCTGAATCGATGTGACGAGTGAGCTGTTTGACAGCGTGCCTTGAATCGCTTTCAGACCCGGGTCCGGATGAATTTTGACCAAATATAATCGGTGCCCAAGGGACGACAAGGCAACCACAGGTAAGCTGCCAAGATCACGCCGAAGATCGGCAAGGGTCTGCGCGTCTTCCGGCACGCCCGGCTTGAGCGTCAACAGGTATTCTCCCGCGACGGGCTGATTGGAAGGGTTCATGGTGTTGTGCTCAGTATGGGTGTCGGCCATGGGCTTGCCCGTCATCTGGGTACTACCGACACCCTGGCAGCCAGAAAACAGCAAGGCGAGCACAGAAGCCAAGACCAGACGGCCACATTTCATGATGCCAACCCTCGCCTGCGCCATTGAATGGCAGCCAGAATAACGGCGAGAACCAGCAGGAACGCCCAGTTCATGCTGCCGCCGCCGCCACCACCGGAAGATGGGGCCGTCAACAAGAAGCTGCCCGTGTCCTGTTGGCCGTAGTTGTCGCCTACGGTCACATATACCGTAGAGGTGCCACCCATTGCCGGGAGGAGCTGGAGCGTGCAGCGCCCCGTCTGTGTGCAACTGTTTTGACCTGTAATTGAGCTGTTGGGTAATACAGAAGTATTGCTACTGCTCGCCGAGACACTTAGCGCGTTCAAGCCGCTGATGGAGAATGTGACAGACAGCGGCTGACCCGCAGCACCCGTCTGGTCAGCAAGGCCTGTAACACTCAGGTGCAGATTGGCAAGCGCGCGCATCGCATTGACGGCCTTACCCGTTGTGGTGACACCCGAAAGTGATGGCACTGGTATGCCTGAGTTTTTGATTGCCCGGGCGACGTCGATATCGCTGGCGGCCGGGTCGGAGGCCATCAACAAGGCGGCAATGCCGGAGACGACGGGCGCCGCCATCGATGTGCCGTTCTCAATGCCCATCTCACGGGTGTTGGCTGCAACGGTATTGAGCTCGAAAAAAGCGATCAGCGGGCCGGTGTCGCCTGTACTTGCCGGCGTGCTGGTCAACTGGAATCCGATCGAGCAGGTTCTGCTGGCACACTGATCGATCGGGTATGCAGCCGCCGGGGAGCTGAGGGTATCGGTTTCGTGTTGGAGTTGAGTACCACTGCCTGCGAATGGATCCGTATTACTTCCGACGGCAACGCCAGAATTGAGATAATCACCCGAGGCCATGCGCCCTTGCAGGTGATAATTCAAAGCAACGAGTTGAGTGCCGGCTGCAAACGTAAAGTCGGTCCAGATCCGGTCGTCTGTACTTGGGGCATAGTTGCTATTCCCGTAATCAATGGGATTGACCAGTATCGGGATACCAGATGTGGTTTTCCCGTAACCCCAGCCCGTGCTGGCACCTAGGCTGGCTGTCCAGCCGCTGGAAAAATCCGTTGTCAGGGTCGGCCCTGCGAATGTGCTGAGAATGTTCGTCCCCGGTGCACCCACATCCACGCTCGTGGCGCCGTAATTGGAAAAGCTGGCGAGTTGGAAGGATTGGTCTAGCGCAGCCACGCAGATCAGGTTGTCTTGTGGAAAACTGCATGGGTAAAAAGGGGTTTGTTCGACGTCCACGCCCTTTCCATTTGAGTCGCCGTTACCCGCGGCCACCACCACCAGCACGCCTTTGCTTTGGGCATAAGTGATGGCATCGGAGAACGCCTGGTCCAAAGATCCCGTACCACCGAGACTTAAGTTAATGACCTTCGCACCATGATCCACCGCAAAGTAAATGCCCTGCGTGACGGTCGCGGTTGTACCCCCGGTTGCATCCAGCGAGCGCACCGCCATGATGCTGGCTTTCTGGCAGACACCGGAACCTTCAATCCCATTATTGCCCTCGGCACCGATAATGCCTGCCACATTGGTGCCATGGCGTTCATCGCCGGTTGTGGGATAGGGATCGTCATCGTTATTAACGAAATCGTAGCCATGGTGGGGGTATTGAGTCCCACCATTCCACATGCTGTTGACCAGATCCTGCTGGGTGTAGTTGATCCCCGTATCGACGATAGCGACTGTGACCGACGAGCAGTCGGATTGGTATTGCCAGGCGCTTTGGGCATCGATGTCATCCCCGGGCGTGCCCGGATTACTGGTGGCATAGGTCGCGTCCGAGACAGTCTGCCCGGTATTTTTCAGTGCCCACTGTTGGCCAATCTCGGGATCGTTGGGAAGGGCTGTGCTGTGGTAAATGAAGTTCGGTTGCACTGAGACCACACCCGGCATGGCGCGGAACGTAGCCATCGCCGATGAGATCGTGTCGGTGCCGGGCCTGAGCTTGACCAAGGTCAAGCCTGTTCGGTTGATCTGCCTGACGCTGCTCGCCATGCTGTTCAGCATGGGCGTCATGTTCTGCGCCGATAGTGTGCTGCCGAATTTAACCAGAACCTCGTTGGGCACAACGGTATCGGGCTTGAATGAGCTGGCGGCAGAGGGGGCCGGGAGCACAATATTCGTTGTTGAAACGGGCAGATCAGCCTGGGCGGGCAGGTTGATGGCGAGGGCACACAGCAGACCAAGTGCGCATTTTGTATAGAGAGCGTGGCGTGATGTCATGAAGCTAAAGCGTCCTGTATGTCGTTATCCGATTCCGTCTGTTATGCCCTGCCGATTTTACATAGCTTCATACATTTCAAAATGACAGTTCACCTTTTTTACAGAAAATAACTAATTAAGCGTGGTGATCGGTTCGTTGTTGTTTTACTGTGCTCCAAAGACCAAGCCAGCAATGGTTTAACATTGATTTGCATTCAGGGCGTGCCTCTTTAATCCCCGCGCAAATATCGGCGTTTTGATAGGTAATCCGATGTGTCCGCAACAAATCACTTGTGGTGCGGTGACAGCATCGACATCTGTGGTGATATGCGATAGCGCGGCTTCAAATTTCGGAGAATAATCAGACATGAAGGCTACGGCAGAGTTGCAAGTGATTCCCCTTGGTAAGGGGATATCGGTACGTGATGAAGTGACCCGTGTGGTCGGGTTGCTCAAGGCGCATGATTTCCTGGTTGAGACGCACGCTTCCGGCACGAATATCGAGGGCGATATGAATACGATTCTGGCCGCAGTGGGGCAGGTGCATGAAGTGCTGCATCGTGAGGGCAGCGTGCGGCTGGTGAGCTATTTGAAGCTGGAGACACGGACGGACAAGGAACCGACGCTGGCGGGCAAGGCATTGCGCAACGATGGCTGAGCAATCCTTCCCCTCATCCTGCCCCTGCGGTTCCGGCACGGCGTATGCTGCGTGCTGCGGTCGCTTTATCGATCAGGGCGCTTTGCCTGAGACGGCCGAACAGTTGATGCGTTCACGCTATACCGCGTTTTCTCTGGTCAACGAGCCATATCTGTTGGCGAGTTGGCATACCTCCACGCGGCCCCCGTCGCTTGATCTCGATCAGGGCGAACCGACGAAGTGGCTGGGGTTGCGGATTGACCGAATCGAGGCGGGCGGTGCGACCGATGAGCGCGGTGTGGTGTGTTTCGTGGCGCGCTGGCGTGTGGGCGGTGGCAAGGCACAACGTTTGAATGAATGCAGCCGGTTCGTGAAAGAGCAGGGCCGCTGGTTTTATGTGGATGGTGTGATGACACCGTGAAGAGTGAGGTGAGCGGCGTGCGTCTTGATTCGTCGATGGAAAACCCAATGGCCGAGTTGTTGCGCCTATCTGGTCGATTGGGCGCTGTGCTGGCGGCCAACCAGCAGATGATCAGCGTGGCCGAATCTTGTACAGGCGGCGGTTTGGCGGCGGCGATCACCGAGGTGGCGGGCAGCTCGGGTTGGTTCGAATGCGGCTTTGTAACGTACAGCAATGCGGCTAAAAGTCGGCTGCTGGGTGTGCCCGATTCGGTATTCGAGCGATTCGGCGCTGTGAGTCGGGAATGCGTGCTGGCGATGTCTGCCGGGGTGTTGGCGAACAGCATCGCGCATTATTCGGTTGCGATCAGTGGGATTGCGGGGCCGGGTGGCGGATCGGCGGAAAAGCCGGTGGGTACGGTCTGGATTGCGTGGCGGTTTCGGGCCGATTCATCAACACCGGGCGAGGGCAGCGACGCGTGGGCGACCCGATTCCAGTTCAACGGCGATCGGGCCGCCGTTCGCCAGCAAGCGGTGGTGGCGGCCTTGAACGGGGTGATTGAGCACGCTCAAAGCCAAGTGCGACAAGGTTCTCAGTAAACCAGAGGTTTTAGCCGGGATCGGCTTCATGTGCCTTTCGGGCCGTGAAGACCTCTTTGGCAGCCATGATGCCGTTGATGGCGGCGGGAAACCCGGCGTACACCGCCATCTGGAGCATGATTTCAATGATTTCCTGTTCGGTGCAGCCCGAATTCAACGCGCCGACGATATGCGATTTGAGTTGCGGTGCGGCATTGCCCTGAGCGGTGAGGGCGGCCACGGTGATCATTTCGCGCTCGCGAAGGCCAAGGCCGGGGCGGGTATAGATGTCGCCGTAGGCAAATTCAGCGACGAAGCGGCTCAAATCCGGGGCGATGGATTCCAGCTCGGAAAACAGCGCCTGCGCCGATTGCGGGTTGATCTGCCGCAAGATGTCCATGCCGCGTTCGGCTCGTTCTGATGACATGGCTGATCTCCTATGATCTTGGACTTTGATGGTTGGCAGGATTTTGTCCGAAACGATCAGGCCGCTTCAAGTAGGGCAGACGGTTTTTTCCGGTACGGGATCATGCTGATGAGCAAACCACTGAACACAATCGCGCCGCCCAGCAACTGCATGGGCGTGGGATAGGTGCCGATGGTGATGGCGCTCAACATGGCGAAGACCGGAATCAGGTTCATGAACAGGGCCGTGCGGCCCGCGCCCAGACGGGCGATACCGGTGTTCCAGAGCAGGTAGGCGAGTACGGTGCCGCCTATGACGAGCCCGGCCATGGCAAAGCCGGCTTGCAGCGAGAGCGGGTGAAGCCCCTGCGAGTTGAATCCGGCCACGACCAGTAGAACCAGCGCGCCCGCCGATACGATCAGTGCCGTGTTGACGGTCGGGCTGACCGTTTTGGGCATCAAGCGGCGATTCAGGACATTGTAGAAGGCCCAGCACAGATTCGCGGCCAGCATCAGCCAGTCGCCCGTCATGACATGCAAATCGCGCAGATGGGCGAGATTGCCATCGGAAATCACCACCGTGACGCCCAGCAACGCCACCGGCAAGGCGATCAGGCGTTGCCAGCCGGGATGCTCGCCGAGAATCAGCCAGGCCAGAAAGGTGGTCAGCAGGGGATTGGTGGCCATGATCAGCGCTGCGTTATCGGCACTGGTGGTTTGCAGGGCGAAGAAAAACAGCAGGTTAAACCCCGCCACACCGATAATGCCCAGCGTGAGGTAGCTGGCGCCATGTTGGCGGATCAGCGCAGCCAAAGGGGCTTTCTGGCTGAGTGCTACCCCCAGCAGGATCAGCGCGGCCAGACCGAATCGCAAAGCCGCGGACCATTGTGGAGAAATATCGCTGAGGACAAATCCTGCCAGCACGAAATTCGCACCCCAGAAGAAGGTCGATAAGATGATCAAGGCATATACGCCCGCAAGATTCATGGTGTTCTCCAGAACAGGGCAAGTTATCAGGTGCTTGGGAGGGTCTGCATTCATGCAGAGTTTCTAGGGAAGCGCTGATTTATTCAGTGCCTCCGGTTTGGGGCAGGATACCCCGACACGAACAAAGAGGTAAATCTTTGATTCGTGGGCCCCATCGTGGGCGTGTCCGCAGCTTTTCGAACGGTTGCGCCTCGCTCAACGATGGGGATTTGGAACAGATTTGCATTTGTGCAGACCTTAGTGAGCTTTTTTTGGCTGGCTTCACTCAGCCCGGATTAGGGGGTGCGAGGCTCAGTACATAAGATCAGGCAATGTAGAATGGCAAGCATTAAAATGCGAGTGTCTTTGAATGGATTCCCTAGCAGCTTGTCAGGAGGCAATTATGATCGTTGATCCCAAAACCGAAACATTGAGCGGCGTGCGTTATGTACGCTCACCTTTTTGCGATGATCGGCCGTCGAACATGGCCATCTCGCTGGTTGTCGTGCACGGTATTTCTCTGCCGCCGGGCGAGTATGGCGGTGATGGCGTGGAGCAGTTGTTCACCGGAACGCTGGACCCGAATGAGCACCCGTACTATGCACAAATCGCCCACCTTCAGGTGTCGGCACATGTGTTTATCCGGCGGGACGGTTCGATGATCCAGTTCGTGCCGTTCACGCGCCGGGCCTGGCACGCGGGGGAGTCGGAATTCAATGGCCGGGAGCGCTGCAACGATTATTCGATCGGCATCGAGCTTGAAGGCACGGATACCGACCGCTACACCTCGGTGCAGTACGATCAGTTGCTGGACGTGCTGGCGGCATTGAAGCAGCGCTATCCAGATCTCGCCGACGTGCGCGGGCACGAGCACATCGCGCCGGGCCGCAAGACAGACCCGGGGCCGGCGTTCAACTGGGGCCATCTGGCCGGGCGGCTGCCAGATGGTCTGCGCATCGCCTGATGGTTGTGTGGCGTTTTCGCCTGTACCATTGTCGCTCAGACCTTCCGCCATCGGAGCCCTTGTAATGAAACTGATTATTCTGCTGGTCGTTCTCGTGCTCGAACGCTCCTGGACGGCGTTGACACGCTGGTGTGCCGACTACGCCATGCAAAAACGGGTCTTATCGCTGCGGCAGCGTCTGTCCGCCGTACTGGGTGGTTCAGTGGCCTTGCTGGTTGTTTGGTTCGTGCCGCCGCTGATTCTGGCCGGGTTGCTGGCCTGGATTGACGCAGATCAGGCTTCCTTGCTGGACGTGTTGCTGTACTTTGTTGTATCAAGCGCTACGTTATTGCTTTTGGTGGCGCCGGGCAAAACGCATAAAAACGCCAAGGAATTGGCCGAAGCCTGCCAGCAGGAAGATGCCGCACATGCCGCACAATGCCGTGCCCAGTTATGGCGTACCCGGTTATGTTGTGACAGCGCCGATCCGATCGAGCAGGCCGGCTCAGCCGACGAAGCCCGGCCGCAACAACTGGCCGAACGGATTATCACACTGGGTTTCAATGAATGGTTCGCTGTACTGTTCTGGTTTGTTGTTTTGGGTCCGGCGGGTGCATTGTTTTATCGGCTTACTGATTGGTTGGCGCAACCGCTGCCGGATACTGTCACGACGAGCGATTCAACCGCCACGCAGAGTATCAGCACACGTCCGAGTGCAAGCCCCGGTTTCGACACCTTGCCTGCCCGGCTTTTGGCGCTGCTCGATTGGCCGATCGCCCGTTTATACGCGTTTTTGTTATTGCTGGCCGGTGGTTTTAATCGCGGTTTGGATGCCTGGCTGAATAGCCCCGTCGGGCCTGAGCTTTCATTGGCACAAAAAAATGCAGACCTGATTGGTCGGGTGGGTCACGCATCGCTTGAGCTGGAACGGGAGGATGATTGCGCCGAGGGCGCGGTGTGCCTGGCCGATCAGTCCCGTTGGTACAAAAATGCGTCTGCTATTGTTATGCGGGCCCTGATGATCGGTTTGGGTATCGTCGCACTGTTCACATTGTCCGGTTGGTTGCGCTGATGCCGGGACAAATCGATCTGCTACGTCATGGCGAACCTGCGGGCGGCAAACGCTATCGTGGCGATCAGATTGATGATCCTCTGAGTGAGTTTGGTTGGGCGCAGTTGCGCGACCGCGTGGCTGCACTGCAGGCCGCGGGCAAAGCCAACTGGACGCAGATCGTCTCCTCCCCATTGATTCGCTGTCGGGCATTTGCCGAAGCGCTGGCTAACGAGCGCGGTTTGCCGCTTCAGATTGACGCCAATCTGCGCGAGCGTGGTTTTGGTTGTTGGGAGGGGCTCGGCCACCGGGAAGTCAAAGAACGGTTTGCGGCTGATTATCGGGCATACAAAGCCGACCCGGATCGGGGCATGCCCACCGGTGGGGAGGCCATGGATGCCTTCTTCTCAAGAGTCACCGGCGCACTTGCTCGCCATGCCAAGTCGCAGCAAGCTGATGGAAAAACGCTGATTGTGGCTCATGCGGTGGTGATTCGAGCGGCGGCTGTTTGGGCACTCAACGCGCCCTCCGCTGCCACGCATTTCGTCGATACGGACTACGCCTGCTTTCTGCGCTTGCGGTGGCGTGGCGAGCAGCCCTCATTGGTGGAACTGCTGAACGATTGAACAAGGCGCTTACTTCATCATTTCTCGTAATGGATTCAATCAGAGGATCTTTAATCAGTTATTAATGATCACGGCAGTTGCTCGGCCAAGAGCCGCACCCGTGCCTGATGCAGGGCGTTTTTGATGGCAAGCCCTTTCAATCCTTGAGCGACAAACGCTTGTGGCGAGACCGATCGGATCACCTCGGCGGCTGCACGGATACGGTCGGCTTGCGGGTAAGCGCAGTTTTCCGAGCCCAAACGCCCACGCGCGTCGGCCTGGCAGGCCAGCAGCACCGCTTTCATTCGTTCCGGTCGTCTCAATCCATCGAGGGATTCAATTAAATCCACCAAGGTGGCGGGTTTCATTTCCAGCGCATGATGAATGCGCCCGTGCTGTGCCGTAACCAGAATCGCCAATTCCTTGATGGCCTTGGGCACGCGCAACCGTTCGCAGAGTGCGGTGGCAGGGGCCACGCCGCGGGCTTCATGGCCGATGTGCCGCGGCCATTCCTCCGGTGGCGTCAACGCCTTGCCCAGATCATGACAGAGCACGGCGAAGCGGATGCCGACGTCTTCGGTTAGTCTGGCGGCGGCGGTCAGTGCCAGCAGGGTGTGGATGCCACTGTCGATTTCGGGGTGGTATTTCTCCGGTTGCGGCACACCGAACAGGGCGTCGACTTCCGGGAATAGCACGGCCAGCGCGCCGACCTCGCGCAGAATATCGAAGTAGCGGGCGGGCGCGGGGCTGGCCAGTGCCTTTTGGGTTTCCTGCCAAACCCGTTCGGCGGTCAGGTCGTTGAGCTCGCCCTCGGCGGTCATTGCCTGCATCAGGTCACGGGTTTGGGGCGCCAGTGTAAAATCGAAGGGCGCCAGTTGAGCGGCAAAGCGGGCGACGCGCAACACGCGCAAGGGGTCTTCGGCAAAGGCGGGGCCGATGTGGCGCAGGATGCGGGCATCGAGATCACGTTTGAAATCGAACGGATCGATCAGTGTGCCATCGGCAGTTTGCGCCATGGCATTGATGGTTAAATCGCGCCGTTGTAGGTCGTCTTCAAGTGTGACCTTTGGATCGGCATTAAAGGTGAATCCTTGATGACCACGCCCGGATTTGCGCTCGGTGCGCGCGAGTGCGTATTCCTCACGGGTTTCTGGATGTAAAAAAACCGGGAAATCGTGACCTACCGGCAAAAATCCTTGCGCCTGCATTGCTTCGGGTGTGCTGCCTAAGACCACCCAATCCCGATCATGGACTGGGCGACCCAGCAGCCGATCGCGCACCGCGCCACCGACGATCAGGCAGTTGATTGATCGATTCATACTCATCGGTGGATGTCTTTCCCGTGGGATTTTCCCGTATCGATTTTCGGTGCTGGCTCGATGATTAACGGGCTCAGTAAAGCTTGGAATTTGCGTACGCGCTTAACGTAAAGTCTCGGATCTTTTTGATTGGTTTTATGAATCGCTCGATGCGCATGATCAATTTTGCCGTCAATCAAGCCGTGTTCTTCGATGAACCGATGAACCGGGCAAACAGTCGGATCTTTTCCTTTCAGAACGGGAGCGCATTCATGAGCTGAATTTTCGATGTATAACAAATGTGTCGCCAAGGCACCCATGGGTGTTGTTGGGTAGTCTTTGGGTTGATTGACTTCATGATTTTTAAGCCAGTTTTCGAGCTGTGTGGGTGTCATGGGAAAACCAATGCCATAACCCTGTCCCATATCGGCACCCAGTATCCGAGCGGTCTCGATCAGATCCGGGTGCTCGAGCCCCTCGACGACGACATCTAAATCAATGATTTGCGTCATACGAATCAATGCGCTGATGAACTTGATGATTCGTGGCGGGTCGTCATACGCCGAGCGTAAAAGCGTCTGATCGATTTTAACGGTATCAAACGGCATCTTGTTGAGGCGGATGAGGCTGCTGTAACCGGAGCCCAGATCATCCATCGCCAGATGCACGCCAAGTGCACTCAACTTTTGCATTTGCGCAATCATGTGGGCGTGATCTTTGGTCTCGGCGTGTTCCAGTACTTCAAGCCAGAGGTTTCTTGCCGATATATTGAAGCGGGTCAACGCATCGCGCACCCACTCGACACAGTGTGCATTTAATAACGCTTCCAACGGCAGATTAAGTGATAAGCCCAAACTCTTCATTTGTTGACTTTCCTGCCACGCGCTTAATTGGCGCAAACTGGAATCCAGGCCTTTTTTGAATATGTAAATAATCTGGCGTTCATTGAGCCTTGGGATAAATTGGCCGGGCATGATGGTTCTGCCATCGGGTAAATCCAGTCGAGCGAGTGATTCAACTTTATTGAGTTTGCCGGTGCGCAAGTCGATGATTGGCTGGTAGACGAAGTGTAAACCGTCACCATACAAGGCTTCCCGCCATCGATTGAGTTCATGAATCGAAATCGTGGCGCCGGAGTCTTGATCAAATTGAGTCCACGTCTGGCTGACGATAAAGCCCAGTTGATGGCTGAAGGAGGCGCGATGCGGCGCCTCGAACATGCCCGGATAGGCGCCGTAGAGCGTGAGCACAGCGATCGAATTGCGTTGCGCATCCAGAATAGGGATGCTCACCGAACTGCGAATACCTGTATGTTGCGCTAATTTACGCCATTTTTCGGCGTTAAGGCTGGTTGAGAAGTTGTTGATGCGTTGCACCTGGCTTGTTCGAAATGCTAAGCCTGTTGAGCCCTGCGAACCGGTTGCCTGCGTGAGGACGCTCGGCAGTTCGATTCGACCGGGATACGCTTGAAGTACTTTGTCGATCTCTTCCCCGTAATGCGCAAAATTAATGATGAATTGGCCAAGGTCATCCGGGGCGCCAATCCAGGCCGCCTTTATCGCGGGGAGGCCGCAAAGAATCTCGAGTAATTGATCGTTAAAGTTTTGCCAGGTTGTGTTGGTTCTGCTTAACGCATCGATTGCGTTGAGGCCCTCTTGAAATTGCGCGCTTATTTGCTCTTCGGATTCAAGTTCTTCCGAGAGCTCGGTGCTCAGTCGGGAGGTGATGATGGATTCCAGGTTGTTAAAATCCTTGCGACCCAACTGGAATTTCAGCGAAGCGTCATCGAATTGGTGCATGTACACCGTGATGGCACGCACCAGACTGCTTGCCGAAACACCAATGAACGCGTGGATATCGCCGACCGCCCGTGCCTTGGCGCAGTGTGCCTCTTCAGTGAGATCGGCCGAGAGCAAAAACTCAAGATGTTCGGTTTGCCTTGAACGCAAATGTTCATATTCTTCTGCACTGAGCCAGGAGATGATTTTTGCCGAGTCACGGTCGACAGCAGCCAGCTCCCGGTAAAACCGATCCACAAATCCTTTGGTAAACTGTTTTACCTCTGCCGAGATTTTTTTGATCAATGCGGCCGCTTCCGGGCCATAGGCCGGTATGCGATCAAATGAGTCAACAGGCGTGTTTGCATCCCCGCTCCCCAATTCATGCCAGAACTGCCATGGGAATTGGCGTTTGTATTTTTGATCTTTGCTGGCATACAGGGCGGCATCGGCGTGACGGATCAAGATATCGGGTGCAACATCATCCTCGGGGAACACAGTAACCCCCATGCTGAAGCGAACGCGCGTTTTGCCTTCGGGTAGCTCGTAGGGTTTATTCAGGCTTGTTTGAATGCGATTGAGCCCCTGAATCAGTTCATTTTTCGATTTAATCCCCTCGATGAGCAGAATAAATTCATCGCCGCCCTGTCGAACGGCCAGATCAGATGAACGCAGGGTTTTACTCAACCGGTTGGCGAGGTTGACCAGCAGTTCATCGCCAACGGCATGACCGTACTGATCATTAATCGGTTTGAAGTCATCAATATCGAGCATAACGATCGCAAGCGATTGCTCGTGTCGCTGGGCGCGTGCCATCGCCTTGGGAAGCTCTTCATCGAGAAAACGTCGGTTCGCCAGCGAAGTCAGCGCGTCGTGATAGGCCAGATACGCGGTGCGTTCGTATTCTTCACTCAGCTGTTTGCGTAAATCCAGTTGACCCAGGGCGGTATCGATCAATTCACCCAGGCGGGTCAGGGTGTCACTGACGAGGCGGTCTAATGTCTTATCATGAGTGTGTACCACCACCAGCACGGCCCAGGGCAACTCGTTGCGGAAAATAGGAATGAAAAAAATGCTGAGATGGGCATTGTCTGGCGCGAACGGTCGCCACGGCTCGGTGAGCGCGGTCAGATCGGATTCCTCAACGAATACTTGATCTTTGAATTGAGCACGGGCAAGAAAATCACTCAAAACCAATGTTTGCTCTTGGGACAGCCCATCCAGAATTGCTCGCCCGTTGCTGCCGGCCGTGATCACCGTGAATTCATTCGACCTGGGTGATGCTACTTGACCAATCCATGCCCCGACAAACAAACCGGAAGCTAATAATTGCGTACAAACGACATCCAGCAGCTCGTGCTCGTCGGCCGCAGAGATGAGGATGTCGATCTGCCCGAGTAAGGACTGCAATAAGGCTTGCTGGCGTTCCATCTGCTCAACCAGAGGCTGCACGGCCGTTGAGTCATCGCGTTGTGGCCCGTCATGATTGTTGGTTGGGTGGGCTGTCATCGCGCTGTGAAAATCCGTTATTGAGCCTGTATTGGGTAAAAAATATTCATGGGTGAAGCTTAATCAACACCATGAATAAAAGCCATGCAGATGATTCTAGTTGCCGCACGGCGAAATGGGCGAATTTTACGCATAATGAGGTTCTTTTCACTGGAATGATAGTGATGTCTGAACGATTGGAAGAGCGCACGGAATTGCTGATTGGCGAAAACGGTTTGGAAGCGCTGCGTCGGGCACGTGTTCTGGTCGCCGGGTTGGGTGGGGTGGGTGGCGCGTGCGCCGAATCGCTGGTGCGGGCCGGTGTGGGCACGGTGTACCTTCTGGATCACGACACATTTGGCCGTTCGAACCTCAACCGGCAAATGCTCTCCACCGAAGCGGTGATCGGGGAAAGCAAGGCCAAGGTCGCCGTAGCGCGCTTCGCATCGATCCGTAACGACATCACCACCGTGCCTTTGCCTTATTTCCTGCAAGAATCCGGCGTGGTCGAATTGCTGGAACAGCACCCCATGGACGCGATTGCCGACTGTATCGATTCGATTGGCGTGAAAGCGGTATTGTTGGCCGAAGCCCGGGCACGGGGCATTATGACCATGACGGCGCTGGGTGCGGGGAATCGCATCGACCCGCGCGCCGTGCGGGTAGGCACACTGGCCGAAGTGCAGGGTTGTGGCCTTGCCCGTGTACTGCGCACGCGCCTTCGTCGACTCGATTGCACAATGAATATCCCGGTCGTGTACTCCACCGAACTGCCAAGCAAACCAGCGCCGCATATGCCCACAAACACCGGTATTCGTCCAAGAGCCGTCAATGGCACGATCAGCTACATGCCGAATATTTTCGGTCACATTGTGGCCGGAGAGATTATCCGGCGGTTATTGGCGCAGGGGAATTGCAGCTGAGCGTGTCGCTATGAAATCCCTCTTGTCCATCTCTTTTTCAAAGCTACTTCCTCCCCCCTTTGAAAAAGCCACATCCTTTCCCCCCCTTTTTGAAAAAGGGGGGCAGGGGGGATTTACCACAGTAAATCGAGGCCAGCAAATCCCCCTTGTTCCCCCTTTTGCAAAGGGGGAGACCTATCTTTTTGCAAAGGGGTCGGGTCAAATCGCTCTCGTCTCAGATTCCTTCGTTAGGCAGTAATCGATGCTGTTTGAGTTTCTTGCGCAGGGTGCTGCGATTGATGCCGAGGCATTGGGCCGCGCGGGACTGATTCTGATCGCAGCGCATCATCGCCGTTTCCAGCAAGGGCCGTTCAATCTGCGCGATGACGAGGTCATAGAGATTGTTTGGCTGATCGCCTTCCAACGTTTCCCATAAGGCATCCAGCGCGGCACGCACGGCTTGCTGAACGGGGTTGTCACCATGTGCCTCATCCGTATTCAAACACTGCCAGTGGCCGTTGGCCAGTGGGATTTCTTCCGTGGGTGGTTTTGCATTCATAAGCGGATTCGTTCAGCCGGGTAAGTGAGGTTATCTGTTAGGGAAGGTCTGCACAAATGCAGACCTTCCCGTGCAGGGCATGGATGCCCTGCCGCTCAATGACGTAAGTCATTGAAATGCGGAGCTCGGGCCGGGCGTGTACCGGCCTGAGCGTATCTGAACGCGAACCTGGCGCTAGCCCACGATGCCACGGATGGATTCGTGCAGAGATTTCTAAGCGTGGCGCGCTAACCATTGGCGTTGCTGCTCCGGGTGCTCGAAGCGGTTGAATACAGCTCGATCTTCTTCGCCCAAATCAAGGGATGCAGCATACCAGCCCAGATGCTTCCGGGTGATGCGAATTCCTAATGAGTCGCCGTAATGTTGATAGATTTTTTCAAATTGTTTTTGGACGACAGCAAAGCGTTCGGCACGATCTGGTGCGCCGGGGTGTGCCTGGCCGGTGAGCTCTGCTTTCAGCGCTGAGAAAATCCAGGGCTGACCGAATGCGCCTCGACCGACCATGATGCCCGCGGCGCCCGTATGAGCGATTACCTGCCGCGCTTTCTGCGGGGTGGTGATGTCGCCATTGGCAAACACGGGCAGGTCGACGGCGGCAACCACCTCGGCAATGGTGTCGTATTCCGCTTCACCTTCGTAGCGGTCTGCGCGGGTGCGCCCGTGGATCGACAGCATGGATATACCGGCATTTTCGGCGATTTTTGCAATAGCAACGGCATTACGCCAGTCGCGGTCGGGGCCGGTGCGCATTTTCATGCTGACCGGGCAATCGACCGCGGCCACCAGCGCGTCGAGCAGACGGGCGACGGTATCCGGCTCGGCCATGAGTGCAGATCCTGCCGCTTTCTTGCACACCTTTTTGGCGGGGCAGCCGAGGTTGAGATCGATCAGTTGCGCGCCTTGCGCGACCGCAAATCGGGCGGCTTCGGCCAGCTCAAACGGATCATTACCCAGCAGCTGAACTGCACGGGGTTCGATGTCGTTGCGTTCGATTTGTCGCAGGCGGCTTTTGATGCTGGATTGCAGTTCCGGTTTGGTACTCATCATTTCCGTGACGACCAGCCCCGCGCCATATTCGCGGCAGAGCTGACGAAAAGGGCGATCGGATACACCGGCCATGGGGGCGAGCGCCAGCGGTGGGTCGATGATGACCGGTTCCCCGGTTCGCCCGTGCAGAATGATGGGCGGCAGAGGAGGCGAACCGACCGGAAGCGATTCAGCCATTGATCCACGCGCGGGTGGCGTCTGCCTGTGCCCGATGGGCGATCAGCAGGCGACGGAAGACTTCGGGATCTTTCTGATAAGTCATTTCGCCTTCGCGAGGAAAACATTGATCCTTGAGTCGCGAAAGCCAGAAGCGCATGGCGGCGGCACGGAGCAGTCCGGGCCAGGCGGCGCGTTCGTCATCATTGAGCGGGCGTTCATCCTGGTAACCGGCCAGCATTGCGCGCGCACGCGTTTCATCAATCCCGTCCTGCTCGTTGCGACACCAGTCGTTGACGGTAACGGCCAGATCGTAGGCCAAGGCGTCGTTGCAGGCGTAGTAGAGGTCGATGATGCCCGTCAGACGGCCGTGTTCGAACAGGGCATTATCCCGGAACAGGTCGGCATGAATGGCACCTTGCGGCAGATGGTCGCGCGGGTGGTTTTGTTGAAAGCCGAGCTCGTCTTCAAGCAGGGCGACGGTTTCGCCTTCCATGTCTTTGGCAAGATGTGTCGCCAGGATTGCACCGGTTTGTTGCAACCACGGTAAAGCCCGATCGGGTGCGCGGTAGCCGCCAAAACCCGGGCTGGTACGATGCATCCGTCCGAGCGCGGTGCCCATCGAGCGGCATTCTTCGGTATTGGGGTGTTCCAGCGATCGGCCCGACAGGCGGCGGACGAGTGCGGCCGGTTTGCCATTGAGTTCGCCGAGATAGGAGCCACTTTTGCTGCACATCGGGTGGGCGGTCGGAATGTCATGTTCGGCCAGATACGCCATCAGGTCGAGGAAGTAGTGCAGTTCCTCCGGTTGATGATGCTCGAACAGCGTCAGCACCAGCGCATACCGATCGGTGGTGACGAAGTAATTGGTGTTCTCGATACCCGCTGCGATCCCCGCGAAGGAAACGAGCCGACCGCAATCGAATTGCGTCAGGAATTCATTGAGTTGATGTTCGTGTACTGTGGTGAAAACCGACATGGTCTTTCGTTCCGGTCTTGGGGTCTTTGCGAGACGTTGACGCGTCGAGTTCGACGGCCTCTTGGTTTTGCGGGCAGCGTATGCGAAAACTGCCCATGTGAAAAATGGTTTCTGTGCATCGTCCCATTCCGTCGCTTACAGATCGAGCAGTTTCTTCTGTTCTTCGGCGGTTGCGCCCAGGTTTCGGTCGCGGTAGAAATCGAAAATGGTACTGACCACGGTTTTTGGCTCATCACAAACGGTCATCAGATCCATGTCACCCTCGCCAATGGTGCCCTCGGTCAGTAGGGTCTGGCGGAACCAATCCAGCAGGCCGCCCCAGAACGCCGTGCCCACCAGAATGATGGGAATGCGGCGAGACTTGCCGGTTTGCACCAGGGTGAGAATTTCCGCCATTTCATCCAGCGTGCCGAAGCCACCCGGCATGACGACATAGGCGGATGCGTACTTGACGAACATGACCTTGCGCGCAAAAAAATGCTGAAAATGAAGGGAAATATCCTGATAAGGATTGTCGTGCTGTTCGTGCGGCAGGGTGATATTCAAACCGACACTCGGCGCACCGCCTGCTTTCGCACCCTTGTTTGCGGCCTCCATGATGCCGGGGCCGCCACCGGAGACAACCGCAAAACCGCCGTCCGAGAGGAGCCGGGCGATTTCGACGGTCATCAGATAGTGGGGGTGATCGGGCGCAAATCGTGCGGAGCCGAAAATAGTGACCGCAGGTTCGATGCTGGCCAGCGTCTCATAGCCCTGTACGAACTCGGCCATGATCTGGAAGATTTTCCACGATTCGAGGCTCAGTCGTTCGCTTTTATCGAGACGGGAGGGGTGATTGGGTATTTTTGGACTCATGCGTGGATGTCATCTGGTGGTTTATTTTTTAGCCCGGTTCAATGAGCCGTCTCGGGCGAATCGCCCGTGGCAGCAGCCTATGCCCAAGAGCATGTGGCATAGTACCGACCTTGAAGCCAAATTTCGATGACCAACCATGAATGATCTTTTTTCTTCGCACGTTGCCACTCCAGCCGAGCCCGCCGAACAGACAGTGAAATCCAAAACACTGATTCTGGTGGATGGGAGTTCGTTCCTATTCCGCGCCTTTCATGCGCTGCCGCCTCTGACAGCACCGGATGGCACACCGACGGGTGCGATTCACGGCGTGATCAATATGTTGCAGAAACTTCGGCGAGAGGAAAATCCCGAGCGCATGGCCGTGGTTTTCGATGCGCCCGGTCCTACCTTTCGCGACAAGATCTATCCTGCCTACAAAGCACAGCGCCCACCCCTGCCGGATGACCTGCGCGTGCAGATCGAGCCGGTGCATGAACTGGTGCGTGCGCTGGGTTTCCCGTTGCTCTGCGTTTCGGGTGTGGAAGCGGATGATGTGATCGGAACCCTGGTGCATCAGGCGCGGCAGAAAGGCGAATCGGTGCTGGTCGCGACCGCTGACAAGGACTTCGCGCAGTTGGTGACCGAGGGTATTCGTCTGGTCAATACCATGAGCAACACGATGCTGGATGAAGCGGCCATCGAGGCAAAATACGGCATTACCGCCGCTCAGTTCATCGATTACCTCACGCTGGTCGGGGATACTGTCGACAACATCCCCGGTGTGCCGGGATGCGGCCCGAAAACAGCCGCCAAATGGCTCAACGAATGGCAATCGCTGGATAACCTGATGGCCCATGCCGATCAGATCAAGGGAAAGGTGGGCGAGGCATTGCGGGCTGCCCATGATTTTCTGCCCATTGGCCGGGATCTGGTGACGATTCGTACCGATTGCGACTTGCCCATTTCCTTGAGCGATCTTGCCGTGCAGGCCCCGGATGTCGACAAGGTTCTGGCGCTGGCGGAGCGGTTCGGACTCAATACCCTACGCAGACAATTTTCATCAGCGCCTTCGGATCCGGCTTTTGATCCTGCACCCGGGCAGGATGCCAAGCAAACTTCTTCGGATGATGGACAATTGGCTCTGAATGACCCGCCGAGGTACGAAACCATCCTGACGGACGCGGACTGGCAGCGTTGGCTGGAACAAATCAAAAACGCGGGCGAGAAAACACAATGGGTCGCCTTCGATACCGAAACCGATGCACTGGATTTGTTCGATGGCCGGATCGTCGGAGTTTCGTTTTCGATTGAAGACAATCACGCGGCTTATGTGCCCCTGGCGCACAACTATCCCGGCGCACCGGCGCAACTGGATCGGGACACGGTGCTGGCTGATCTGAAGCCCTGGCTCGAAGACGCATCTCGTATCAAGGTGATGCAGAACGCCAAGTTCGACACCCACATGTTGGCCAATCATGGCATCACGCTGCGTGGCGTGAAATTCGACACGATGCTCGAATCCTATGTGCTGGATTCGACCGCCACACGGCATGACATGGATTCACTGGCGTCGAAGTACCTCGGGCGTTCGACCATCACCTTCGAAGATATTGCCGGTAAGGGCGCAAAGGCACTGAGCTTCCCCGAGATTCAGCTTGAGCAGGCCGGCCCTTATGCGGCCGAGGATGCGGATGTTACCCGTCAATTGCAGCATTGCCTCTGGGCGAAACTCTCCGCCGAGCCTGGTTTGCGGTCTGTTTACGAGCAGATCGAGCAACCGCTGATTGAAGTTCTGGTGGCCATGGAGCGCGCGGGGGTGCGGGTGGATCGGGACGAGCTTGCCTTACAGGGCAAAGCCATCGGTGCACGGATTGCCGCGGTGGAGCAGGCCGCGTTCAAGGCGGCCGGGCGCGAATTCAATCTGGGTTCGACCAAACAACTCAAGGAATTGTTGTTCGATGAACTCAAGCTGCCCGTGGGCAAGAAAACACCAAAAGGCGAGCCTTCGACCGACGAAGAGGCGCTTGGCGAGCTGGTAGGTAGCCATCCCTTGCCCGCATTGATTCTCGATTACCGCGGGCTGACCAAGCTCAAATCAACCTATATCGACCGATTTCCCGAAGACATCCATACCCATACCGGACGGGTACACAGTGCCTTTCATCAAGCCGTGACCGCGACCGGGCGGCTTTCTTCATCCAATCCGAACCTGCAGAACATCCCGATTCGCAGTGAAGAAGGGCGGCGGATCCGGCAGGCATTTGTCGCCGATCCGGGGTGCAAACTCATTTCAGCAGACTATTCGCAGATCGAATTGCGCATTATGACGCATCTGTCCGGCGATGAAGGCTTGACCGCCGCTTTTGCAGCCGGAGAGGACATTCATCGCGCGACGGCAGCCGAAGTGTTCGGCATCAAGGAAGCCGAGGTGTCGGACAATCAGCGCCGTGCGGCCAAAGCAATCAATTTTGGTTTGATTTATGGCATGTCTGCCTTTGGCCTGGCCAAGCAGCTCGATGTCTCACGTGGCGAGGCACAGGCCTATATCGATCTGTATTTTGCCCGCTATCCCGGCGTGGCGAAGTACATGGAGCGGATGCGGCAACAGGCGCGCCAAATGGGTTATGTGGAAACCGTATTCGGTCGCCGCCTGTATTTGCCGGAGATTCACAGTCGCAATGGCCAGCGACGCCAATACGCCGAGCGTACCGCCATCAACGCGCCGATGCAGGGCACGGCCGCGGATATTATCAAGATAGCGATGATTGCCTTGCATAAGCTGTTGGTGGTGCCCGGGCGAGCCCGGATGATTTTGCAGGTGCATGATGAATTGATCTTCGAGGTGCCCGAGTCTGATGTTGCCGAGATCGTGCCGATCATCCGCGCAGAAATGACCAAAGCTGCAAAACTGAGTGTGCCGCTTGAAGTGGGTATCGGCATCGGTAGAAGTTGGGCCGAAGCGCACTAGTGGGCACCTCGAAAAACCCCATCCTGGGGATTTTTCGAGGACGTTCGTCGCGGGGAGCCCGCAACAAACTCAAGCTATTTCAATCGCTTGCGCGATTGCGCGGCACCACGTCCATGTGGTGCATGGGCACCTTGAAAGGTTTTTCGAGGTGTCCTAGTGTGCTTTTTTAACAAAACTTGGTGGGAAAGGGACGAATCCAATCCGGGGCAGACAGTTCGCCCTTGTCCATATCGGTTGAATTGGATTGCTAAGGAACCTCTGATTGAATCCCTCGTGAGCCGAGTTGCTGATCCAAAAGCCGCAAAACGAGGCAGAGGCCGAAGGTCGTAGTTTACGCTACGATGCCAAGGCCGATAACGAAGCTCACGAATGGAATAACCATTCGTTTCGCGCCGCGCCTTGCGACTCATCCCTCAAAAGCCCGTCTCGGCCACGAAGGATTCAATCAGAGGTTCCCTAATTGAATGTAACTGGATTGTTGCCCTCCGGGGCAGCTTTCTGCTTGGGCGATCGCAATTCCGGAACTTCATAGACATGGGTCTTGCCTTCAAGGAATAAACCTTCCCAGAAGTCCTCGTTTTGCGCCGGTTCGAAAACGAATCCCTGAATATCCATGCGCACATCAAATTTCTTGAGCAGAACCAATTGGTCGACAGTCTCCACGCCCTCGACCACGATATCCAGCTCCAGTGATTCGGCCATCGCAAAAATGGATCTGAGGAGTTTGCACGACTCGGCATCTTCGTTGATCAGATCCACGAATTTCTTGTCGATCTTGATCTTGGAAATGGGCAGCGTGCTCAGATAGGCCAACGAGGAATAGCCTGTGCCGAAATCGTCGATTGCGATCGTGAAGCCTTGCATGGCAAGACGATGCAATTGGTCTGACATCAGACTCGGATCGCTGCCGAAGCTGCTCTCGGTAATCTCAAGTGTGATCGATGAAAGGGGTAAGCCCGCCTGCTTTGCAATACTGACCAGCCGCTCGTCGATTTTATCGGTCAGCAGCAGGCGCGGCGGTAGATTCAGCGACAGATTGAATGTTTCTTCCGTTTGCCGCTGCCACTCGCGGATGCGGTTACAGGCCTCGGTGAAGGCCCATTCGGTGATGCGCACAATGGTGTCGGTTTCTTCTGCGAGCGGAATGAATTCTGCCGGGGAAACCCATTCGCCGCCATGACGCCAGCGCATCAGAACCTCGAAGCCGGAGATTTGACCATTCGCCAGCGAAACCTGTGGCTGGTAACTCAGACGCAACTCGCGTTTGCCCAGCGCCTTGTCTAAAGCCTGTTGCAGCATGAACCGTCGCCGCGCAAGGTTTTGAGCCTGTGCGCCGTGCATATAGAGACGATCACCGCCTTCTGACTTCGCCATCGACAGGGCGATATCGTTGGTTTTGATCAGATCCTCGATATTGTCGCCATCGTTGGGGTAGGTGCTCGTCCCCGCGCTGAGTTTCAACGTGATCTGATAGCTGTTGATATGCATAGGCTGGCGAGCCGCAGCCAGCGCACGCTCGGCGAATGCGCGGAGTTCTTCTTCCTGGTTCTGTTCATCTTTTGGCGTCCAGTAGAAGGCAAATTCATCACCATCGACACGGGCTGGTACCGCACTTGCGGGCAGCAGGGCAGCGAGGGTTCGCCCGACCTCGACAAGGACTTGATCGCCATCGTGGTGACCCAATGCATCATTGATAGAGCGGAAATTATCGATACCGATCAAAACGATGCTGAATGTTGCGTTTGGATGCTGCGCAATCCGTTTCACGCCCTGTGTCATGAAATAGTGACGGTTGTATAGCCCGGTAACCGTGTCCTGCTCGGCAAGGAAACGCATTTTTGCTTCACGTGCCCGAATTTCAGTGTGGTCGCTGAGTACGAAGATCACATGGCCCCGGCCTTCACGCGCTTCGCCCATGAGCTTGATCGAGACCAATGCTGTGATGGTGGGGGCATTTTCCGGGGTGAATTCCACCTCGCCTGACCAGTAACCCTGTTCCAGTACCTGACGCCAGAGCGGTTCGAGCACGGCGGCATCATGTCCCAGCAGGAATTCGAGCAGGGGTTTGGCCGCCAGTTGTTTCTCCGTGCTGTGCAGCATCTCCTGAGCCACCGCGTTGGCCCGGGTCACGTGCCCTGAAATATCGGTCAGCAGAACGGCTTCCTGCACGTTTTCGAACACCGAAGCGGTCAGTGCGAGCTGTTTTTCCGCCTTGCGACGGCTCAGGGTTTCCTGGTCGTGTTTCTTCAGGATGGCTTTGAGTTGCTCTCGTGAATCGGAAAGGGTGATCAGCGTGGTTCTAAAATGCTGGACAGCTCGGGCCAGACGACCGATCTGATCGTGACGTTTCTGTTGGGGCAGGGCAGCGGTGGCCTCGCCATCGATCAGTCGATCCGTAATATCCGCCAACTGCTTGATCTGGTGGTTGAAGTACCACAGAGCCGTCATCATCAGGGCGATCTGCAATACGATGAACAGGATCAACAGGGTCTGGTACTGGCTGCTCAACGATTCGGTCGAACCGCGTAACAGCGCCATGGTATCTTCCAGATTCTGATTGGCGGCGCTGATCAACGCACCGAAATCGTCCACCATGATGCGACTGCGTTCCTTGCGGAGCTGACTTTGTATGTCTTTGACTTCGGCGGGTGTGGCAGATGCCGTTGCCGCGGCGGCATTGATCAATGCTTGTGCCTGCTGATCGATACTTCTGGACAGCGCATTGATCTGGGCACCGGCGACATCCCGCAAACCGGCCAAGGCGGTATCGGTGCGGATGGCCGCCGCAACCTGCTGAAGTGCCAGTACCTGATCACGAACATCGACGCGCTGCCCCGCCGAAAACTGGCTTGTGATCTGCTCGATCTGGGCGCTGGTGGCGGCAAATGATTTCCGCAGTGTTTCGATGGTTTTACTGGATTCGACAAATCCCGAACTCGCACGCTGAAACGTCTGGAAGTTATTGGTGGCCAGTGTGTTGAGATAAAAGACCAAACCCAAACTCAAAGCGACCTGCAGGCCGAGAAACATCAAAAATTGGAGCGATAAAGGCACGATGCGCATAACCGGTTGTCCTTATGGGTTTTACGACCAGGAAATCTCTGAAAAGTCTAGGAAATCTCTGCACGAATCCATCCATGGCTTCGTGCAGAAGCACTCGTGCCGGTACACGCCCGGCACGAGTGCCGCAATTCAATGACTTACGTCATTGTGCGGCAGGGCATCCATGCCCTGCACGGGAAGGTCTGCATTTGTGCAGGCCTTCCCTAGAGGTTCTGCAGCACAGGTTTGTGCCGATATTTCCTTGTGACACTCAGTTGTCATGGAAACAGCGCCAATCTGAATCAAGGATTTCGATTGTTTTGGTGCGCGCAGTTTATTCAGTCATTCCTTCAGTCGCTAGAGTGTCGCCGAGAGTGGCTTTTGAGTCCAGCGGCGATTGCATTTGCCCGGGTCAGTCGATCAAGCGGGTTGTAGGGTTGGCGCAAGCCATGCCCCCAGACGACATCCGGCCAGGCTGCATCATTACTGAAACGAGCAACGCAGTGAATGTGTAACTGGTCCACCCGGTTGCCGATTGCGGCGAAGTTGATGCGGATGGGGGTAAATATCTGCTGCAATACCTGTTGGACTTCGTGCACCTCATCGAGCACCTGATGGGCGATGTCCTGTGGCATGTCCAACCATTGTGTGAGCCCGGCGATACGCGGGATCAACAGAATCCAGGGGAAGCGGGCATCGTCGAGCAGACGTATGGCGCAGGTGGGCAGTTCTGTGACCGGTATGGAATCGGCCAGCAGTTGCGGGTGGAGTTTCCAGGCAGCCTCATTGGAAGTAGTGCTGGCGGGGGGCTGATCGGTCTGCTGCATCATGGGTTTTTCCTTGCGCGCTTTTATGGCTGGTTTGCAGGCTGGGCCGGGGATGCGGGTTTGGTTCCCGCTAAAACTTTGGACAGCATGCTGGCGGGCAGTTGTAATTCCAGATCGACCCGGCGATTTTCCGCCCGGCCGCTGGCTGTGTCGTTCGAGGCGATCGGGTGCGTGTCGGCAAAGCCAATGGCCGAAAGCCGCTCCGGTTGAACGCCACTGGCGATCAGTGCTTGTACCACAGCCGCCGCCCGCGCCGCGGAGAGTTCCCAATTAGAGGGAAATTGCAGGGTGTGGATCGGCACGTTGTCTGTGTGGCCCTGAACGGCGATGGGATAATCGCCTGCCTTGAGGCGGTCGGCCAAACGTTTGAGCAACTGCATACCCGCAACCGAGAGCGCCGAATTGCCCGAGGAAAAGAGGATATTGTCTTTAACGCGAAGATTGATGCGCCCTTTGACCACAGAAACATCGACATCTTTGCCTAGGCCCGAGAACAGGGCGCGGGCCTGATCCTGCGATGCTTTGTCGTTGGCAGAAGGGCTTTGTGCGGATGGTTTCGCGTGGTCAAGAACCGTTTCGCCCGCCTTGCCAATCAGCGCATTGCCAGCCTGCGGAATATTGCCCTGGGTCGGCGTTTCTCCCGGCGAGGTTTGTGTGGTTGGCATCGGGCCGGTCTGGGGCGTGGGGGTTTTATCCACTTTTTGTGCCTGCTGCGTACTGCCGCTGCTGGCAACCATGGTGACGGTATTGTCCTTGCTCTGATACGCGTAAGCGGCGAGCAGGACGAACATTGTCAGCAGCAGCGTCATCAAATCGACCATGGTAAGCAACCAGAACGATTGGTCATCTTCGATCAGATGGGCATCTTCTTCCCAACCTTCGTGCCATGGCCGTGAAAACACGCCTGTTTTTTCGGCGAGTTCGATCTCCGACTGGATGCTCTGAGTCACTTGATCGTTCAGCGTGTCATCAGGCGTAGGCTTCTGGCTATTCATGGCTTTTGCGCTTAGCGTGTGCCGCGTACCGAACCCGGACGTATGCCGGGCTGGTTGGCTCCCTCGCGCAGTTCATCTTCGCTCTGGGCGAGGAAGGATTGCAGCGTTTCGCGGATGAACGCAGGGGAGCGTTGTTGCTGCATCAGCATCACGCCTTCGACCATCATGTTCATGACCATCACCCGTTGCTCGGTCCGGCGTTCCAGTTTGAGCGCAATGGGCTTGAAAATCATGTTGGCGAGGAGAATGCCGTAGAGCGTCGTGATCAGCGCTAGGGACATGTTCACACCGATGTCCGCGAAGTGTGCGGCGTCCATGGCATGGAGCATGTTGATCAACCCGAGTAGGGTGCCCAGCATGCCGAACGCGGGGGCGAAGGCGGCCATGGTGCGAAAAATCTGCGCCTCGGCGCGTTCGCGCGCGCGCATCCGGCCGATTCGCCATTGCAGCAGGGTCATGATGTCCTCATTCGATGCGCCGTCCAGCACCATCTGCATCCCGGTTCTCAGGAAGGGATTGTTGATTTTGGTGAGCCGCTCATCTGCTCGGTTGATCTGCCCCTGAAACCTGAGTTTGGCCACATCGACCAATTCTGCAATATCGCGCTCGGTATACAGACGCTCGTTGCGCAGTACAATCGTAAAAACGCGGAAAACCCGCAACACTTCGTGCAACGGATAACTGATCAGCGTGGCAGCAATCGTTCCACCCAGCACGAGGAACAGGCTCGTTGGGCTGAAGTAGTCCGACACATGGTTCGATGACAGGAAAATTGCACCGATGACAATGCCAAATCCGCCAAAAATGCCTAACAGGGTTGCTGGATTCAAAACAGTGCTCTCATTTCAAGTGCTCACGGATCACAGGGTTGTTCTCTGTCATCGGCAGAATACTCGATTTATTGAGCCGAATGTGTGGCGGGTGCCGGTGTGATGGTTTCAATAGATAACAAAGCTGGTATTTGATGTTCGATACACATTGTCACCTTGAAGATCTGGTTGCATCACGATCATTGGCCGACGTGGTGGCGCGTATGCGACAGGCAGGTGTTGATGGCCTGCTTTGCGTGGGTGTCGCACCCGATCAGTGGGGAAAACAGAACGAAGTGGCGCAGATGGCTCGTAACCTCGGAGTCTCGGTTGGTCTCGCGTATGGCGTGCATCCCTGGTGGGCGGATCGGCTCGAACCGAGCGCCGCGCTGAAGGCTTTAGCGCGCTGGATTGAACAGGAAGGCGACCGGGTGCTGGCGATCGGTGAAATCGGGCTGGATTTTGCGCCCAAGATGCCGGATGCGGCGCGTCAGACCGAACTCTTTCTCGGGCAGGTGGATATCGCCTTGCAGCACAGGCTGCCGGTGATTCTGCATGAGCGCAAATCCGCGGATAAGTTGCTGTCCGTCATCCGGCGCCATCCCATGCTTCGGGGCGTCGTGCATGGTTTTACCGGCTCGTTGCAGCAGGCCCGGCAGTTGATCGAACAGGGATTCTATCTCGGTGTCGGCGCGGCAATCACCCATCCGCGCGCCACGCGCCTGCGGGCCACGTTAGGCGCTTTGCCCATCGAGGCATTGTTGCTCGAATCCGATGCGCCAAACCAGCCCGGACACGCGCACCGGGGCAAGGCGAATGAACCCGCCTTCATTGTCGAGCAGCTCGAGGTGCTTGCAAAATTGTTTGCAATGGAAGTAGACGCGCTCGCGGAACGACTGGACGCCAACGCAAACGAACTGTTCGGTGGCCGTCTGCAACCGGGGGCGTTGAGTGGCCATTAGCCCAAATGCAGCGACAAAGGCGCGGGGGCTGCCAGAAAATTTATCGAGAAGCCCGCAATGTGGTTGTGAATCGATTCGAAGTTTTCGACGGTGACGCGATAGCCATCAATGCCAGGGTAATCGGCCAAGGTGCCTGCCACGTCGCGGATCATGTCTTCGACGAATTTAGGGTGATCAAAGGCGTATTCGGTGATGTATTTTTCATCTGGGCGTTTAAGCAATCCCCACAATGCGCAGGAGCCTTGATCTTCAATCTTGCCGATTAAATCGACAATCGAGAGGGACGCATCGGTGACGCGGACCGTGACGGTTACATGCGAGCGCTGGTTGTGTGCGCCGTAGCTGGAGATTTCTTTGGAACAGGGGCACAGGCTGGTGACGGGCACAACGAGTTCGAGTTGGGTTTCGATTTGACCCTGATCGTTAAGGTGAGCGCTGAGGCTCAGTTGGTAGTCCATCAGGGCTTTCTGGCCGCTGACGGGGGCGGATTTTTCCACGAAAAAGGGCATGGCAAACAGCACATCGGCGGTTTGCGCGTGCAGCAATTCGGCCATGCGGCGCGTCCAGTCGGGCAGGGTGGCCAGCGATAAAACCAGCGGCTCGGCATTCAGCAGCGCAACAAAGCGGGACATGTGTGTGCCCTTTTTATCGGCGGGCAGGGCGACGGTCAACTCGCACTCGGCTATCGTTGCCTGACGATGATCGCCATCAACGATGGTGAGCGGATGCTTGATGGCCTTGATGCCCACACGGTCGATCTCGATATTGCGTGGATCGAATGAAGATTGCACATCAGGCATGGCGCTCTGGGTCATGAGAGAAGATTCCTGTTAGATTCGTCGAATGAGGATTTAAAGTTGAAGGTTGGCAAAGGTTTGAGGTCGCAACGGTGTGGAACGCAGCCGGTTCAGGCACGATAGGTGACGGCGGAATAATCGTTTTCCCATACCGTAATGGCGCTCACGCGGGCGTTGGGCTGATTGAGCATCCGGCTCAGTTCCACAAAGAACCAGACTGCAATGTGTTCGGCGGTCGGGTTGATGCGATCAAACGGTTCGATCTGGTTCAGGAACTGGTGATCCAAGGTTTTGGCCGCCGCACGCGCGGCTTTTTTCATGGCCTTGAAGTCGATGACCATCCCGACATCATCGAGCTTTTGCCCGGTGGCTTCGACAATGATTTTCCAGTTATGGCCATGCAATCGCGCGCAATTGCCTTCATAGCCATGCAGTTGATGCGCGGCGGCAAAATCCACGGTTACGCTCAAACAGAATTGTCCGTTTGATGCGGCTAACTGCGTGTTCACGCGATCAAAAATGGGCTCAAGCGCGCTTGATGCATCGGCTTGCGGGTCAATGGTGTTCATGCGGGCAGTACCTGCCGTAAAAAGTCGGTCATCGTACTGTTTAGACTACGTTCGTCAAGTCCGCAATCGGCAAGGCATTCTGTGCGGGTGCCGTGTTCGATGAATGTGTCGGGCAGCGCGATGTGTTTTACTGGCTTGAACAGGCCCAATTCGCTCGTGTGCGCAATCATGCTGGCGCCGATGCTGCTCAGTTTGCTGCCTTCTTCGATAATCATCCAGGCGGCATGTTCATGAATCAGCGGCAGCAGGGCCGGCCAGTCGATGGGTTTGGCCCAACGCAGGTCAACCACGGTGGCCGCCAGATCGGCACTGGCGTTTAATGCCGTTTGCACCTTGGAGCCCAATGCGATGACCAGCAGGCTCTGATGGGGATCGTCAGCCCGTCGCCGGACGCGCAGACCCAGCGGTGTGCGCGCGGCTTCGCCACCGAGATCGGCCGGGCACTCGCCGCGAGGATAACGCACCAGTACGGGTGAATCGGCTGCAATGCCCCAATCCAGTAAGGCATGAAGATCAGCGGCATCGGCGGGTACGGCGATGTTCAGATTCGGCACGGCCTGCCCGAAGGCAAGGTCGAAACTGCCTGCATGAGTTGCGCCATCCGGCCCGACCAGTCCGGCACGATCCACGGCGAACAATACCGGCAGATTTTGCAGTGCGATATCGTGAATCATCTGATCCCAGGCGCGCTGCAGGAAAGTGGAATAAATGGCGACGACAGGGCGCAGGCCTTCTGCCGCAAGGCCCCCCGCGAAGGTGACGGCGTGTTGCTCGGCAATGCCGACATCGAAGCAGCGCTGCGGATGACGTGCTGCAAAGCCTGCCAGGCCGGAGCCTTCGATCATGGCGGGCGTGATCACGACGACCGACGGATTGCCGCCTTGGGTGTCGAGCCAGTCGGCAAATGCCATGGTCCATGTTTTGGGTGGCGGTGTTTTTTGAGCCGTGCTCTGGCTGACGGATTGCGGTTCGAGCTTGATTACTTTTTCTGGATCGAATTTTCCGACGCCGTGATAGCGGACCGGATCGAGTTCCGCCGGGTTGAATCCCCGGCCTTTTTGAGTGACAACGTGCAGCAAGCGCGGTCCAGTCTGGCGCCGCAGGTTCTCCAGCGTGTCGACGAGCAGTGGCAGGTCGTGGCCGTCGATGGGGCCGAAGTAGGCAAAGCCCAATTCTTCGAACAGGCTGGTGACGCCCAGCAAGTGTTTCATGCCATCGCGCAATCCGACGCGCGTGGTATTGAGGATTTCACCCAAGGGGCCGGTTTGAGACAGCAGGTTCTGCCCACCTTGACGCAATTTGTTCACGACCGGATTGCTGCGAAGTCGGGTGAGGTGCTGATTGAGCGCGCCGACGTTCCTTGAGATGCTCATCTCATTATCGTTGAGCACCACCAGCAGATTCGCCTTCATGTCGCCCGCGTGGTTGAGCGCTTCGAAGGCCTGCCCGGCCGTGAGTGCACCATCGCCGATCACTGCGACGGCATGGTGGTCTTCGCCGCGCAATTTGGCCGCCACTGCCATGCCGAGTGCGGCGCTGATCGAGGTGCTGGAATGCCCGGCGCCAAAGGGATCGAAATCACTTTCCACACGGCGTGTGAAACCGGATATGCCATCCCGCATTCGTAGCCCGGACATGGCTTCGCGGCGCCCGGTCAGCATCTTGTGTCCATAGCTCTGGTGACCGACATCCCAGATCAGTCGATCATCGGGCGTGTTGAATACGTAATGCAGCGCGATGGTCAGTTCGACGACGCCGAGATTGGCAGCCAGATGTCCCCCTGTTTGTGCAACGCGCTCGATCAGTTCGGCACGCAATTGGCTGGCGAGCTGGACAAGTTGTCGCTTCGGCAAGCAGCGCAGGTCGGCCGGTTGATCGATCAGATCGAGCAAGTTGAAATCGGTCGGATGGTTGGGAGTAGGGCTCATCAATGGTCCCGCATCAAAACAAAGCGGGCGCAGGCGCGCAGGCCACAGGCACGTGTGCCCAAGGGTTCGAGGGCATTGAGCGCTTCACTCATGGTGGCGTTCAGATGGGCGCGTGCTGCGTCCAGCCCCAGCACTGTCACGTACGAGTATTTGTGGTCGGCCGCATCTTTGCCGGGTGTTTTGCCGAGTTGTTCGGCAGTGCCGGTGGCGTCAAGGATGTCGTCCTGGATCTGGAAGGCGAGTCCAAGCGGGCGAATGAACGCTTCCAGCGCTGCGCGATCTTCGGCTGAGCATCCACTCGCGCCCATCATCAATGCGGCGTACAGCAAGGCGCCGGTTTTCAGTTCGTGCATCCGGGTGAGTTCCGCCAATGCCGGAGTCTGCGCAGGCGGGTTCAAATCGAGCTGCTGGCCGAACACCATCCGGTTCGCACCGGTGCTGAGCAGTGAAACCCAGTTCAGACGGGTCTCAGCATCGGTTTGTGGTGCATCTGCAAGCAAACTGAATGCCAGAGACTGCAATGCATCGCCGGCCAGAATGGCGGTGGCTTCATCAAAAGCGCGGTGAACGGTGGGTTTGCCCCGGCGCAAATCGTCATTATCCATACTTGGCAGATCATCATGGATGAGCGAGTAGCCATGGATTAACTCAATGGCGACGGCAGCATTCCATAACTGTTCGAGCCGGGGATCGTTCGGGTCGGGTAGGCTGCTGGTTGTGCTATCCAGACTGGCGCCCAGAATGACCAGCATCGGCCGCAGCCGTTTGCCACCGTCGATGACCGCGTGCCCGATGGCATCTTTCAAACGCTGCGGAGATTCGCCCAGTATGGTGCCCAGCAGCTGTTTGAGCCGGATTTCGAACGCAGCCTGAAAATCTCGTTGCCACGATTGGAATGTGACAGTGTCGATCATGAGGTGATCAAACATCGAAAAAGGCATCGGCTGGCGGCAGGTCGGGCTGCGTTTTTGGGCTGTCTTTTTTGCCGTTTTTCTTCGGTGGTTCTTCCTCGTCGGACTCCATGAGTGCTTCAATGCGCTGTTCTGCGGCCTTGAGCGCCTGTTCGCACTGTCGGGCCAGAAGGGCTCCGCGCTCATAATCGGCCAGGGATTGCTCCAGTGTGGTCTCGCCCTGTTCCAGCCGGGCCACGATCTGTTCCAGCTCGCTCATGCTGCGCTCGTATTGCGCGATCACATCCGGATTCCCAGCTTCAATCGTATGCGCAGTGGTCGAGGATTTGCGGACGGCCATGGGAATCTCGCTGCTGATCGGTGGAAAATGGCCGATGATTATAGCCGTCAACAGGATGAACGTTAAGGCGCAACTGATTAATCCCCTGATTGTTATAGGGCAATCATCGCGTTGTGGGCGGGACAAAATTGAACTAATTCATCATTTTTCGGGCTAGAATCGGATGAAACAGGGATTGTCGTCAGATGGTCATCTTTTAACTCAATGGTCATTTTTGATTTAAGGAAACCGCCGCCTTATGAATCTATTCCGAACCAAACCTGCCACCCTGCCGCCTTTTGTGATTCGGGTCTGAAACGTTGCTTGGGTGCGTTCGACCTGACATTCATGGGCATTGGCGCGATTATCGGTACCGGTATTTTTGTGCTTACGGGAATTGCGGCTGCGGTCTATTCCGGCCCTGCCGTCATTATCTCCTTTATTCTGGCGGGCTTGGCCAGCGGTTTCGCCGCCTTGGCCTATGCCGAACTGGCCGCCTCGGTGGGAGGATCGGGCAGTGCCTACGGCTACAGTTACGCGGCCTTTGGCGAGATCATCGCCTGGATGGTCGGTTGGGATCTGATTCTAGAATATGCCGTTTCGGTCGCGGCGGTGGCCAACGGTTGGTCGGGGTATTTCGAGAATGCGCTGACGGCGATCGGATTGGGGTTGCCCGCCGCGCTCACCAAGGCGCCATCGATTGGCGGCATCATCAACTTGCCCGCGTCGCTGATTATCCTCATGCTGATGGTTCTGCTCATTATCGGCGTGCGGGAATCGGCGCGCGTCAATGTGGCCATGGTATTCGTGAAGCTTTTGACCATCACCGTATTCATCGCGGTAGCGGGGTTCAATGTGCATCCGGAGAACTGGACGCCCTTCATCCCGTTCGGCTGGTTCGATCACGGAGCCGATGGACGTCCGATCGGTATTCTGGCCGGGGCGTCGATCGTGTTTTTCGCCTATGTGGGCTTCGATGCCGTATCGACGGCGGTGGAGGAAGCGCGCAACCCTCAACGTGATGTGCCCATCGGCATTATCGCTTCACTGATTATCTGTACGCTCATTTATATTGTGGTTTCGGGGTTGCTCACTGGTGTTGTGTCCTACACCAAGCTCAATGTTTCTTCGCCTGTGGCCTACTCGTTGCAATTGCTGGGTTACAACTGGGCCTCGGCTCTGGTTGCGACGGGGGTGATTACCGGTCTGACCACGGTGATGCTGGTGCTGTATTACGCACTGACGCGGATCATCTTTGCCATGTCCCGCGATGGCTTGCTCACCAACAAGTTGGCGCGCGTCCATCCCAAGACAAAGACTCCGGTGCGCATCATCGTGATTTGTGGCGTGGTGATTTCGCTGGTAGCCGGTCTGGTGCCGTTGGGCGAATTGGCCGAATTGGTCAATATCGGCACGTTGGCCGCGTTTGTGCTCGTCAGTCTCGGTGTGATTGTTTTGCGGATGCGCCAACCCGATCTGCCGCGACCGTTCAAGAATCCCTTCGGTTACACCCTGCCCATTCTGGGCATCCTGTCCTGCGGGGCCTTGATGCTGTTCCTGCCCGTTGTGACCTGGATCCGTTTCCTCGGTTGGCTGGCCATCGGCATGGTGATTTATTTCGCCTATTCCTATCGCCACTCACACCTTGGAGCAGAGATGAAGAGCTGATTCCGGCTTATCTTCGGTTGGCTCAGCGTCCGCCCGACTGCTGGCGGATGGCCTGAACCAAACCATCGCAGGCCGCCTCGACCATATCGAGTACCTGATCAAATCCTCTTGGGCCACCATAGTACGGGTCGGGCACTTCGCTCAACCCATAATCGGGTGCAAATGACATGAACAACCGGGGCTTGTCCCGCAAATGGCTTGGGGCCAACTGCCTGAGAATCGAAAGATTTTCATGATCCATCGCCAGAACATAATCGAAGTATTCGATATCGCCCGCACTTACCTGGCGCGCGCGCAGCACGTCCATACGATAACCTCGCCCGGCTGCAACGGTCGTCGAACGTCGGTCCGGCGGGTTGCCGATGTGGAAGGCGTGTGTTCCGGCTGAGTCAACCACGACCGCATCCATTAAATCGGCGTCCTCAACGTATTTTCGGAAAACAGCTTCCGCTGTCGGCGAACGACATATATTGCCCATGCAGA
>NCKC01000028.1 GCA_002282715.1 Halothiobacillus sp. 15-55-196 | reverse complement strand
TTCCGGCAGCGCACCGCCCTGAATCTGCACCTGCCGCACGCCCGGTATGCTGGATAAGAGCGGGGCGAGCGTGTATTGCGCCAAGGTGCGCAGTTCGGTTTGGCTTTGGCTGTTAGATGTCAGGCTGTAGGCGATCACCGGAAAGCGGGTGGGGTTTTCCCGATGCACGCGAAAGGCGGTGCCCGCAGGCAAGCTGGGCAACACCGAATTCATCGCGGCGGCGGTTTGCAGTTCGGCGCGGGCCATGTCGGTGCCCCAGGCAAAGCGCAAATCCAGATCGGCACTGCCCCGATTGGTGCTGCTGGCGACAGATTGCACGCCGGGTACCGAACGCAGGGCTTGTTCAACCGGCTTGGTGATGCTGCGAACCATTTGCGCGGCATCGCGGTTACCGGCATCGACGGCGACCACAATCCGCGGGAAGCTCAAGCTCGGAAACAGCGCCACCGGCAGCGTTAAGGCGGTGAATACACCACCGGCCACCAAAACCAAGAGTAAAAACAACAAAGACCGTTGATGGCGCAAAACAAAGTGCGCCACCGCAGCATAAGACCTCATGGCTGAGCCCCAGTTGACGGCACCGCAATCAGCGTCATGCCCGCCGCCACATTCGGCGCCCCCGTAGCGACGACCTGATCGCCCGCTGTCAAAGCGCCCGATGTGATGGGTTCGATCACACTTTGCGCTTCAACCGTATCGAGCACGTGTACCGGCACGGCCACCGCCTTGTGCGCACGATCCAGCCAGATGAAATTCTGACCGCTGGCATCGGTTTGAACGGCCGCATGCGGCAAAATCAAACCGGTTTGACCCGGCAAGGTGAATTGCGCCGAGATCGCCTCACCCAGCACCCAATTGGGGCTTTGGGCTGATTGACTGGTTGGCAGGTGAAGATGAATGGGTTGGCGATTGCTGCCCGACAAAACCATCGGATCGATAGCAAAAATGTGCGTTGTCAGCGGCGGCTGCGCGCCAAAAACCGGCTGGACTTTAACGGCATCACCGTTGCTCAATTGTTGAGCCACGGCCACAGGTGCTGGGATTTTGATTTCCCATTGCCCAGCGGCCACCGTGGTCAATAAGGCTTGATTGGCGGTGAATACACCACCCAATTGCACGGAGATGGTTTGTACCACGCCCGCCCGCGCTGCGGTCAAAGTATGCTCCGGTTTTGTGGCCCCGCTGGCTACCAGCGACTGCCAGTTCGCTTCGGCCAAGGCCAGGCCTTGTTCTGCCTGCGCCCAGTCCGCTTGTGTCGCCAATTGGGATTTAAGCATCACTTTGATTTGCGCCAGATGTTTGCGGGCAAAAACTAAATTGGCTTTGGCCTGCGCGACTTGTTGGCGTGTCTGGGCGCTGGTGTGCACCGTAAGCAAGGGCGCGTTTTTACTCACCGTCGAACCGGGTTGAACAAAAAGGCGTGTCACCCGCCCCTCGAACGCGCAGCTTGCCACGCGCACTGCCGAAGGGATGGGCACGATTTGCCCCGTGAATCGAGGTGTGGCTTGAAGCCGACCTTCAACCAGCGGCACGAGCTGAACCTGTATTTGCACGGGTTTAGAGGGAGCGGTGTCGGCCGCGAGCACGGTATGATTCAGTGCTGCTAAGCCAAGCAAGCCAATGAGTGTCCAGCGCGAAGCAGCGCCATTGGATAAAAAAAACATCGTTCAGTGTTCCGTGGGTGTCGGTGATTGGTTTGCGGCCGCATTCGATGAGGATGTCAACGAAGACAAAACAGCCGGATCAATGCCCACCAACGCAGGCAGGGCATAGCCGGCGCGTTGGCGCGCTGCGTTGTTCTGCAACAAAGCTAAGCGTTTATTGACGACGGTTTGCCGCAAGGTATCGACGGTATTGGCATTCACCAAACCCTGTGCCATTGCTTGCTCGGCCTCATTCAGCCGTTGGCGCAGCGCCGGTAGGTTCGCTTCAATCTGCCTGCCTGCGCGTTGCAGTTCGGCTTGTTTTTGCCGCAGCGCCGCGAAGTCACTGCGAATTTGTACCAAGCGATGTTGATATTGCTCGGCCGCCAGCTTTCGGCTGGTTTTCGCCACCGAAATAGCGTGGCGATTGCCATCGAACGACGGCAAAACGAGATTGATGCCAACGCCCATGGTCTGCACCTTGGAGGTATCTTGCGCGCGGGTCAGCCCCAGGCTGATCGAGGGGAATTGATCGATCAGCGCTTGGCGATACTGCGCATCTTGCTCATCAATGGCCGCTTTGAGTGCCAGCACATCGGGTCGTTGGGCAATTGATGATGTGTTGATTATTCGAGTAGAAAGGACTGGTTGTGGTGGCTTGGTCAAATGCAGTGCGGCATCGGCGGGTAGCCCCAAAAGCTGCCGCAATTGGGTAAGGTTTTTAATCCGTTGCAGATTAGCCGCGTGCGCCATTTGCTGCCACTGCGCCGCATTGGTCAATAGCAAGGCCTGCGTGTCGGCGGTGATTAGCCCCGCTTGTTCTGCCGCCGCATTCGCTGTGATCCGCTGATCGACCCACTGAATTTGGGCTTGAAGCAAGCGCAGCTGTTTTTGTTGATACCAGACAGTCACATACTGCTGCTGCACGGCGGCGGCCAATTGCCACGCCTGCCAGCGATGGTTCAAAATCGCTTGGCGCAAACGGGCTTGGGTGGCTTGTTTGCGCGGTGCTTGTTTCAGCCAGTAACTTAAATCCTGACTCACCGATAAGCTGAAAGCGTTGAACAGCCCTTGTTGCCAAGGATGATCCAGCGAGAACCCCAAGCTCATCGGCGGCGGCACATTCGCCAAACCGGCTTGTTGGCGCGCCAGCGTCAATTGGGTGTTGCTTTCGATCAGTTGTGGATTGTGCTTGAACGCGAACTGTGTGGCGCTTTCGAGCGTCCAGACCTGCTTGGGCGGCGCGGGGGTTGCTGGCAAGCGCGCCGTTTCTGGCAGGGGCTGATACTGGGCACAGCCCGCCACGGCGGCAAGCATTATTAGCAAAGTGCCCGCTCGCGCGGCTGCAAGCCAACGAAACGTGTGCCGACTCAGCCATTTGGCGCCATTTCTGGCTGCGGATTTTGATTCAAAAAACATACATGCATCTCGCTTTTCGGCACGGGGGCGTGCTGCCATGGCAAGATCATAAGGGTGTATGCCTTTTGAGCGGATGAACGCAACATGACCATATTTTCATCTTTCCGAAATGCGGACTGATTTAGGATGAACGCATGAAACTACTACTGGTTGAAGATGATGTGCAGGCGGCGGCCTACCTCGCCAAGGGGCTGGAGGAAAGCGGGCACTCGGTGGATCGGGCAGCCAATGGCACTGATGGCCTTCATCTGGCGATGACGGGTGAATACGATGCCTTGATCGTCGATCGCATGCTGCCGGGCTTAGATGGCTTGGGTTTGATCGCCGCCTACCGCGCGGCGGGCAGGGCAACGCCCGTGTTGATTCTATCGGCGCGCGGGGAAGTCGATGACCGCGTGACCGGGCTCAAAGCCGGTGGCGATGATTACCTCACCAAACCCTACGCATTCTCCGAATTGCTGGCCCGCATTGAGGCACTCACCCGGCGTATGCAAACGCGTGATTCGAGCGATACGCTGGCGGTGGCCGATCTTGTGCTTGATCGGGTGCGGCATAAAGTCACGCGTCGCGATCAACCGATACTGTTGCAGCCGCGGGAATTTCGACTGCTGGATTACTTGATGCGCCATGCCGGACAGGTCGTCACGCGTACCATGTTGCTCGAACAGGTCTGGGGCTACCATTTCGATCCGCAAACCAATGTGATCGATGTGCATATTTCAAGGCTACGCAGCAAAATTGATCGGGATTTCGATACACCGCTGTTGCATACCGTGCGTGGCGCGGGTTATGTGCTGAGCGATGTGCCGGTTTGATGTCGCTAGTTGAGGTTATCGGCCTGCCCCTGCGCAGCTGGCAACGCCTAAAGCGTTTATGGCGCACCAGTGTGTTCCGGCTGGCGTTGTTGTTCGCCTTGGCGTTTAGCTTGGTGGTGGGTGTTTCGCTGGCGGGCGTGTATTGGCTTTCCACGCAATATATCGTGGGGCAAATCGATGTGAATTTGCGCGATGAGCTGACGCAATTACGCAGTGATGTCGGTGATGGCCCAGGCGAGGGAGATGGCGAGGGCTTGATCGGGCAAATTCAAGAACAAGTCGCGCAGACGGATAAAAGCAGCCGTCTTTATCTCTTGGTTGATGCCAATCAGCACATTCTGGCGGGTAATCTTCTGGGGTGGCCCGAAGGTTTGACCTGTGGCCAGCCAGCCCAATTCAGCGACCAAAGCAACATCGTGCCGAAAAACCTTCAGGCGGAAGATCCCGATATTCGCGTGCGCGCCCTGAGCACACGGCTCGCGGATAGGCGCTGCCTGCTGGTGGGGCAGGCGATGGTCGAAGAGGAAGGATTCACCGACCACACCGGATATCTGCTGAGCTGGGCCTTGGGCATCATCACCTTGTTTTCCTTGGCGGGCGGCGGCTGGATGGGGCTTGCCGTGTTGCGCCGCATCGACACCATCACCCACACGGCCACGCAGATCATGGCCGGAGAATTTTCCCGCCGTATTCCCGATGAAGGCAAAGGCGATGAGTTTTCGGATCTCTCCGCCCGACTCAATCAAATGCTCGACCGCATCGATGAACTCATGGCTGGGATGCGCAGCGTGACCGATAACATCGCCCACGATTTACGCAGCCCGCTCACCCGCCTGCGCAATCGACTGGAAATATCCTTAACTCATGAGCGCCCCGCCGATGAGTACCGCGAGGTGATGCAGCAAACTCTGGACGATGCCGATCAACTCCTCGCATTGTTCAATACGCTGATCGCCATTGCCCAAGCGGAAGCCGGAGTGCGGCGCGAGGTCTTTACGACCGTAGATTTCAGCACGCTACTGATTGATTTGGTTGATTTTTACCAGTTGGCGGCAGAAGACCGAGGTGTTCATCTCAGCGCACAGATTCAACCGGGTATTATCCGCTTGGCCAGTCAAGGACTGCTGACCCAAATCGTGGTCAATTTGCTGGAAAACGCGCTCAATCACATTCCCGCCGGATCAAAAGTAACCGTTACCCTCACCCAGCAGGAAAAAACCATCACACTCACCATCGCCGATAACGGGCCGGGCATCCCCAATCCCGCCGATCGATTGCGGGTATTGGAACGGTTTGTCCGGTTGGATGCGGCACGCAGCTCGCCCGGCAGCGGTTTGGGGCTTGCCTTGGTGCGCGCGGCCATGCACGAACAGGGCGGCACCGTCGAACTGCACGATAATCATCCCGGCTTGAAGGTTCTCCTGACATTTCCTCGCTTGAAGGTATCGTAACGATCATCGAAATGCTCTTGGGTTTGACGTTGTGGGCAACGCCAGCGGTCAGCTTCGGGTGATCATTCAGCTTCAAGTCTGGTGTTGAGTTATCAGATACCAAAAAATATTCGATTAATCATCGATTCGAGGTAAACAAAAAAGCCTCAAACCGCATTTCATTGCGTGTTTGAGGCTTTTTAGCATTTATTGTCCAAATAGAATTGAACAATGACCTAAGAATATCGAACTGGTAGTCGCGAGTGCTATCACATCACAATGTTTAATGCTGATTACATGCGGTATATCTGAAATATACCCCCAAATATACCCCCATATTTTTTTGCATCCCTTAGGTAATAAGGGACATTTTCACCCTCGCAGCAGTGCGGTAGTTTAACTCGCCCTCTGGTGGTAAAAAACCCGCCGATTTTGGCGGGCTCTATTCCGACGGTGACACCTATGGGTGAATCTGTTCTGATCCTCGCCATGCTGCCGTGAGTTCATCCTGCCATCGCTCGCCCAAACTCGCCAGCAGGGTTGCTATGACGCCGTGTGGATAACCCGTTGTGCGCCACCATTAGGCAATGTGAATCTCAGCACGAGGCAAGAGATTGAGTTGGGTGTTGAAACAATGCCGCCCCTCTTGTTTGGTAGTTTTTCATTGTCTCGGTTTAATTCAAAAAATCTCAGGATGGGCGGGACACTGGGGACACCCTATATATAGGGTGTGTCCCGTTTGTCCCGGCTACCCTCCTAATCAAGCCGGACAATGTCCACCAAATGTCCCGACATGTCCCGTGTCCCGTTGAAGCTTTTATTGGGCGGCTTTAACCATAACCGCAAAATCAACCCAAACGCACTTATCAGGTGTGATGGTGTAATCATCATCTTCTACGGTTACGGCCGCGGCTTCGGTTAAATCTTTACGTACCCGCTGAAAAGCTTTTTTCTTAGCATCGGGGGTGTCACCGGTATGCCCCTTGTGGAACTCTCTACGCCACGCTTCAAGCGTTGCCGTGCCGTTGTTGGCCACTGATAGCAGAGTTTGAACTCCTAGCCGCTGGGTTGGGCTCATCTTGAGTTTTTTTGGTGGAGGTTCGGATCTCTCCACCTGCACAACCACTGCTGCGCTCACTTGTAAACCATCGTCATCAAGCCACGGTAGTTCAACTGACAGCAGATCAAAGTGGATCTGAGACGGTGGCTCGGCGTCTTTCATCTTGCTGACAAATAAACTCCTTCTGCCCTCTTGTTGGATCACTAACGCTTCAAAATCCATCGCGGCCTTTAGTGAGCTGCTGCCCCTTGCTCGCGTTGCCTCACCGTGTCCGCTGTGATGAATGAGCAATAAGGTGCAATTGAAACGCCGTTTGAGTGCGTCACACTCCGCAATAAAAGCCCCCATCTCCTTGGACGAGTTTTCATCTGCCCCCACCATTGCGCGTGCTACGGTGTCCACGACAATCAGCGTAGGACGTACGCTCATCGCTTCGATTTCACTGGCGAGAAGTGCCATGTCAGCCGTGTCTAGAAATCGAACAGCGCGACTGCTCACTGTGAAGCTGTCAGGTAATATTTGCTCTGCGTGTATTTCCCAAGCTTTTAAGCGGCGGGCTATACCTTGATGCCCCTCGCCCGCCACATACACAACGCCACCTGGGGCGACTGCGCGTCCAAAAAAATCCGTGCCGGTGGCAACACTCGCAGCAAGCGCCAATCCGATAAATGATTTGCCGTGCCCCGATGCTCCAAAAATCATCCCCAATACATTTTTCTCAAGAAAGCCCCGGACAAGCCACTGGGGGGCTGCTGGCTGAGAAAGCAGGATCGGAACCGGGATGAGTAACTGGTCGCGGGTTTCTCTGGTCTTGCTTGGTTCTGGCGGTTTGCTGTACTGCTTGCTGGGGTTGATCCAGCCCTGCCGCGTTGCTTCGATTTCGTCTAAGTTCCCCAACCCCTGCTCTTTGGCATACAGATTGCCAGTGACGGTTGGGATCTTGCCTTTCGCGGAGCATTCGATTGTGCCGCGCCGTAGCGTTGAATCAATATAGAGGGGCACCTTGCGTGGCTCGGCACCCGGCTTGTCAGCACTCGGTATACCTTTCATTGTGCAGCCCCCCCGTTGCTCGTGGGGCGTGATTCGAGCCAAGCCTCCAGATCGTCCTGTTTCCAGCCTATAGCGCGCTCTCCTAGCTTGATCGGCTTTGGGAATTTGCCATCAGCAATCAGCCTGTAAATGCTTGATCTACTTAATCCAGTGAGAGTTTTCACCGACGGTAACCGGTGGATCGGATCTAAATGCTGCATAGAATGCACCTCTTAATATTTTGTTAAGGGATGCCGTACCAGTTATCGCTTAAGCGTTGAACACATTAAAACTGTGATTTTGAATTGAGCACCGGTGGCATCCGGAAGGAGTGATTACTGCTTCCGTTAGAATTAGGGGGTTGTCCAAATTAGAATTAAGCAGATGCAGTCTTTCTCATTGGATCCCACGAGATTCCGATCGACCACAAGCGGTTTTGCCGTCTAGGCAGAAATTACCCGAGGACACAATTCAATTAAAACAATGGTTTACTTGTGTTGCGTAGACGCAACATGAAGATTAAATCTTTTTTGAATTTTCTTTTGAAAAACGAATTCATCTACGCCCCAAGCACCTGAATTCATAAGTAAATGAGTCACCCAAGTGAAGACGAAATGTCTTCTGCTCTGTCGGGTAAATTTTTGTCTTGATCGGGTTGCTCGTTCCCTGCGTTGTGCGCCCGTTATAGGGTCGGATCAACACAGCTTCGCCAAAGCCCTGCTCAGCAGGGTGCCTCGAAGCAGAGCATCGGGGATAAATGGGAATTGCTCTACACAAGGGGCATGAGATTTTTCAGGATCTTGGGCGGGGACGCTTTGTAACCGGTTAGAGGTCACTGAAACCGCGCTGTGATCGCATTCCGCCATTTCAGATACAAGCTTCATGCATTCCCTGCCCATCTGGATGGTGGGTTGACTACCGCCCGTTTTCCTCTGCACCCGTGTCTTGCACCCATCTTCTGCACTGGCGAATGCAATACCCAGTGCACAGCGTTGTGTTGATCGGTTATGCGCGAAATTGGGGGCAATCCCCTAATAGAGCGGTACAAGTCCAAACCCAACAGGAGACCGATCATGGCGAACAACGAAATTCAGACCGTGGAGCACAAACAGAAGCACGACACCTCAAAAGCGCGAATGGCGGCAGTTGAGCTAATGCAGGGGCTGACGCCTCAAGAGCGAGGGGTAGAAAAACGGCTGGAGGTTCTGGAGTGGGTGTACCGCTGGGGCTGGTCATCCGCTCAGGTCATCCATGAGTGGCTGGGGTTGCAGCGGCGGGGATTTGCCACACGCCTTGAAAAACAGGGATTTCTGCAATCTCATGTCATGCCCTATGCCGGTGGCGTAAAGGGGGTGCCTGATCGGATTTTCACCCTGACCGAGCTGGGCGTGAATGAGATTGAAGCTCGCCACCCACCCAGATACATCGAAGCCTACCGGGTCAATCTGAACCAGCAGCAGGTTCGCCACGACCTAATCGTCCAGCGTTTGGCGGTTCTTGGGCTGCATGGCTCTGCTGCTGATTATTCCCACTGCTACACCCCGGCGGAAATGTCCTTGGCTCTGGGGCTGGAGGACACCGACAAGCGCCCAGACCTGGTTTTACTTGATGACCAGACCGGCATCCTGACCGCGGTTGAACTGGAACTGAGCCGTAAAAAAGGCAGAGAGTGGGATCAGACTCGCATCCGTATTGCCAAAGCCCTGAATGAGAAAAAGGTGCATACCTTTCTCATTGTCAGCAATTCAGATGCCATTTTGGAACAGTACAGACGCCAGCTCAGAAATGGGGTCAAGGTGCAGCACTGGACGAAAAACGCGGCGCGACAGTGGGTGGATTTACCCAACGATACCGTCACCCTGCAGGGTATCCACCTGACGACCCAAAAGGTGAGCTTGTGATAGCCCATTTCATCAGCGCCATCGCCGCCATGGGCTTGATACTGGCTGGTGCCGCAGTAGGGCTCGGCCTGACATTCGTGCTGGTCTGGCAGCATCAGACTCGTTTACACAAGCTGCGCGAGGAAGAGCGGTTGCTGGCGAGCCATGTGCAAGCGCTCAAAGAGCAGATTGCCGCCGATGAAGCCCTACTGGAACACATCCAGCAGGCCAGCACACAAAGTGAAGCCAAACGGAACCCACTCGAAGCGCCAATCGAACAGGAACAAGAGCAACTAGCCGCTACCAGCCCAGGCAGAGCGGTATTCGGCACCGAACTGGATTTGAAGCCAAAACACCGCTGGCGTAAGTAGTCCATGGCAAAATAGCCTAAGGACGAGTGGCCTGAAAACAGCGTGCAAAATTGACCAGGCATCCAGAAGATATTGGCCCCAAAATTTGACCAATCCCAATTCGTTATCATTTGGCTGTTGTGTGCCGTTGGTTTGGTCATTCTTCGCCGCCACGGGCGTTTTGCGCGGAATGGCAGGCATTCTCAGTATTCTGCCCCCAGCAGGCCAGACCGGTAGCAGGGCATTTCCGGCTAACTGCGCTCATCAAGGAAACTTCCCTTCTCGCGCCGCCTATCCAACGACGGCATCGTGCCCACCGAAGCAGTAGAGCCCCTGCGAGGCGCATCCGTCGCTTCATCTTGACTGCGGTTGCGTGCCGCCTTTACTTCGGGTTTATTCGTTTTGAGTGCGAATATATTCGCTATTATCCGATTATCTCTAGTTCGCAGATTGATTACTCACGACTGGGTTATTCGGCCTTGCTAAAACAGCAATGCTGGCCATTAGAGAAGTATCAGCGAATTCAAAATGTTACTGAATAAAGCGGAGATATCACTATGGCGAGTATCAAGTGCGTTGAGTATTTAGATTTTTTTTCGCATACTTTTTTGCATTGCTGAAGCCATGCTTATACTGTAACTTGCAGTACATTTTTTAGTGGTTTCCGGAGAGTCCATGGCCACAGTGAAGACTGCCACGCTCACATTTCGTATCGACCCCGGACTCAAGGAAGCGCTTCGCATCGCGGCGGATCAGGAGCATCGATCCATCGCGAACATGGTCGAAGTGCTGATTCGTGGCTACTGCGAGCGGCACGGCATTGCGATTCCGCACTCCGAGGAAACCAAGAACAACAACGGAGCGCGTTCATGATCAAGACGGTCAAGCAAGCCTGCCGGTTCAACCCCATCATCCGCGACTACCGTATGAGCCAGGGGATCGAGAACCTCGCAGACCTCATCAATGACGCGGGTGACGGCGGCGAGTTTTTCTCACGCAACTTCGTCACCCACGGCATGGATCAACTTTTCCGCGAAGGTCTGCTGCGTCTCTCCGGCAAGTCAGATCAGGCTGTGTTTGAGCTGACCCAAGCGATGGGTGGCGGTAAGACGCACATGATGATCGCGCTGGGCCTTCTGGCACGCCATCCGCATCTGCGCAAGAACGTTCTGCCAGCAGACTTGGCTTCACGCGTCGATTTTGGGCAAGCGCGTATTGCCGCGTTCAACGGCCGCAACAACCCCGATAACTTCATCTGGGGCGAGATTGCGACCCAGCTTGGTGCAGCCGAAGCCATCAAGCCCTACTGGGCTAATGGCCCCAAGGCCGTCGATCGACGTCAGTGGAAGGAAATAATTGGCGACAAGCCGACGCTGATCCTGCTTGACGAACTGCCGCCCTATCTCGACAACGCTAGTACGCAGGTATTCGGTCAGGGCACGCTGGCCAACATGGCGGTCTATAGCCTCTCCAGCCTGATGAGCGCAGCGCTAGAGCTGCCCAACTGCGCCATCGTGGTCGCCAACTTGTCGGGCAGCTACAAGGCCCAGACTAAGGCGCTGGCCGACGCCATCTCCAACCTGCAGCAGGAAACCCGTCGCCAGGCGATGACCATCACGCCGGTGCAACTAGCGGGCAACGAAATCTACGAAATTCTGAAGAAGCGCCTGATCAACGAGCTACCGGACGAGCGAGTCATCTCTGACATCGCCGAGGAGTACGCACAACAGATCAAGAGGGCTGAGGATGGTGGTTACATCGTCGCCAGCAGCATTGAGCAGATCGCCGAGCAGGTGCGGGAAACCTATCCCTTCCATCCCTCATTCAAGCACCTCGTCGCGCTGTTCAAGGAGAACGAAGGCTTCCGTCAGACCCGTGGCCTGATGCAGTTCACTGCGCGACTGCTCAAGAGTGTTGACGAGCGAGAAGCCGACGACATCTTCCTGATCGGCACACAGCATCTCAACTTGAACGACGAGCAGGTCAAGGACGAGATCGAGCGTATTGCACCCAAGCTGATGCCAGCGGTGACGCGCGATATCGCCGATGCGGGCAACGCCATTTCAGAGCACATCGATGCCGACCTGGCGGGCGACGCCGCACAGCAGCTGATGACCTTGCTACTGTCATCCAGCCTGTCCCGCGCTGTAGGGGGGCGTATCGGACTGACGGAAAGTGAACTGATCGAGTTCCTTGCCGCGCCCCAGCGCAAGCCCGACGAATTTCTGCAGGCCATGCAGCGCCTGCGCGAATCGGCGTGGTACCTGCATCGTGAAGATCAACGTTTCTTCATCAAGGAAACTGAGAACCTATCGCGACAGGTTGAGCGCAGCGCCAAGGACATTCCTCAACCGAAGGTCGATCAGGCGCTCATCAATCGACTTTCAGGCATCCTCGCACCGGTCAGCAAGATCGCCTATCAGGACGTGCGGGTGCTGCCCCGGCTGGATGATCTCAAGCTCGGTGGCCCACGCACGTTGATCGTCATCAAGCCGGATGGCAAGGTGCCGCCCAGTGAATTGCAAAACTTCTTCGACTACCAACAGGAGAAGAACAACCTGCTGGTATTGAGCGGTCAGGACAGCCTGCTGGCCGACGCGGTCGAAGAGCGGTTGCGCGAGCTGTACGCCATCGAGCAGATCCACAAGCGCCTCAAATCTGGCGACACCTTGTTCGAGGAAGCCCGCAATCGCTTTGAAGAATCGGAAGACCGATTCGGCAAGGCACTATCGGCTGCCTATAATTGTCTCTATATTCCCGTGAACGATCCGTTAGATGGTGATAACAAGCTTGGAAAGGTCAGTATCGACCAAGGCCTTAAAATTGGCCAAGGTGATCAATCCGCCGAAATCCAGATCGAAAAACTTTTGGCTAGCCCACGCGCAGACTATAAGCTGGTGAGTGAGCTTAGCAAAGATAACTTCGACGAATGCTTCGCTCAGGCCGAGGAGTACCTGTGGCCGTCTGGCAAAGACAACCGTCGCACCCCTTGGAAGGACGTCGCTACACGCGCCAAGTGCCTATCAATCTGGCCTTGGATGCCGGGTGCCAGTGGCCTAGATACGCTCAAAGCCGAGGCTTTGAAACAAGGTCGCTGGCGCTTGGGCGAGGACGGCTACATCGAGAAGGGGCCATTCCCAAAGGATAAGGCTACCGTCAATGTGTCTATCATCAACGTCAAGCCAGACACCGGCGAGACGGTGTTGAGCCTCACGCCACGCCACGCAGGTGATAGTCCGGTCGTCTATTGGTCGACCAAGGCCGACGTTTCCGACAAGGACAACAAGATCGAGGACTTGGACAACTTCAGCTCGACCGAAGGCACCTTGTACTTCTGGGTGAAGGACGCAACTGGCCATTATGAAAGTGCAGCGGCTACTCGCTGGCTTGCCGACCTCAAGGTCCGTCATCAGGTCGAACCATCCGCAGACAAGCGCCGTGTCACCCTGGCAGCCACGCCGCACGCTGACATCTACTACACTCTGGACGGCTCCAACCCTAAGGACGGCGCCCGCTACGACGTACCGTTCGAGATCGGTTCAGCAAGTTGCCGCCTGCTGGTGTTCGCCCGCGCGGGCGAGGCAAATAAAACAGCTGACTTCCATATCCCAGCCAGCAGCGACAAGACGGTGCAGATTGTTGAGAGTAAGCCCGCACGCCTGCAAGGCAAGCGTGTTGCCCTTGACACCACTGACCGGGTCTTCAGTGTCATCAACCGCTTCCGCGATCAGCCTGCCATACGCTTCAAGGGGGTGCGCGTCGAAATCGGTGAGGGCGAGAACACCGTAACCGTGCGCTTCCAGGAGCGCGAAGTCACCGCCGCCATCATTGAAGGCGTCGTCGACAGCCTGCGCGATGTACTTAAGGAACCAGACGCCCCGCTCAATATCGCCATTGCCGACGGCATCGTCTTCGATACCGGCTTTGCACTCAAAGAGTTCGCCAAGCTCGCCGGAATCGAACTGAAGCCCGGCGACATTAATCAAGAGGAATGAGGATGGCCAAAGCCGCAGACAGCACACCATCGCCCAAAGCGCGTGCGCAAGTGCTGCACACGCTGGGTTTTGGTGTGCCTGCGACTTCTGATCCGCATCACTTCAAGATCATCATTCCCAAGTCAAGCACAGGCAAAGTTCAGATCAGCGAATACCTCGGCTTGCAAACCGCAAGCAACGACAACGCGGTGATTGACCGCGTTCTGCTGGATCGACCGCGCTGGACCGCCATCCGCGCCGAAGTTCAACGAGCCTTCAATGCTCGTCTAGCAGCGCATGACATCAAGCCCGGTGCGTGGAAGGTCGGCGACAACCCTGTGGATCGCTTGCTCGGCAAGGAATTGTGCGTACTGGCTTGGGCTGTTGAGCAGATGGAGATGGAGAAGATTCCAGTCGCCGTGCGCAACTGGTTGGCGCTGCGCCCGGAGGAACGCTGGTGGCTGTTTGGCATGACGGCCATGAGCACCGGCGCTGTGATGGATGAGGGCAAGGGCTGGCGCGCAGCGCTCAAACACGCCTTGGGCGATGTGGCGCAGAGTGAACTGCTCGCTCCTCGCGCCCGACGCAGCAAGCCGGAACAAGAAGTTGCCCAGGCCTCATTAGGACTGTTCGGAGACGAAGCGCCATGAACGCCGTGCCCCCGCAGCCGAAGATCTACCACATTGCCCACGTAGATCGTCTGCCCTCCATCGTGGCGGCAGGTGGCCTCGTGTCGGACGCAATGGTTCAAGCGCAGGCGCTGGGCGGAACGATGATTGGGATGAACCACATCAAGCAGCGTCGTTTGACTGAGCTTCAGCTTACAAGTCATCCCGGCTTGTTCGTCGGTGCCTGTGTGCCGTTTTACTTCTGCCCGCGATCCGTGATGCTTTATTTGATCCACCGACGCAACGCAGAACTGGCTTACCAAGGTGGGCAAGCGTCCATCATCCACTTGCAAGCGGATTTGGGCGCAGTTGTGGCCTGGGCCAACGCGCAACCCGCTCGCTGGGCATTCACGCTATCAAACGCCGGATCGTATTTTTTTGAAGACCGCAATGACTTGGCGCGTCTTGGTGAAATCAACTGGACTGCGGTACAGGCGACAGACTGGCGTGGTGGGTTAAAGGAAGGCAAACAAGCCGAGTTCCTGTTGGAGCAGCACTTCCCCTGGCATTTGGTCGAACGCATCGGCGTGCAGTCGGCCACCGTCTATCGACAAGTCGTCAACGCTCTTCCGCCGCAAGGACACCGGCCTCCGGTCGAAGTGCGCCCGGACTGGTATTACTAAATGAGAGGAGCACAGCCATGATTGAGTACACCTCGGGCGACATCCTTCAGTGTGAGGCCGACGCACTGGTCAACACCGTTAATTGCGTCGGCGTGATGGGGCGTGGCATCGCCTTGCAGTTCAAGAACGTCTACCCCGAAAACTTTAAGGCTTACGAGGCCGCCTGCAAACGCGAAGCCGTGCAGCCTGGTCGTATGTTCGTTTTTGAGACGGGGCAGCTCACATTGCCGCGCTTCATCATCAACTTCCCGACCAAGCGCCACTGGCGCGGCAAGAGCCGTATTGAAGACATCGATGTGGGCCTTGTCGATCTGGTCAATGTCATCCGCGACAAGGGCATTCGCTCCATCGCCATCCCGCCGCTGGGCGCAGGCCTGGGCGGGCTGGACTGGAACGAGGTGCGACCACGCATCGAGCGCGCGCTGGCAGAGCTTGCCGAGGTACGCGTACTGGTGTTTGAGCCCAAGGGCGCTCCGGCCAACGACAAGATGGCGCATGTGCGCGAGGTGCCCAAAATGACGGCGGGCCGCGCCGCCTTGGTGGAACTGATGCAGCGCTATCTTGGTGGCCTGCTTGACCCCTTTGTCACGCTGCTGGAAGTACACAAGCTGATGTACTTCATGCAGGAGGCTGGTGAGCCGCTGCGACTCCAGTACGTCAAGCATCACTACGGCCCTTATGCAGAGAACCTGCGCCATGTACTGAAGGCGGTGGAAGGCCATTTGATCGCGGGTTATGCCGACGGCGGCGATGCGCCGGACAAGCCACTTACCCTGGTACCCGGTGCGGTGATCGACGCTAAGGGTTATCTGGATCAGCACGACATCAGCCGCGCCCGCTTCGAGCGCGTAACCAAGCTGGTCGAGGGCTTCGAGTCGCCTTACGGGCTAGAACTCTTGGCCACAGTGCATTGGGTAATGAGACGCGAGGGGGCTACACAGCACGAGAGTGTGGAACGCCAAGTCTATGACTGGAATGTACGCAAGCGGCAATTCACACCCCGCCAGCTTGCCATTGCCGAAGAGCGGTTGCGCTCTCAAGGCTGGTTGTCGCCTGACGTAGCTTCGGCCCATTGAGGATTCATCAGGGAATGCAAAGAACAACAATCCTCCTCACTCGATTGGCCCTGAAAGATGCGCCTGCGCTGATCGAAACAGTTTTCCCAGCCCAGAAAGTGTCGTTTGAGGCACAGCAGGAGCGGACTTCGGTGCAAAGCCAGACGTTGACTGGCCTGGGGTCGTATTGGAAAGGCCGTAAGCCGCTAATTCTAGTGCGTGCCATTGTGTTGGCCAGCCTGCTTCCCCCGACCACTGATGCGGAAGCAGACCTCGCCCTATTTGAAAAACTCATGGCCTTCGACGACGAGGGCTTGGCGCGCCGTGCGTTGATCGGCAACGCCGTATCGCCAGCCGAGATTGCCGCGCGAATCCAACTCGAAAATCCGTGGGACTACTTTAAGGCCACGCTCAGGCGAGGTGATGTCACAGGTGGAGATGTTCGCTGGATGCGCTTTCCACTTGATGCGGATGCAGAAGGCATCTCTCTGCGCTGGCAGCGCAGCCTGAGTGACGACGAGAAGCTGGTGATCTATCGCAAGTTGCTGGCCACCTGTGCTAGCTACGAGGAAAAAGCCAGTCTCGGCAAGCGTCCGGAAGAGTTGGATCAGGAATGGCTGTATGCCCCAGTTTGGGCAGAGGTCAATCGCCACTACGCTCATTTGGGCGTGAACGTGAGATCTATCTCAGAGCTGGTGGAGCAACTGGGCATCCTACGCTACGGCCATCGTCCGCGCGTGGGCGACACCTTCTCGGGTGGTGGCTCCATCCCGTTCGAGGCTGCGCGTATTGGCTGCGACTCCTACGCCTCCGACCTCAACCCCATCGCCTGCATGTTGACCTGGGGCAGTGCAGAAATCATCGGCGCGCCCAGCAAACGGCGTGAGGAAATTTCGCAGGCCCAATCCATCTTGGCGAAGGCTGTCAACCAGCGCATCACCGAGCTGGGTATTGAGCACGATGCAGATGGGAATCGTGCCAAGGCGTACCTCTGGTGCCTCGAAGCGCGTTGCCCGGAAACGGGATGGATGGTTCCTCTGTCCCCCTCGTGGGTGATTTCCAAAAGTCGGAATGTCATCGCTCGCTTGAAGCCGGATCACCGCAACAAGCGGTTCGACATTGAGATTGTCAGTGGCGTTTCGGACAAGGAAGCGACGACTGCCAATCAGGGCACGGTTCAGGACGGCGACATGGTCTATACGCTGGACGAAAAGACCTATCGCACGCCCATCAAGACGCTGCGTGGCGACTTTAGGCAGGCCGATGGAGTGACGGGCAATCGCCTACGCCGCTGGGAAAAGTCCGACTTCAAGCCGCGCCCGGACGACATCTTTCAGGAGCGCCTGTACGCAATCCAGTGGATCAGCCAGGAAACGCTGGATGCGGGCCGTCAGGACACCTGGTTTGCCGCCCCCACCGCCGCCGATCTTGAGCGCGAGAAACGGGTGGAGCAGCTTGTCACTGAAAGCCTAAGCCGCTGGCAAGAGCAAGGCCTAGTACCGGACATGGCCATCGAGCCGGGCGACAAGACCGACGAGCCCATTCGGACGCGTGGCTGGACGCACTGGCACCACCTGTTCAGCCCTCGTCAGATTCTCGTAGCCGCCTTTGTGCATGAGCAAATCCAAAGGATGCCCACCGACGTCCAACCCGCATTGTGTCTATCGCTGGCCAAGATGCTGGATTGGTCGAGCAAGCTGTGCCGCTATGGCACCGGGGCCGCGCGCGAGTCGATTACGCAGACTTTCTACAACCAAGCCTACAACACCAACTACTTCTACGGCGTTCGCTCATTCGTCACCGGGCAGAACTACCTGTTCCTCACCGATTCAGCAAGCAGCATCGCGGGTAACCTGACCGTCAACAACAAGGAAGCCTCCACGCTCCAGCACGACGCCGAATTCTGGATCACGGACCCACCGTATGCCGATGCGGTGAGCTACCACGAGATCGCGGAGTTCTTCATCGCCTGGCTGCGCAAGAACCCGCCCAAACCTTTCGATGACTGGGTGTGGGACTCACGCCGCGCGCTAGCGGTCAAAGGCTCCGGTGAGGACTTCAGGCGCGGCATGGTCGCCGCCTACAAAGCAATGGCCGATCACATGCCTGACAACGGCATGCAGTGCGTGATGTTTACCCATCAGGACACCGCCGTCTGGGGCGACCTAATCGGCATCTTCTGGGCGGCGGGGCTGCAAGTCGTGGCGGCGTGGTACATCGCCACCGAAACCACATCTGAGCTCAAGAAAGGCGGCTACGTCCAGGGCACTGTCATCTTGATGCTCAAGAAGCGCGCGGCTGGCGAGCGCACCGGCTTCAAGCAGCGCCTGCTACCCGCCGTGCGGCAGGAAGTGGCGCGCCAGATCGAAACCATGATGCACCTGAACGATACCGTTGCCGTCCACCACGGCGAACCAGTATGGGGCGACTCCGACTTGCAGATGGCCGGTTACGCGGCGGCGCTCAAGGTGCTGACCGCGTACACCCGCATCGGCGATGACGATGTCACCGCCTTTGCCCTGCGTCCGCGTGCGCGCGGCGAAGTGACCGTGGTGGACGAAATCGTCCAACAGGCAGCGGAAACCGCATCCGGCCTGCTCGTTCCCGAGGGCCTCACCGCCGACGCGTGGGGGCGCCTCACCGGCATCGAACGCTTTGTACTGCGGATGATGGACATGGAAACCGCAGGCGCGGCCAAGCTGGACAACTACCAGAACTTTGCCAAGGCTTTCCGCGTGACGGATTACACCCGCGTGATGGGCGACATGCGGCCCAACAACGCACGCTTGAAGCGCGTCAGCGAATACGCTTCGCGCGATCTGACCGATGCCACCGAGATCGGCGTGACCCGGCTGGGACAACTCATCATTGCCTTGCAGCAACTGCTTAAGGACACCGAGGCGCAAGTTATCGTCGAACAACTGCGATCTGAGATGGCTGACTTCATGGAAGTCCGCTCCCTGCTGGTGGACATGCTGGCCTTCATCGAGCGTAAAGCGCCTGAACCCGAGGTGCGCGCTGCCGCCGAGGTATTGGGTGCGCGTCTCAAGAATCTGCGCTTCGGCGAATAGGAGAGGATAGAGTGAAAGCGGATTTTCTTGATGCGCACGATCGTCACTGGGACGATGCCGAGTGCTTGCTCCAGGCGCAGCGCTGGGCTAATGCCGATCACCTGTATGGCATGGCGGCCGAGTGTGGATTGAAACGGCTGATGCAGCAGTTCAGCATGTCGGTCGACGCGGGGACGGGAAGTCCTGTCGACAGAAACGACTGGAAACATGCCAACAATATTTGGGAGCGGTTCGAGAGCTACCGGAGTGGCCATAAGCAGGGAAGTGGGTACGTCCTGCCTCTCACTAATCCCTTCCTCGACTGGGACGTTTCTGACCGCTACGCCGCTCAGTCTAACTTCAACCAAGCGCGGGCGCAGAGGCATCAAGCCGGTACAACCGTTATTCGCGAACTCATAAAGAAAGCACGACGCGAGGGGTTGCTGATATGATAAAGAAGCTCTTTGAACTATTCCCTGAGCCAATTCCGACCTTTGATCTAATTTTGCCGGCAGTTCAGGATTGGCTGGGAGCTCATAGCGGCTCCCTGAATGACCTACTGAGCAATCAAGACGATTGGTTGCTTGTCAATCGAGATCTCAACGGGCGCGTGCGTCTAATCTTGCCGGAGCGGATCAAAGAAAGTGAATTGCGCCCTTTGTGGAATGAACTTGCTTCAAACTTGATGCGACGTTTGGGTAAGCACGCCTATCCGAAAAGTGCCGAAATTCTTTTCGAAAAAAATCTGGAGCAAGCTATCGAAGGGGCGGCCAGCTATTCGATCGACGGGTTCAGCAAGGTGTGGGTAGTGGATCGGCTGGCAACTGAAGCCAATTGGGCTCGTATCGCACCAGAAACCACAGGCGCACCGCGCATCGTGTTTTTTTCCATCAAGGGCGGCGTAGGCCGATCCACGGCACTGGCGGCAACGGCATGGAGCCTCGCGCAGGCGGGCAAGCGGGTGCTGGTGCTTGACCTCGATCTGGAGTCGCCCGGACTGTCCTCTGCCTTGCTGCCCCCGGAACGCCAGCCTATGTACGGCATTACCGACTGGCTGGTCGAGGATTTGGTGGACAACGGAGATGCAGTTTTCGATAGTATGATCGCCACCAGCAATCTCTCGCATGACGGCGAAATTCATGTCATACCAGCGCATGGCGCTGAACATGGCGAGTACATCGCCAAGCTGGGGCGTGTCTGGATGCCGAAGGTGCAGGCAGACGGAACGCGTGAAATCTGGTCTGCCCGGCTAGGACGGTTGTTGCAGGCGTTGGAGGCAGGAATTCAGCCCGATGTGGTGCTGATCGACTCACGTTCTGGCATCGACGAAATCGCGTCCGCCTGTATCACCGAGATGGGTGCCAATCTGATCCTGCTGTTTGCTCTGGAAGGCGAGCAAACTTGGAACGGATACCGGATGTTGTTCGAGCAGTGGCAACGTGCCCACGTGGCTGAAGAAATCCGCGAACGCTTGAAAATCGTTGGCGCTGTTGTGCCAGAGATGGATCGCGTGAGTTATCTCGAAGGCTTGCGTGAACACGCCTATGGTATTTTTAGCGATACGCTCTACGACGAGATTGCACCACCAAAGCCTGATGCAGTTGGGCTGGCGCCTGATAAAGACGGGAAATGGCGTGTTGGTGATTTGGTCGAAGGATGGAACTTCGACGAGGCCGACGATGGTGCCCCACACTATCCGTGGGCGGTGAACTGGCACCGGAGTTTCGCTGGGCTACGCTCGTTGCAAGGGCGGCTTGCGGTCATTGATGCTCAAGAGGTAAACGCTATCTTTGGTTCGTTGCTTGCTGGTGTGAGGGATGCAGCGGGCGTGGAGGGTCGGTCATGACGCAAGTTCAGCAACTTCGCGATGCAATTCTGGCCGCACCGCTCGAAACCAGTAATTTCGGCGAAACGCCTGAGCCTGGCACGCTGTATCTGCCGCCCTCGCATCTGAAAGCATTACGGCTGGATGCCCATGTGGTCGTGGGGGGGCGTGGCGTGGGCAAGTCGTTTTGGACGGCGGCGCTGCAATCCACTGACCTACACTCGCTGCTGGGGACCGCCGTGTCTGAACTCGTGGGAATCGACGTTCGCGCAGGTTTTGCCAATGCGGAGGACATCGCCAGCTACCCTAACGCAGACGTATTTTCGATCTTTCTCAATCAGGGCGGCGACCCGTATGATCTGTGGCGCGCGGTGATTTTGCGCTGGGTTGCGCAGCATGCTGATCAAACCATTCCCGACGAACACTGGTCGGACACCGTCGCCTGGCTGAAATCCGACCCCGAAGCCGCCGCTCGGCTGATGCAGCGACCGCGCGACTGGCGCGGGCTGATTGTGTTCGACGCGTTGGATCGCACCAGTAATATTTGGCAACAGATGGATGATATCGTGCGCGGCCTGTTGCGAGCGGTGCTTTGGCTCAAAACTTTCCCTGGCCTCTACGCGAAGGTCTTTTTGCGCGAAGACCAAGCCGAGCGCACGGTCTTCAATTTCCCAGATGCTTCCAAACTCACAGCGACCAAAGCCGAGTTGACTTGGGCCAGACATGATCTGCATGGGCTGCTCTGGCAGCGACTCATCAATGCACCACTGACGCACGGCGGACAATTGCGCGACATTTGCCCACATGTCGATCAAGCTGGGGTTTGGCGCGTGGCGAACGACATGAAATCGGAGTCGGAGGCACAGCGCAACGCGTTCGGGAGTTTGGCTGGCCCTTGGATGGGTCGAGACAGGCGGCGTGGCGTGCCTTACACATGGTCGGTTAGTCACTTGGCGGATGGACGCGGCCAAACATCGCCACGTTCATTTCTCGCCGCCATTCGGCAGGCAGCTGAAGACTCCAGCGAGCGTTACCCACAGCATGACTTCGCACTCCACTTCGAGAGCATCAAGCGTGGTATTCAGAAGGCCTCGGAAATTCGTGTGCAGGAGATGGCGGAAGACTACCCATGGATACCTGACATCCTCTCTGCTTTGAGCGGCATGAACGTGCCCTGTGAATTCGAGGCAGTACAGGAACAGTGGGAAAAGAAGTTTCCCAATGGCGCCAAGGGGATGGTGACGACGCGCCTTCCTGCTCAGCATATCGACCGTGGCTGGGACGGCGTGCGTGAAGACTTGCAGCGTCTTGGCTTGCTCGAGACAAAAAAGGACGGTCGCATCGATATGCCCGACTTGTACCGCGTCGGTTTTGGTACCGCGTCGGTTTTGGCCTAGGCCGCAAGGGCGGCGTCAAGCCTCGGAACTGAAGCGCAATGAGTATCCGACGCTTCTCTTCGCGTACCCATCGGTTGGATGCCAGCTTCCTGATGCAGCATCTGGCCGGAGCCAGAAGCTATAAGCGCATCGCGGGCTATTTCACCAGCTCTTTGTTTGAGGTGGCAGGCGAGGCGCTGGAGCACATCCCCGAGGTCAAGATCGTCTGCAATGTGGACATCCACCCAGACGACCTGAAAGTGGCGCAACTACGCGAGAGCAAGATGCTCGGCCGCTGGAACGAGCGCGCCCTGGAGGCCGAGGCGCTGCTGAACCGCGAACGCTATCGGCGCTTGGACGCTTTCCTCGCCAAGCATGGGGAGGCGGTGCGCGTCGCGCCCGATGACATCTGCGGTTTTGTGCACGGCAAGGCCGGCGTGATTACGCTGGCGGATGGCCGCAAGCTGGGCTTCATCGGGTCGATGAACGAGACAAGAAACGGCTGGCAGCGCCACTACGAAATCCTGTGGGAGGACGAATCCCCGGAAGGTGTGGCGTGGATTGAAGAAGAATTCGACTTTCTCTGGAACGCCGCAAAACCCCTGCCGCAGGCGGTGATCCGTGAGGTGCATCGGCGCGGCTACCGGCGTGAGATCGAATTCGTCGAAATCGACGATGACGAAAACCTTGCCCCTGCGGCGCTGATTGAATCGCCGCTATACCGCGAAGGCCAGCAGCTACAGCCGTGGCAGCAAGGGTTCCTGACCGAATGTCTGCGCCATCAGCGGCTTTACGGCACGGTGCGCCTGCTGTTGGCCGACGAGGTCGGGCTGGGCAAGACGCTGTCGCTGGCGACGGCCGCGCTGACGCTCTGTTTGTTGTCTGACAAAGACAACGGGCCGCGCCGCCCGGTCGTGATCTTTGCCCCGGCCACCCTGACCGAACAATGGCAGACCGAGTTGCTGGACAAGCTGGGCATCCCGACTGCCCGCTGGGACACCGTAGGTAAAGTCTGGCTGGATGCGGACGAACGTGTGCTGTCGCCTGCTGGACGCGAGCAAATCGCCCATTGCCCGCTGCGCATCGGCATTGTCTCCACCGGCTTGATGATGCGCGACTCGCTAGAGAAGCAGCACCTGCTCGGTATGCGCTTCGGTGTGGTGATTCTCGACGAAGCGCACAAAGCCAGAACCCGCCAGGGCTTCGGCAAGGAGTCCGGAACACCGAACGAGCTGCTGGCCTTCATGCGTGAGATCGCCGCGCGTGCCAATCACGTGCTGCTGGGCACGGCTACGCCGATTCAGACCGACCCTGCCGATCTATGGGACTTGCTGGGCATCCTGCACCAAGGCCCGGGCCGCTTCGTGCTCGGCCACGACCTTGCACCGTGGCATCGGCCTGACGAGGTGCTCGATATTCTTGCAGGCCGCGTGGAGGTGGAAACGTTGTCGCATGCATGGGAGCTGCTGCGATCACCGCTACCGCGCGTGGAATCCACCACTGAGCCCCGCGCCCGACGTTTGTTCTCCGCTATCCGGCAAGACTTGGGATTGAGGAACGGGGAGTGGCAAACCAACGGTTCGCTGGCCGATCTGACGGAAGAAACGCGGGAGATTATGGAAGAGGAGCTGGAGCGCCGCATATCAGGTGCAACGCTTTTCCAGCGCGAGAATCCATTGGTACGCCATGTCGTGCTGCGCAAACGCCAGCAGCTTGAAGATGCCAATTTACTGGCCAGGGTTGGCGTAGACGTTCACCCCAAACGCGAGCAGGCCACGGAGCAACGCGCCTTCGACGTGTTGTTCGAAGGCAAGGCGCTGCGCACGTCGGAAGATTTTCGTCAGGCGTATGGTGAAGCGCGTGCATTTGGCAAGGCACTGGCCAAACGCGGCAAGGGAAGCGGCTTCATGAAGAACCTGATGGAGCAGCGCATTTGCTCCAGCATCCACGCGGGCCTCTCGACGGCGCGGCGCTTGCTGAAAGGTGACACCGTTCATGAGGAAGACGAAGAGCGGGAAGGTGACGTCAAAATCGAGACGAGCGAGGAACGCGAGGTGCTGCAACGCCTGATCGCACGGCTGGAGCGGCTGTCCACCGACCCTAAGATGGAAGCCGTCGTCCATTTCCTGGACAAAGAGCAGTGGCGGGACTTGGGCGTCATCATCTTCAGCCAGTACTACGACACAGCGAACTGGCTGGCAGACTCGCTGGCGGCGCGCTACCCGGAAGAAGCTGTCGGGCTTTATGCTGGTGCGGGTCGGAGCCGTCTGTACCAGCGCGGCGACAGCGTGAGTGTTGAACGCGAAACGCTCAAACGCATGGTGGCGGAGCACCAAATCCGCGTCATGGTGGCAACCGATGCCGCCTGCGAAGGCTTGAACCTGCAAACGTTGGGAGCACTGATCAACGTCGATTTGCCATGGAACCCTACGCGCCTCGAACAGCGTATTGGCCGCATCAAACGCTTCGGACAGCGGCGTGAAACCGTCGACATGTTGAACCTCGTGTTCGAGCAGACCGTGGACGAAAAGATCTATGAGCGCCTGTCCGAGCGCATGAAAAACCGCTACGACCTCTTCGGTTCGCTGCCAGACACCATCAAGGACGAGTGGATCGATGACATCGAAACACTCGGTGAGCAGCTGGACGAGTACATCAATGCCCAGAAGACTGCGACAGGCTTTGACCTGCGCTACACCGGCACGATGATGCCACCGGACAAAGATTGGCGTGAATTCACAGAAGTCTTGTCGCGGCGCGACCTCGCAACTCTGATGAGCGCGGCATGGGGTTAATCAATGCAACCATTTTCTATTACTCTTTTCGCAACATCTGGAGACCCCGAGGGCATTCGTCACCTCGACAAGTCGAATTGGTCGGGCTATGGGGTCGTCTTCAACAAAGAGCTTTTCCACCTGTTGAAGCAGGAGCCGGGCTTATCCCAAGCCGGTATCTACATCCTTGTCGGCAATGCCGCCGAAGAAACGATCTACATCGGAGAGGCCGACCCGGTCGGTGACAGGCTGAAGAACCACGTCTCGAACAAGGAAGGCTGGGTGTGGGGCGTCTACTTCTTTGACCGTAACCACAAGATCGGCAAGACCGAGGTTCAGTACCTGGAATCAGCACTGGTTGCGCTGGCCAAGAAGCACGACCGGGCCATTCTGCTGAACAAGAACAACCCCACGGCTCCGACGATGGCTCCCGCTGCGAAAGCTACTGCTCAGGCGTTCCTGGCCGATATGTTGCTGATCCTGCCGATGCTCGGCATCAACGCTTTCACGCCGCCGAAGCAGGAAGACCCTAACGATCAGGTGCAGCCTGTTGGTTCGGAAAACGACAAGTTCGACACCATCGTCGTCCCTGCCCGTGAGGAAGGATTCAAGCAGCGCTTCCTGAACGAGAACTGCTGGTTTGCCGTTCGGATTAATGCGAAGCACATCTCGAAGCTGAAGTTCATCGCCGCCTATCAGGTCGCTCCCGTTGCAGCGATCACGCACATTGCTGAGGTCGAGGCCATCCTGCCTTACAACGACACCGGTAAGTACATGATCAAGTTCAAAGGGTCAGCGACTGTGATTGTCCCGATCCCGCGCCCGGAGAACAGCGAGGTCAATATGCAGTCGTCCCGCTACGCGCTTCGGGAAAAGCTGCTGGCGGCAAAGAATCTGGACGAGGTCTGGATATAAAATAAGGATCGAGCTACTTTCGGCAAAGCAAAAGTTAACCTGTGCCAACATACCATTCAGGGGATATTCTCTTTTCGGTGACTCACACCTGTGCGGTTGGCTTAGAAAATGGCGCAGCGACACCGTAGTGCAAGCGTGTAAAAACAGAATCGCTATTGCCAGCAGCATCGGCGCGAATGCAGCAATTAAACCGCCCGCCCAAAACTGCCATGAATCACATTCTTGGCCTCGCGCAGTTCATCCAGATAATCCGCCCAAACCTGCATCATGCGTTTGCGCTCGGCTAGATGCTTGGTGCGGTTGTATGCTCTACCAAGTGGATCACGCACTGCATGTGCTAATTGCAGCTCGAGAATTTCTGGCCTGAACCCATGCACTTCCTCGAGTACTGTTCTCGCCATGGCTCGAAACCCGTGCCCGGTCAACTTGTTTTTGGTATCGATGCCCAATCGCTTCAAAGCGGCGTTTACGGTGTTTCCAGACATGGGGCGGCTATTACTTCGAACGCTTGCAAAAACATAGCGACCGCCACCGGTTAGCTGCTCTAATTCGCGCAAGGCATCGATCACTTGGCGCGCCAGAGGAACGACGATTTCCACTGCGGTTTTTTTTCGGGTCTTAGGCGGGGTATAGCGCAGTTCACAGGCATCAAAATCTATGTCAGCCCACTGCATCGTGCGAAGTTCACCTGGACGAATGAAAACCAGCGGCGCGATCGTCAGGGCGGCTTGTGTAATGGGTGATCCGCGATAGCTCGCCATGAGGCGAAGCAATGGCGCTATATCCTTAGGCTCGGTGACGGCTGCAAAATGACCTTTTGTTCTCGGTTTAAGTGCGCCAGTCAACGACGGAGTTGGGTCATTGGTTGTTCGACCCGTAGCGATTGCGTAGCGCATCACTTGGCCGATATTCTGCTTTGCCCTGTGGGCGGTATCTGTGGTTCCTCGCGCTTCTATTCGGCGGATGATTGCCAGAACATCAGGAGCCGCCACTTGGTCAACTGGGGTGCGTCCTATATACGGGAACACGTTGTTCCTAAGGCGGTTAATGACTTTTTCAGCGTGCGCCGGCGCCCATGTTGGTTCTTGCATAGCAAACCATTCGAGCGCCACGGCCTCGAATGATCCGGGCACGGCCTCGCCAGCTTCCACCATTCGATCGATCATCTCGGCTTCGGATCGCTGGCGGCGTTCTGCGGTGATAGAGATCTTTTCAGCTTTGCGCACTTCGGCGGGGTCTGTGCCATTGGCAATGAGTTTGCGCGCATCATCACGAAGGGCGCGGGCTTGCTTTAAGCTGATTTCGGGATATACCCCCAGCGCCAGCGTTTTCTCTTTGCCTGCAAAGCGGTATTTCAAACGCCAATACTTAGATCCGTTCGGGTGAAGCAGTAGGAAAAGCCCCGCGCCATCGGTAAGTTTGTATTGCTTTTCGGCTGGTTGGGCCTGTTTGATCTGAGTGTCGGTTAGCGCCATGGGGTTACATCCTTGGGGGTATAAATTTGCCGGGGGCACAAGCTCTAGGCCATGTACCCCCATTTATAACCCCAGAATAGCCGGGCTGCAATGGGAAGACTTGAAACGCTACGGGCGTAAAAAAACCCGCAAACCTAGGTTTAATGCGGGTTCAGTTAAGATTTCAGGACTGCGTGGAACGCTGTAAAATCATCGACTGGTAGTCGCGAGTGGGATCGAACCACGAACCACCGACCACCACCATGTCAAGGTGATGCTCTACCACTGAGCTACGCGACTAAATTGAGTGCGGCACTTTACCCGCCTGTATTTTTCTAGTCAAGAGGGAAGCCATCTTGGCGCAGGGCCTAATAGGAAAGGCCTTCACGAATTATCTTGATGTGCAGTTAAACTTCTGGACGAATGGGTGTGCATCCAGGATTCTCGGCAACGATAAAGAACCTGATGTATTAAAGCGTCATCGGTATGATTTTTACCGCACCACGAGCCTTGGACGCGTCAATATGGAGGGTGATCGGTTTAAATTTTTTGCTCAAACAGCACACAAAAACTCTGCCGAAATACTCTAAAGGTATTATTATCAGGTTTTTTTATGCGTCCATCAGGTGATCTGCGATTGAACTTCAAAACCCTTTACCCAAGGCAAATTACCGCAGGCTTATCGGCTGCTTTGATCCTTTCCGGGTGCGCGGCAGTCGGGCCGGATTACCAGAAGCCGACGGTTCCCGTACCGAAAAACTGGGAATCGCCAATAGTAAACGCATCGCCTTCGAACGTTGATGAGGCCGGGCTGGCTCGTTGGTGGCGCGAATTCCATGACCCGGTTCTGGATCGGTTGATTGAGCGAGCACTGGCCAACAACAAGAGTCTGAAACAGGCAGAAGCCCGTCTGCTTGAAGCCCGTGCTCGGCGCGGGTTTGCCGAGGCGGATCGATTCCCGACACTCGGAACAAACGCTTCGGCCAACCGCATTGGCAGCAGTCAAGAGCTGGGTTCGGGGCTTATCAATAATCAGTACACCGCCGGTTTCGATGCCCGCTGGGAAATGGATATCTTTGGCGGAAAACGACGTGCTCTTGAAGCGGCCTCAGCACAAGTGGAGGCAAGTGAAGCCGATCTGTCCGCAGTTCAGACCAGTCTCACGGCCGAGGTGGGCGTCAACTACTTGAATCTGCGCGCCTTTGCGGCAAGGCTTGCTGTTGCCGAGGCCAATCTCGCCATCCAGACGCAAACCCGCGATTTGGCTCAATGGCGCTATCAGGCGGGTTTGACCAGTCGTCTCGACTTGGAACAGGCCACTTCCGCGCTGGAACAGACCCGTGCCCAGATTCCCGTGCTGGAGACCAACCTTGCCCAAACCAAGAACCAGATTGCGATACTGCTAGGCATCAACCCCGAAGACCTGCCCCCATTCGCCACCGCGCCGATTCCCCAGGCTGACGCCATGATGAATACGGGTATTCCTGCCGATCTGCTCCGTCGTCGGCCCGATATCCGCCGGGCAGAACGGCAATTGGCGGCGCAAACTGCCCAAATCGGTGTGGCAACGGCCGCACAGTACCCTGACTTTTCTCTGGCGGGCAGTATCGGTCTGGCTTCTTTGGTCACGGGCAACCTGTTCACGGCCGGAGCCAAAACCTTTTCGATCGGCAGTAATGCCGCCTGGACGCTATTCGATGCCGGTCGGATTCATCAAAACATCCAGATCCAGAATGCCCTGCAGGCGCAGGCTCTGGCTCAATACGAATCCACCGTACTAACGGCGTTTGCCGAAGTGGAAAACGCTCTGATTTCATACGCGCGCGAACAAGAGCGTCGTGCCGCATTGACCAGAGCAGTCGCCGCAGCCCAGAGTGCACAAGCGCTCGCACAGAGCCAATATGCCGCAGGCCTCGTTGATTTTCAGACCGTGCTCGATACGCAACGAAGCTTGTTGACCCTGCAGGATTTGCTCACCACCAGTGAAGCGGCCGTCAGCACAAGTTTGATTCAACTCTATAAAGCCCTGGGCGGAGGCTGGGTCGCGAACCCACCTGCCGCTGACCTCACTTCTTCTTCGGAGATCACGCCATGAGCGCGACCAAACCTCAACCCTCTGCTGGCGCTGAAAACGCCCGAACGCCGATTTTCATGCAAAAATCCAGCGGCAGCCGATGGAAACGCTGGCTGCTCATCGTACTGGCCGTCGCCATTCTGGTCGCCGGATATATTCAGTTTAAAGGTAAGGAAACCAACAAGCCCCAATACGTGACCCAGCCTGTCCAACGCGGCGATCTCACGGTTGAAGTGACCGCGACCGGCACGTTGGCTCCGACCAATCAGGTCGACGTCGGGATCGAGGTTTCCGGAACCATCAAGGAAGTGCTGGTCGACTACAACGATAAGGTGAAGGTCGGTCAACCCCTTGCCCTGCTGGACCCAACCAAGCTCGAAGCACAGTTGCGACAGTCCACCGCCGCACTTGATGCGGCGCGCGCCAAGGTGCAACAGGCCGAAGCCACGGTGCAAGAATCCAAGACCCAGCTCGCTCGACTGGAAAATGTGCGGAAGATGAGCGGCGGCAAGGTGCCTTCCAAACTCGAACTCGACAAAGCGCAGGCTACCTATAACCGGGCCAAGGCAGACCTTGCCAGCGCGCGGGCCAGCGTCGTGCAAAATGAGGCGATTCAAAATGCCTACCGCACCGATCTTTCCAAAACCGTTGTGCGGTCACCCATCAACGGCATTGTGCTGAATCGCAACGTGGAACCTGGTCAGACAATCGCAGCCACATTCCAGGCACCCGTACTGTTCACACTGGCAGAAGACCTCACGCAGATGGAGTTGCAGGTCGATGTCGATGAGGCAGATGTTGGACAGGTACATGTGGGTCAGCCCGCCCGTTTTACAGTCGATGCCTACCCCGACCGAAACTTCGACGCAAAAGTCACCCAGGTACGTTACGGCTCGCAAACCGTTTCTGGCGTGGTGACCTACAAAACCATTCTCAAGGTCGATAACCGGGATCTTCTGCTCCGCCCCGGAATGACCGCCACCGCGCATATCATGGTCAACGAAGACAAGAACGCACTTCTTGTACCGAATGCGGCACTACGCTTTTCACCGCCTGTGTCGACAACCACGAAAAGCAGCGGCGGCCTGATCTCCAATCTAATGCCAAGGCCCCCGAGCTCCTCTCAGAATTCGGTGCAGGCAGCGACAGGCAAGGAGCAACGCGTCTGGGTTTTGAAGGACGGGCGTCCTGAACCGGTCGATGTGATGACTCAGCAAACAAACGGTATCATGACCGCCATTACAGAAGGTGCTCTGCAACCCGGCACACCGCTGATTGTCGACATGAACGAGCAGACAAAATGAGTGATCCGTCCGCACCAGCCCCCTTGCTCGAACTGGCGGGTGTAACCAAAGTGTACGGCAAGGGCAGCGCGTCCATGCAAGCCCTGCGCGGTATCAATCTGGCGATTGCCGAAGGCGATTTTGTGGCCATCATGGGCGCCAGTGGCTCGGGCAAAAGCACCGCAATGAACATCATCGGCTGTCTGGACACACCCACCAGTGGAAACTACCGGTTCCGAGGGTTCGAAGTCGGGCAACTGAATCGTGACCAGAGAGCACTGTTGCGACGCCACGAACTGGGATTCGTTTTCCAGGGGTTCAATCTGTTGGCCCGAACTTCCGCTCTGGAAAATGTCGAGTTGCCGCTGATTTATCAGGGTTTACCGATTACAGAGCGCCACAATCGGGCACGTGCGGCACTTGCCGATGTAGGACTGGACGGCTGGGAACACCATACGCCCAGCGAACTTTCGGGCGGACAACAGCAACGGATCGCCATTGCGCGCGCCATCGTGACGCGCCCCGCCATCCTGCTGGCCGACGAGCCGACCGGTAATCTCGATACAGCTCGAAGTCAGGAAGTCATGGAAATGATCACCCGCTTCAACCGCGACAAGGGCATTACCGTGGTGATGGTGACCCATGAACCGGACATGGCTGCCTATGCGAGGCGCGTCATCCATTTTCGCGATGGCTTGGTCGAAAGCGACACCACTCAGACAGGAGCGGCATGATGTTGTGGAATACCTTTCTGCTCGCACTACGCGAAATCAGACGCAATGTGATGCGTTCGTTCCTGACCATTCTCGGCATCGTCATCGGGGTGGCCGCGGTGATCGTGATGGTCACGCTCGGCGGCGGTGCCACGGCAAAGGTCAGCGAGCAGATCGCCAGTCTCGGCAGCAACCTGTTGATCGCCACGCCCGGAAAACGCATGGGTCCGGGACAGATCAGTGGTGCGCCCGCATTCAAAGTGGAAGATGCCGAGGCCATTGCCCGTGAGGTTCCGGGCCTTGCAGCCGTAGCTCCCGCCTCGTCGCGCGCCATGACGGTGGTGTACGGCAACCAGAACTGGTCGACAATGGTGAGCGGATCAACGGACGACTATTTCGCCGCACGGAACTGGACCATACAGGACGGACGCCGATTCAGCAGCAGTGAACTTCGCTCCGGCGCAGCCGTTTGCATTATCGGCGCCACCGTCAAATCAAAGTTGTTCGGCAGTCAGGACCCCATCGGCGATCGGATCAGGCTGCAAAAAATGGCCTGTCAGGTCATCGGTGTTCTGGATGCCAAAGGCCAATCCACCATGGGTACGGATCAGGATGATTTAGTCCTGATTCCGCTTCGAACATTCCAACGCCGAATCGCCGGCAATCAGGATGTCAACATCATTCAGGTTTCTGCCGCCAAGGGTGTATCGACAGACCGAGTCAAGCAGGATATCGAGCAGATTCTGCGTGAACGCCGCCATATACCACCGGCCGGGGAAAGTGACTTCAACGTGATGGATATGAAAGAAATCACCAAGATGCTTACGGGAACAACCCAGATTCTGACAGCACTACTTGGGGCGGTTGCGGCGGTAAGCCTGCTGGTGGGCGGCATCGGGATCATGAACATCATGCTCGTGTCTGTCACCGAGCGGACGCGTGAAATTGGCATCCGCATGGCGATCGGCGCACTCGAGCGGGAAGTTCTGCTCCAGTTTCTGGTTGAAGCGATTGTTTTATCCTCGCTCGGCGGTTTGATCGGTATTGCCCTAGCTCTTGGCGGATCGATCGCATTGGCCAGCGCGTTGAACATTCCCTTTGTTTTCAATGCAGGAATTGTTGCCTTGGCTGCACTATTTTCAGCCGCTGTGGGGGTCGTCTTCGGGTATTTTCCGGCACGTAAGGCAGCTCGACTCGACCCCATTGAGGCGCTTCGTCATGAATAATCCGGTTGAAGTATCAAGCGCTCTCGCGTTTGCCCCATGATGATTCACAGCTTAGGAATCTTGAGCGATTTGAGGGATTCGACCTTAACTATCCTGCACGGAAAACGAGCATAAAAGTTATCAACAAAAACTGTGGATAACCTTGGGTATAAAGTTTCCACGAACACAACCCATCAAGCGGTTACCGGTTTTGGTTATTTTTACACCAATATGACCAAATGAAAATATATATTTTATAATCAGTATCTTGAAAAGACAACGTAGACTTTAAGTAAGGTCGATACGGGAACTTGCATTCAAGCCAAGCCCTTAGCCGCTCTGTGCATAGTTTCAATGCTGTCAAGAAAAAATTTTCGATAAATCCAGTTTTTTTGCTTTACTTTTCACCCCAAAAACGATGGTCGTCTTCCACAGATTGAACGGCAAATCACCGTCGAAAAAGTCGTCGTGATTTTCAAGCTGGATTTCTGATAGACATTTCTTTCTTGGCACGGCCTCTTGTCCATTATTTATCCTGGTGTCAGTTCGCGCTCTTGCCGTCATCGCCCGCTGCGGCCATGATGAGCGAAACCGATCCGGATTTAACACACATGGGCTCAATCAATTCACTTTCACCTTTACTGGTCGCGTTCCTTGAAACGTCGATTTTCGGGTTTCTCATCGGGCTTGAGTGGCACAGTTATCGCCGTGCAGCCAATAAGGATCTGGGTTTTGGCACAACACGCACGCTGACCCTGCTGTCGATTCTCGGTTATGGCCTGGCCGTCATTGACACCAGCTTTATCGCCTACGGCGTAGGTTTGCTGGTACTGGGTGCGTTGCTGTCTTTAGCCTACTGGTATCGGCTAACCAGAGACAAGGATGATCGACTCCTGAGCACACTGATTGCGCTCGTGGTTTATTTACTCGGCCCGCTGTCGCTGCACGGCCCATTATGGCTGCCGATTGTCTTCATGATCGTGGTCTTGCTATTGCTGGGCGAAAAACCCGGCATCAGGCGGTTTTCGGATGCTTTCCGACACGACGAAGCGCTGACACTCGTCAAATTTTTCCTGATGGCAGGGGTGATTTTACCCCTACTGCCAGATCGCCAGATTGCTGGATTTATCGACGTAACCTGGCATCAGGTCTGGTTCGCGGTGATTGTCGTCTCGGCGATTTCTTATTTGAGCTATCTGGCACAAACCTATTTTTTCCCGGAACGCGGTGTGTTACTGACCGGCATTCTCGGCGGCATGTATTCGAGCACGGCAGCCACTGTTGTGCTGGGGAGGCGCGCACAGAAACAGCCCGAACCTCAGACTCGTCTGATCGGTGTCGCGGTATTGCTGGCCACAACAATGATGTATTTGAGACTCTGGGTTCTGATTGTCGTGCTGGGACATTCACAAACAGCCACTCATATTGCCGCTCCGTTCGCCCTGTTGATTCTCAGTACAGCGGCACTTGCCTGGTGGCAATTCAGAAGGGTGAAAGTGGCTACGGCGCCACAGACTGAAGCACCACCGAGCCACCCGCTCGAATTCTCAACGGCTTTGTTATTTGCCTTCCTGTTTGTATTTTTTGCCACCCTTACGCATTTCGTCGTCACCGACTACGGTGTGAGTGGCTTGCACGTGCTGTCGTTCATGGTCGGTTTTACCGACATCGATCCCTTCATCCTGTCGCTTTTGGACGGAAAATTTCACGTGAGTGAAAACGCCCTGGAAATCGCCATCCTCATTGCAAGCGGCAGCAACAATCTGTTGAAAGCAGGCTACACAGTTGCCCTGTCGCGCAATCCGGCCCTGTTTGGATCAGCAGCCTGGCTGGCCGCGACCTTTCTGCTGTCGTTGGGATATATCGCCCTGTTTCTGAGGTAGCGCGTGTAGACAACCGGCATGCGCCCAACTCGCTCAAATGAACCGCGCGACAGTTTCAGCCGGGATCGCGCTGATACTCTGTCACCAAAGCGCGGATACGTTTCGATAACTCAGCACTCATGTCGGCACGCTCAAACTGCCAGGTCCAATTACCCGTCGGTGTACCCGGAGTATTGATTCGCCCGCTCGAATCACAACCGAGCCAATCGGCCATCGGAATAATGGCCAATTGAGCAACCGAGGCCATCGCCGCACGAAGAAGCGCCATGGGCATTGGCTCTGAACTCGACAGATTCAATTGCTGCGCGAGCACGTCGTACATATGCGCTTGTGCATCCGGGCTGAGCGACTGCCACCAACCCAGCGTCGTATCGTTATCGTGCGTTCCGGTATATACGACCGAATCAGCGTGGTGATTGGCGGGCAGATAGGGGTTATCGTCGTCGCTATCAAAGGCGAACTGCAGGATGAGCATGCCCGGCATGCCGAATGCCTTGCGCAAAGCGGTTACATCTTCGGTGATCACCCCAAGATCTTCCGCGATGATGGGCAGATCACCGCCAAACGCCTCGCTCAAAGCTGTCAACAAAGCGGCACCCGGCGCTTCGACCCAGCGGCCATCGATCGCCGTATCGCACTGGGCGGGAATGGACCAATAAGCCGCCAGCCCACGAAAATGGTCAATCCGCACCCAGTCAAACATGTCGATGTGGCGGGCCATTCGCTGTTTCCACCAGGAGAACCCATCGGCCGCCATTCGGGACCAGTCAAACAGCGGATTCCCCCAGCGCTGCCCCGTTGCGGAGAAATAGTCGGGCGGAACGCCGGCTACCTCGGTGGGCAAACCCCGTTCATCCAGTTGAAAAAACGCCCGATTCGCCCAAACATCGGCCGAATCACCGGCCACAAAAATCGGCAGATCACCATAGATCAAAACGCCGAGTTCATGCGCCCTCGTGACAATACGCCGCCACTGGCGATCCAACAGGAACTGTTCGAACTTCACGGCATGAACCGCTTTCGCATGATCCTGTGCAAAGGCCTCAAGAGAGGCCGGATCACGATCTCGCCAAACCGGTCGCCACTCCAGCCAAGACCGCCCCTGTTCATGGGACTTGATGACTATGAATAAGGCGTAATCATCAAGCCAGTTGGACGACGCACGACAGAACTCGTCGAATTCGGCCAACAGGGATGGCAAAGCGCCCTGCCCGGCTCTTCGTTCACGGATCGGGGCGATAGGGTCAAAATCATCGGGATTGAGCAACAGCGCATCAGAGAGGAATGCCGGATTAATCGCAAAAGAAGACGCGCACTGATAGGGGGAACCATCCATAAGTGGCGGCCCGAGCGGCAAAACCTGCCAAACAGTCAGGCGGCTTTGGTTCATGAACGTCAGAAATTGGTCCACCGAGGGGCCGAAATCACCCGATGGCAGGCTGAAAACAGGAGCCAAAACGCCCGCTCTTCGAAGGGCACAGGGCATTTCAGGCAAAATTTTTTTCTCTTTGGTCGACTCTTTACCCATTATTGGCCACGTCGCATCACACCACCTGCTTCCACGGTCGAATTTTCTCCGACACCAAGACACAGCGGCACAGCCAGATTGGCCGGCACATCTTCGCCGATAAGCTCGTACAATCGGGTCAACTGCAAGCGGTACAAGTGGTCGAAATCTCGAACGGCATCGCCCGGGTTGTAATCGCCAAACCACCAAAACCAGTCCGAACCTTCGCAGATGGCCAGTTGCTGGATATTCCGCTCCTCGGTTTGGGCATCCCACTGCCCTGCGGACTGTGCTTTCACAAATGCCAATCGTGCATCGATCAGCATATCCCAAGCCCGGTTCTTGGCGGGGCTTCCAATCCAAGTGGTCAAATTCCCGTAAACCCAGCTTCCAGAAACCAGATGCTGCAAGGTTTTACGCTGATAGGTCTTTGTTACCACCTCAGAGAAGGTGGTGAGTTCAATGTCCGGATGCGTACTCAAGCCTTTGTATAAGGCATCCAGAAACCAATAACCATTGTGGGGGTAAAACTCCCAGGCGTTTTCACCATCGAGAATGATCGAAACCACAGCATCGTCATCCTGACAATCGTGACGAATCTTCATCAAATGGGCGATGAAGTCAGCAACAGCATCATCTGCATGCCATTTTTGGTAGTCGAACCCGATCAGATCGGAGAGTCCGTCATCCCTGAAAAAGAGTGCGGGCGACAAAGCATCGAATTGCCACACCCGATGACGGCAACCGCTTTCAACCATCTTCTGCTTTTGTAATGAGTGGCTCAGCACTTGATCGCCACTGGCCAGCCAGGTGAAGCCGGCTTTAGCCAATTCATGCACCGTCGGCTCGGAAACCGCACCTTCAGAGGGCCAGCAACCTGTGGGATGAACACCAAAAAAGCGCTTGAATACATCCAAGCCATGTTGCAAATGCCACTGCACACGATCTGAACCGCCGGGATAACTCACCTGCTGCGGCTGCGGATCGTGCGGGCAGGTTTGCTTGCCAGCGGTTATGTCGAGGAGCAACGGCATGATTGGATGCGCATAAGGCGTCATGGACAGCTCAACCTGCCCTCCTTCCGATAATGCCCGGTAACGAGTAAAAATCCCCGCAATCAGGGAACCGATGAGTGCCAGCAGCTGGACGCGCTCGTCGGCATTAAAGCCCAAAGGCTTGGCCATGAGCTGTTTAACGAGTGTATTTTCAAGACGAACCGTTTCGCCCATCCAGGCCAGGTGATACCACACCGCCAGATCAGCGATGAACTGATCGCTCAGATAATCGCCGTTCTCCGTATTTGCAGAGATTGAACGCGCCAAATCGACCAGATCCTTGAATGGCTCGAAACGGCGGATCAGTCGATCTTCATTGGCACGCATGCAGGCCCGAACAGCAGTCATGCGCGCTGCGGAGTCTGTGATCTTTTCGGGCTCAACCAAAGCGACCAACAACGGGTCACGCAGCATGGAAATTTCACGTGTTTCAAGGTATTGCGCAATCTGAACCGAGTAATCGTCGAGTTGCTCAAGCAGGATGGGTACGAAATTGACGACCGCGCGCGCGCCCGGATGACGCTCTAGGTGCGCTGCCATGTCGACATAGTCCTTTATGGCGTGCAGATAGGTCCACGGCTGCTGGTAGATTTTATCCCGAGGGTCTCTGTATTCCGGCTGATGCATGTGCCAGCACAGAACAACGGGTAACTTCTTGTGTTTCATCAGCGCACCATGTGTAGACGTTGTCCGAGCATGTCCGGGGTCACCAGCACAATCCCGTTCGGACTGACCTCAAAACGCTGTTTGTCGGCAACCGGATCGAAGCCGATCTCCATGCCCTCGGGAATGACGCATCCCTTATCGACAACGGCATTGCGAATCTTGGCTTTCTTGTTGACGATCACGTTGGGCAGGATCACGGAGTTTTCGACCGATGCATGTTCGTTGACGATAACATTGGAAAACAGCAGGGAATGACGCACCAGGGCGCCCGAAATGATGCAGCCGCCAGACACCATTGTGTCCACAGCCATACCGCGACGATCGTCCTCGTCGAACACAAACTTGGCGGGCGGC
>NCKC01000027.1:27299-27897 GCA_002282715.1 Halothiobacillus sp. 15-55-196 | reverse complement strand
GGCGGCCAATGTTGCGGACATCAATCAACTTCCGAAGCTACTGCGGCCAAGCGACCAGGTCATTTTCGGTGATGCCGGTTACACCAGCGACGAATACAAGCGGGGTGCACGGGCACTGGGCATTCACTGGAAAGTAAACGACAAACGCAAACCCAAGCACGGCGACCTAAGCTGCAAACAGCGCAAACGCAACCGGCAGCAATCGAGTATCCGTGCGCGTATTGAACACCTGTTTCGGATCATCAAATGCCAGTTTGGCTACCGGCAGGTACGCTACAAGGGTCTGGAAAAAAACCGTGCGCAGGTCATGAGCCTGATGGTACTGGCGAATCTTTACTTGCTGCGCGGGAGACTGGCGGCATGAACACAGGGGAAATCTGCCCAAAAACCGTCGAAATACTGAAATTCGGGAAGATTTTCAGCCAAAACCGGCTCCTCAAGCGAAAAAAATCGCGTTGAACGTCAGCTGCCCCGTATTTTCGATTCAATCAGACCTTCCTTAGGGAACCTCTGATTGAATCCTTCGTGGCCGAGACGGGCTTTTGAGGGATGAGTCGCAAGGCGCGGCGCGAAACGGGCTTGCGCCAGCTTCGCGTTA
>NCKC01000027.1:0-27261 GCA_002282715.1 Halothiobacillus sp. 15-55-196 | reverse complement strand
GCATCGTAGCGTAAACTACGACCTGCGGCCTCTGCCTCGTTTTGCGGCTTTTGGATCAGCAACTCGGCTCACGAGGGATTCAATCAGAGGTTCCTTAGGCGGGCCGATTTTTTTGCTTTGTTGCAAGGGCTCATAAATTCAATCCAAAGGGAGTAAAGAGATGTCCATTAAGGCTATGATCCTGTTGGCGCCGGGCTTTGAGGATCTCGAAGCGGTGACCATCATCGATATACTGCGCCGTGCGAAATTTCAGGTTGCGGTGATCAGCCTGCGGGAGGATGAAGTCACCGGGACCCGCGGAACCCGAATCGTCACCGATGGCAACCTCGCCTTGCTCGATAAACAGGTTGCGTTTGATCTCATCGTCATGCCGGGTGGACAGCCCGGCACAAACAATCTGGCCGCCGACCCAAGAGTGATCCAACTGCTCAAGGCTCAAGCCGCGGCAGACCGTTGGGTGGCCGCGTTGTGCGCCGCACCCAAGGTATTGGCGAAGGCCGGTCTGATCAAAAACAAACGAATCACCCATTACCCGGGTGCGTTGACCGAAGCGGAACTGCAAGGCACAACCGTCACCGAAAACCCGGTAGAAGTGGATGGCAAACTGATTACCGGTCGAAGCCCGGGCGCGGCCATGGACTTTGCCCTGATGCTGATCGAGCAACTGGGCGGCCACGAACTTCGCCAGACAATCGAGGCTGATCTGGTGCGCTGATTACACGACGTCGCACACACAAAAACACCCGCTTTCGCGGGTGTTCTTTATCTATCCGAAGAGGTGTATTAATTCAAGGCGGATTAAACCCGCTCACCATGCTGGTTGATATCCAGACCTTCGGCTTCTTCTTCTTCCGATACCCGGATACCAATCGTGAATTTCAGCGCCATCAAGATGAGGAAAGTAACCACCGCATCATAGATAACAGTGAAGCCGACGCCCTTGAGCTGAATCATGAACTGGGCCAGGATGCTGCCGTTGGCAGCGGCATTCAAACCGGCACCACCGAAAGCGGCCGCAGAGAAAATACCGGTCAACAAGGCACCCACGATACCGCCCACCGCATGCACGCCGAAGGCATCGAGCGAATCGTCATAACCCAGCATCCGCTTGAGATACACAGAAGCGAGGAAGGGAATGACACCGGCTGCGATACCAATCACAAACGCACCGGTTGGGCCGACAAAACCCGAAGCAGGGGTGATGGCAACCAGCCCCGCAACCGCACCAGAGGCCATACCCAACAAGGTGGGTTTGCCGCGCATGAGCCACTCGATCAACATCCATGCCATTGCAGCAACGGCTGTTGCAATCTGGGTAACGGCCATCGCCATGCCCGCAGTGCCATCGGCAGCCAGCTCAGAGCCGGCGTTGAAGCCAAACCAGCCCACCCACAGAAGGGCGGCACCGGCCATGGTGTACACCAGATTGACCGGCGGCATGGCTTCTGTGCCGTAGCCTTTACGCTTGCCGAGCACCAGCGCAGCGACCAGGCCTGCGATACCGGCGTTGATGTGTACCACGGTACCACCGGCAAAATCCTGGATACCGTCGCCGGCAAGCCAGCCACCGCCCCACACCATGTGCGCGATGGGTGAATAAACCAACACGGACCAGAGACCGAGGAAGATCAGCAATGCGGAAAACTTCATCCGCTCAACAACAGCACCGATGATCAGCGCCGGTGTAATGATGGCAAAGGTCATCTGAAAGGTCATAAAGACACTTTCCGGAATGGTGCCGCTCATGCTGTCGTAGCCCATTCCTTTGAGGAAGAGGGCGCTTAAGTCACCCACATAGGCGCCGCTGCCCTTGAAGGCCAGCGAGTAACCCACCACTGCCCAGATCACGCTGATCAAAGCTGTCGTTGCAAACGTCGCAGCAGCTACGGACAGCAGATTCTTGCGACGAACCATGCCGCCGTAGAATAGCGCTACGCCCGGAATGGTCATTAACAGAACCAGTGCTGTAGAGGTCAACATCCATGAGGTGTTACCCGCATCCAGAACAGGTTTGGCGTCTTCTGCCGAGGCGCCTGTTGACATCAGCAGGCCGATAATCGCCAGCATGCCCAGCCCGAAACCAGGCTTGATTTTAAAATTACTCATGTTACCTGCTCCTTAAAGCGCTTCTGGACCGGTTTCACCGGTGCGAATACGGATAGCCTCTTCAATGGTGGAAACAAAAATCTTGCCGTCACCAATCTTGCCGGTGCTCGCCGCTTTGGTAATGGCATCGATTACGGGCTCGACCGTTGCATCGTCCACGACCATTTCCAGTTTCACCTTAGGTAAAAAGTCGACCACATATTCCGCGCCGCGATACAGCTCGGTATGCCCCTTTTGACGACCGAAGCCTTTGACTTCGGTCATCGTGATCCCTTTCACGCCGATGGTAGACAGTGCTTCGCGCACATCATCGAGCTTGAACGGTTTAATGATTGCTGTTACCAGTTTCATACAAACCTCTCAGATAATTGGTACGCGATCAGAAGCTTTTACTGATGGTCAACACAGCTGTCGGCCCCCCAACAAATTTGCTACCTGATCCACCCGAAGCGGGTAAAACTGTATAAGAACCTTCCTTGGCATTGGTATCCACATATGCCAAACCCACACTCCAGCCCGGTGCAAAGGTGCCGGCTGGCATGGTGTAGGTCGCGCCTAGCAACCAATCGGTGTAATCGAATTGGCTATTGCCAACTCCACCGACTGTGCCTTTGACTTTCTGGTGACCTACGTGGGCGTTTAGGGTCAGCGTATCTGTTAGCGGATAGTTACCATCTAATTGGTAATACGCAGAACCTTTACTGTCTCCAGCGCCAAAGAAGTCTGTCGTAGTGATGTTGTATTTAGCCGTTAACCACTTATAAGAAGCCGCAACATGAAGTTCGAAGGTATTGTATTTTATGCCCGTATTAGTAATAGAGGCGCCGGGATACCAGTAATACAAACCACCAACATCGACAGAGAAATCATCATTAAATTTATATGCATAGCCCGCAAACCAATCAGTTTCGAGGCTTGCGCCGTTATTGTAACTATTGCCGGAAACGCTCGAACCCCAAAAACCGGCATAAAATCCAGCAGGCAAACCCACGTTGATACCAACCTGCACCGCCGGGTTCTTATAGCTTTGCGAAATACCGCGGAAGCGATAGTCGCTCACTACTGCCGCCGTACCTGATACAGAAACGGCTGGTGCATCAGCAGCGAAGCTAGGGGTAACAAATGCAGACAGTGAAGCGACAACAGATGAAACAATCAGGGTCTTTTTAAATTTATTCATAAATCTGTTCCTCAAAATGAGTGCGTTTGTGCGGGTTGCCTGCTAGATTAAACAGGAACCATGCCAACTACATATCCATCTGTTTTTTAAATATAAATCGATCCTGAATAAATCACGGGCTCTTGCTTGTGCACTTAATTGGTGCGCCAACTCCGGTGGCTGGGCTCTAAAATGGTGCGGGTGATTGCATTGTCCCGTTCCTATCTCAACTGACAATACAGCCGCGTAACAGTCGCTCGAAAGCAGAATCCATGGCAGAAGTGGCAGTAATACGCTGCCATCAATACTCGATCCACTCACAGCGCATGGTTTCGATAAACCCGGCCACGAAGTCATCGCCGACAGCCGAACCCAGCACTGTATCCGCAGCCAGTGCGTCCAGCGCCTGTCCGAGGGTTTGCGGCAAAGTCACCACCCCAAGCTCGACACTACGGGACGCCGGCCGGTCGTTCGAACCACGGTGGTGCGATTGTTGCCACCCAAGGCAATGTGTGCCGGGGCTCAGCTCCTGCCGGAAAGCGATCGCTCCGCCAGCAAGCCCGCCACGCACTGCCGACCGATATCGGAAAGTCCATGCGAATCCGACGCTTCGGCCATGACCGCCCGACCCTCGTTGTCCCTCAACCACAAGTGCATGTGCAGCCCGTTGCCGGCATGGTCGGCAGAGGGGTCGGCCATCATCGTAAAGATTAAGCCCGCGTCCGCGGCAATCTCCGCCATGTCCCGTTCTGAGATACTCATGATCAGACCTTGGCCAGTGCCCGATCGAGAATTTCCAGTGCCTTATCGAATACCGCATCTTCTGTGGTCAGCGGGTAGAGGAAGCGGATTACATTGGCATAAACGCCGCAGGTGAGCAGGATCAGGACTTCTTTCAATGCTGGCACATTGGCCTGTGTCGCAGTCAGACGCGCCATCAGTTTTTCGCCCAGCAGATTGGAGCGTTCGACCAGTTTTTCCTGTTCCATGACGTCGATCACGGCGTGCGCAGCGGCAATCGCCAGCGGATTACCGGCATAGGTACCACCAAGACCGCCCGGCGCCGGTGCATCTATCACTTCGGCCCGACCGCACACGGCAGACAGGGTCATGCCGCCTGCCATGCTCCTGGCCAGGGTCACGATGTCCGGCAGGACGTCGTAATGCTCGGTGGCGAACAACTTGCCGGTACGGCCGAAGCCGGTCTGCACTTCATCGGGAACGGCAGGTGGTAGACCTCTGAGGGGAACGGCCCGAAGCCGACCTTGTAGGGCACCACCTTGCCGGTCAGGACGCAGCCCATCATCGTGCGGCCATGAAAACCGCCCGAGACAAGACGGGGACCCTTAGCAATCGCATCGCCAACATGGCTTTCCACCTTGGCCAGCGCCGCTTCGTCGAACACGATGAACGGTGCATTGCCGCCCAGTTCCAGCGACAGCTTCTTGATGGTGTCCGCGCTCTGACGCATCAGGATGCGGCCCACTTCGGTCGAGCCGGTGAAGGATAATTTGGTCACCACCGGGCTGTCGCAGATGGCGTCGCCTATTTCCCGCGGATCGCCGGTAATTACCCAGGGAACCTCTGATTGAATCCTTCGTGGCCGAGACGGGCTTTTGAGGGATGAGTCGCAAGGCGCGGCGCGAAACGGCACGAGGGATTCAATCAGAGGTTCCCTAGAACACGCCACCGGGAATGCCTGCATCTTCGACCAGCGGTTTGCCCTGCTCTGCGGTCAGAATCCGCGCCAGATCTTCCTGATGTTGCATGATCAGCGCGAACCAGGCCTTCAAACGTGCGGAGCGATCCTTGGCCGTCAAGGTGCGCCATTCTTTTTGTGCTGTGGCCTTGGGGCGGCAATGGCGCGCTCCGTTTCTATCCGCCCCATCAGGGGCACGGTGGCTATCGGTTGCGCCGTGGCCGGGTTTGTCGCCGTCAGGGTCGCGCCGGAATCAGCGCCGCCCCATGTACCCGCCAACTAGGCAACGCCTTGTTTAAGCAGTGCCGGATATTTGAGTTGGATAGACATAAATTCTCCAGATTTGGTGGAAAGCCTAGTGTACTGTTTCGTTCTTCGAGGCACATTCAGCGAGTCGCTGGCCGATTAGATGCAAGGCGCGCCCGAAGGGAGTCCTCCAAGAACGAAACAGTACACTAGCCAACCGGTTCGACTGTGGGGTTTGATTTGAGCACACCTAAGATCGTGGCAGCTTTAAATCCCCCTCGTTCCCCCTTTTACAAAGGGGGGATGCGCGCTCGTTCAGGGATGTGCCCTCGTTCAAAAGGGCTGACTTCCCCCCTTTGAAAAAGTGGGTTAGGGGGGATTTGATTCGCTTAGAGCAAGGTTCATCAGCCTATCCAGTCAACATTCAATCACGACCCGATTGACCCTTTCCCTTAACTCTTTCCTTGGGCATACGCATCGGCAACTTCGCGTTGTCGTCGACGTTCCGCCCGAAGTTGGTACAGGCTGGAGGCAATAACCCCGATGCTGACGACCACGATGATAACGGTGGCGACGGCATTGATGGAGGGATCGAGCCCCAAGCGTGCCCGCGAGAAGATGACGAGCGGCAGAGTGGTCGATCCCGGCCCCGACAGGAAGGCTGCGATCACTACGTCATCGAACGACAGAGTGAACGTGAGCAGGAAGGCCGAAACCAGTGCGGATGCGATCAGGGGCAGGGTAACCAGCCAGAACACCTGAAAGGGCTTGCAGCCCAGATCCATCGCGGCTTCTTCGAGCCGAAGATCGATTTCGCGCAACCTTGAAATGATCACCACGGTCGCAAACGAGGTTCCGATCAGAGCGTGGCCCAACAGAATCGTGCCGATGCCGCGCTCAGGAAAGCCCAACCACTTCTGTAGAGCAACCAGCATCAGCAAAAGGGAAATACCCACGATGACATCCGGCATGACCAGCGGCGCGTTGGCCATGGATGCCAGAAGTCCACGCCCCTTGAAGCGACCGTACCGCACCAGCACGAAGGCCGTGAACGTGCCGAAGATCACCGACAGGCTCGCACTCATGAACGCCAGCTTGAGCGAGATGATCAAACCATCGATCAACTCGCGGTCGTGTGATGCATCCACGTACCACTTGAAGGTGAATCCGGTCCAGACCGTACTCAGCCGTGAATCGTTGAACGAGTACACCACCAGCGTGACGATCGGAATATACAAAAAGATGAATACGGCGATCAGCCAGCTGCGACCAAACAGCGATCGGCCATACATGTTTCTCATGACTTCTCTCCCAGTCTGGTTTCATCGTTGTAACGATTGAACAGGGCCATGGGCACAAGAATGAGCAGGATCATCACGATGGTGACGGCAGATGCCATGGGCCAATCGTTGTTGCTGAAGAACTCATCCCACAGGACGCGGGCAATCATGAGTGTTCTTGGGCCACCGAGCAGTTCGGGGATCACGTACTCACCGAACGCCGGGATGAACACCAGCAGCGAGCCGGCAATAATGCCGCGCTTGGTCAGCGGCACCGTGACCAGCCAGAAGGTCTTGAACGGACTGGCTCCGAGATCGGCCGCCGCTTCGAGCATGCGGCCATCCAGTTTCACGAGCGTTGCGTACAGCGGCAGCACCATGAACGGCAGATAGGCGTACACCATGCCGATGGTGAGCGAAAACGAGGTGTGCATCATGTGGATCGGAGAGGCAATCACACCCAGCCCCATCAACCCGTTGTTCACAACGCCGTTATCTGCCAGCAGGGCTTTCCACGCATAGATGCGCAGCAGGAACGATGTCCAGAAGGGCAACATGACCAGCATCAGCAGCATCGTGCGCAAATGCGCTGGCGCCCGTGAGATGAAGTACGCGAACGGATAGCCCACGATCAGACAGTACAGCGTCGTCAGCGCAGCGAATTTCAGCGAGGAGACATAGGTGTCGAAGTAGAGTGAATCCTCACCCAGATACAGGTAGTTGCCGAAATTGAATTTCAGGGTCAGCTCATTATCGGCCCAGTGCCACAGACTGGACACCGAGGTGATGTCCATATGCGCCAAGCTGATATTGAGCACCAGCAACAAGGGGGCTGCGGTCAGGGCAAACAGCCAGATCATCGGGATGCCGATCACCAGATTGTGAACGGTGAACATCCGTCGCAGACGAGGCATGATGGATTGCTTTCTCATGATCGTGCCCTCCTTATTCCGTCAGCACTACCATGGCATCCCGGGTCCAGTGCGCGAACACATGATCGCCCCAGGTCAGGTCGTCCGCCATTTTACGGGTCAGATTGGGCTGCTGAACCTTGAGCACCATGCCTGTCTCGAGTTTAAGGTGATAGGTCGTATGCGGCCCGAGATAGGCGATTTCGACCACCTCGCCCGCGCACCAGTTGTGGTTCTTGTTCGGTTGCACCGGCGAAAGCTGGATTTTTTCCGGCCGCAGCGCAACCGCCACACGCATCCCGGATGTACCGGTAATGCCATGCCCCACATAATGCGTGCATTCGGGGCAGATCACGGTGATGTGATCGGGCTCGTCTTCATCGACCTTGCCTTCGAAAATATTCACGTTGCCCACGAAACTGGCGACAAACCGGCTGTTGGGCGTCTCGTAGATTTCATCGGGCGTACCCACTTGCAGGAAGCACCCCTCGTCCATGACGGCGATGTGCGAGGCCATGGTCATGGCTTCTTCCTGATCATGCGTGACCAGGACGCAGGTCACGCCAACCTGTTCGATGATGTTGACCAATTCGAGCTGGGTGGTTTCGCGCAGTTTCTTGTCGAGCGCGCCTAGCGGCTCGTCGAGCAGCAAGAGCGTGGGCCGCTTGGCCAGACTTCGTGCCAACGCCACCCGCTGTTGCTGACCGCCAGAGAGTTGATGCGGCTTGCGCTTGCCGTATTTGGACAACTGCACAAGGCTGAGCATGGCGTCCACGCGCTTGGCGAGTTCGGCGCCTTTCAGGCCATCGCGCCGCAGGCCGAACGCCACGTTGTCCCAAACGTTCAGGTGCGGGAACAGCGCATAGGACTGGAACATCATGTTGACCGGACGCTCATAGGGCGTCAGATCAGTAATATCCTGACCGGAGAGATAGATACGGCCACTCGTCGGGGTTTCAAACCCGGCCAGCATCCGCAGCAAGGTCGACTTGCCGCAGCCCGAGCTGCCCACCAGGGCAAAGATTTCGCCTTTTTTCACAGAAAGGGAAACATTGTCCACGGCCTTGACGACACCGTCGAAAACCTTGCTGACGCCATCGATCCTCAATAACACTTCTCGATCAGTAGTGGCCGTTACCGACGCCATACCTATCTCCTCATGAAATTCAACTTTTCTAACTAACCGGCAAGTCTAACTGGCTGCGGAAAGAGCCGCCACACTATCCACTTGGGTAGAAAAGCACTCCGCCCGAGCTGAACGGACAGAGTGTAGGCACATCAAGAACCTGTCTTGAACTTGGTGTATAGACGGGTCATCAGACGACGGGTGTTGATATTGACGGCCTTGGGTATGACCAGTTTCGCCAAATCCGCATCGGAGAGGAACACGGACTTATTGTTGGCGACATCCGGAGTAACAAACGGCAGGGAGTCCTTGTTGGGGTTCGCGAACAGAACTTCGTTGGTCAAAGAGGCATCCACCTTCGGTTGCAGGATGTAATTTATCCACTTGTATGCATTTTCAGGGTGCGGCGCGTCTTTTGGAATCGCCATACTGTCGAAGAACGCCAGCCCACCGTTTTCTGGAATCAGGACCTCGATTTTCTGACCGTTCTTGGTGTCGATCGCACGCTGCGCGGACTGGCTCATGTCGCCGGACCAGCCAAGGGAAACACACAATGAGCCGTTCGCCAAATCGTCAATGTAGCTGGAAGATGAGAACAGCTTGATATACGGGCGAATCTTCTCGATTTTCTTGAACGCTGCCTCGTAATCGGCCTTGTTGTTGCTAAATGGTGGCAAGTTCATTGAATGCAGGGCAGCCGGTAGCACTTCATTGGCTGAATCCAGCACGGAAATACCACAGGACTTGAGTTTGCTCGCATACTTCGGATCGAAGATCAGATCCCATGCGCTTTTGGGCATCGGCGTATCGCCAAGCGCCGCCTTGACCTTATCGACATTGATACCCACCGTAGTGTAGCCCCACAGCCAGTTGACGAGGTACTGGTTACCCGGATCAACCTCGGCCAGCAGTTTCTGAATGGCCGGGTTGAGATGAACAAGATTCGGGATCTTGCTCTTATCGATTTTCTGGAACAGGCCGCCCTTGATTTGCAGTTCGGCCCAGTTGGTTGAGGGCACCACGATGTCATAACCGGTATGGCCGATAATGAGTTTCGCGTGGAGCGTTTCATTGCTGTCGTAGTTGTCGTAATTGACCTTGATGCCCGTTTCCTTCTCGAAATTTGAGATGGTATCCGGGGCAATGTAATCCGACCAGTTGTAGATATTGAGAACCTTCTCCTCTGCCGCGCCCGCGACTGGAACCAGACCGGCGGTAAATGCGACCGCGATCATGCCGCCGAGCAATTGTTTCTTGAATACTGATTTCATGCGAAGTTCTCCTCAGGGTCATTGGCAAGTTCGAAAAAATACATCCAGCACCCGTGCGTCACAATCGAGTAAGTCCAACCTGGGATCACAATGGGTGGTCTTTTCGAACACACCCTCTGTAAACTGTTTACAAGCGTTGCCGCTCAAGCAGTCACTTTGGCCGAGTGTACTGCATCCATCCAGCCTCGCGACTGTATGGAAATCTCGAAAGATTTTTCAAGGTACCCGTTTGTCCTTGAGCGTGGCATCCAGACAGATGCGCACCCGCTTAATCAGTTCGTCAATGTCCGATTTGGTACACGCCTATGGCGGTGCCATGATCATTCGATTACCCACCGCACGCATGATCAGCCCGTTGGCAAAGCAGTGACCGCGACAGATCATGCCAACTTCCAGCGATGCATCGAAGGACTGGTGTTTGGCCTTGTCCTTCATCAATTCGAATCCGCCAACCATGCTGAACGTCTCAGGCGCGGCGACCAAGACGCCACCGACCGAGGCCACAGATGACCTCGTCACAGATCAGCAGAATCCCATATTTGTTCCAGTTTCGCTGAATCTCGGACCAGTAGGTTTTCAGCGCGATGATCAGCCACCGGCAAGCCACCCTGAACATGCATGCCATGCCGCCAACCGAGGCACCACACACCGTCGCGCCGTGATAGGCATTGTTCCGGCTGATGATGACATGGCGCTCCCGGTGACCAAGCGTTGCCCAAAAATAGCGCACCATGCGCACATTTGTGTCATTCGATTCCGATCCGAAAGAGCCGAAAGAGCCGAAAAACACATGCGAGGAACGGTCTCCGGCCAGGCTGACGATTCACCTTGCCAATTTGGCCGCTGGCTCCTTGGTCGCCTGGAAAAAGCTGTTGAAATACGGCAGGCGGGCGGAAGCCCATGAAGCCATGGATGGATTCATGCAGCGATTGCCTAGGTCAATTGCATGGGTCGATTCCTGATTCACTCGATCACGCCAGTGAGACAATCGCTTCAATTTCAACCAGAACATCACGCGGCAGACGGGCAACCTGCACGGCGGAACGCGCGGGGCGGTGCCCGCCGAACTCGGCCTCATACACTTCGTTCATCGACACGAAATCCTGCATATCCTTGAGAAATACCGTGGTTTTGACCACCTGTGCAAGCGTGCCGCCCGCTGCCTCGATCACCGCGCGCAGATTATCGAACACCTGCCGGGTTTGAACCTTGATATCGCCCTCAACCAGCGTGCCATCGGCACGCAACGGAATTTGCCCCGAAGTGAACAGCATCGTGCCGACGGTAATCGCCTGCGAATAAGGACCGATCGCGGCCGGTGCATTTGACGTCTGAATCTGCTTCATACTCTTCTCCTGAATAATGAGACTGGCCCGAATACTCGAATCGGGCCCGTTTAACGTGACATAACAATTCATAGGCGATGGTGCCTGCGCGAGAGGCCACCTCGTTTACCGGTACCCGATCACTCCATAATTCTACCCGGCTACCCACAACCGCCCGCGGGGTATGAGCCAGGCCGACCGTTAGCATGTCCATGGACACCCGACCGATCAGCCGGGTCAATTGACCATAATTTGGTGCTTCAACAAGAGTAGCGACGAGTTGAAGTAGTCCAAAATCTCTGCTTGCATGATGGGCGATAATCGCCAAGAATCCAACCATCCACACAGGAGGTTATTCCTATGTCTATTGCACACACCATCGAAGAACTGTCTCAACGCATCGAACAGGCTCTGCCGGAAAGTCTGCGCCAAACCAAAACGGAGATGGATAAAACCATTCGCCAGGCCGTGATGAATGCGTTCCAGAAGATGGAGCTGGTGACGCGTGATGAGTTCGATATTCAAACGCAGGTTCTGGCGCGGACACGGGCGAAACTCGAAGCGCTCGAACAGCGTGTAGCCGCTCTGGAAGCGGCATTGAATAACAACGCGCAAAACGAATAATCCCCGCTCCCCTTTCCTGAAACAGCGGGCGTTCTTGCCCGATTCATTCAACTGATTTTTCTCAACACGCCAACCCAAGGCGGGTTCGATCAAGACAAGGAAAGTCATGTCCATCGCCAAAGTTTACAGCCGAGCACAAGTTGGTATTGATGCGCCGTTAGTGACGGTCGAAGCGCATGTCACCAATGGCTTGCCCGCAATCACACTGGTGGGGCTGGCTGAAACGGCGGTCCGCGAAAGCCGGGATCGCGTGCGTGCCGCGATTTTATCTTCCGGATTTGAATTTCCACCCAAGCGGCTCACCATCAATTTGGCGCCCGCCGATTTGCCCAAGGAGAGCGCCCGGTTTGATCTGGCGATTGCCATCGCCATTTTGGCCGTAACGGGCCAAATTCCCGGCAAAGATACCGAAACGGCCTTGCAGCAACTCAAACACTATGAATTCTTGGGCGAGTTATCCCTCGATGGCGGCATTCGACCGATTAACGGATCGCTTTCTGCTGCCATTGCCACGCGTGATGCGCGGCGGATTCTTGTTTTACCCAAAACCTGCGGGGATGAAGTCTCGGTCATCAAGGATATTCACGCCCTGACGGCCCATCATTTAACGGCCGTTGTAGCGCATTTGGCAGGTCAGAAAAATCTCGATGACGTCGTGCCGCGCCCATTGGCACCGATCGATCCGGCCCTGGATGGCGATTTATCCGAGGTGCGCGGCCAACCCAGAGCCAAACGCGCCCTGGCGATTGCCGCCGCAGGCCAGCACAATCTACTGCTGATCGGCCCGCCCGGCGCAGGCAAGAGCATGTTGGCGCAACGAATGCCCGGCATTCTTCCACCCATGACCGAAAGCGAAGCCATCGAATCGGCTCGTATCGCCTCGATTTCAAGCCAGGGATTCACGCCGGAACGTTTTGGCCTGCGGCAGTTCAGAAATCCACATCACTCCGCCTCATCGGTGGCCTTGATCGGTGGTGGCTCCAACCCGAAACCCGGCGAAATTTCACTGGCGCATTTTGGGGTTTTGTTCCTCGATGAGTTACCGGAGTTTGATCGCAAGGTGCTCGAAGCCCTGCGTGAACCGCTGGAAAACGGCAAAATCACGATTTCCCGCGCGGCGCAACAAGCCGATTTCCCCGCACAATTTCAATTGATTGCCGCCATGAATCCATCGCCGCAAGGGGTGGAAATCGATTCTGTCGCAGCGCAACGTTATCGGGCAAAACTTTCCGGGCCGCTGCTGGACCGTATCGACATGCATCTGGAAATTCCAAGGGTTCCCGCCACCGAATTCAATTCGGTTGCTGCTGAAGAAACATCTGCCGAGGTCCGCGCGCGCGTCACCGAAGCAAGAGCGGTCATGTTGCAACGGCAAAATAAACCCAATGCACAGTTGTCTTCGAGTGAACTGGGCAGCGTGGCCGAGCTCGATTCGAAAAATCAGCTGTTTTTGAATCAAGCCATCGAAAAACTCAAGCTATCCGGCCGCGCCCGAAACCGGATCTTGAAGGTAGCCCGAACGATTGCTGATCTGGATGGCAAACCGCAAATCGATACGGCTTGCCTGAGCGAGGCGATGGGTTACCGCAATCTCGATCGTTTATTCAGGATCGGTTGACCTTTTTGGCAGTCAAAATCGCCCGCAGCGGCGCCGGGTAGCCTTCGATCGTTTTGGAACGATCCACCGGATCGAGAAAATCGGCCAAGGATGGTTTGAAATCGGTCCAATCCGTGGCGCGCTGTTCATCGAGACTGGTCGATTCCTGATTGACGAGCCGAATCGATTCGAACCCCAGACGGGCCAGCCACACGCAGAGCAAGGCCACGCTCGGAATGAACCATATATTGCGCATGCCCGCGTAGCGATCGGTTGGGGTTAATACCTGCTGCGCATCGCCTTCAATCACCAGCGTTTCCAGAACCAGTTCCCCGCCCGGCTTCAGGCATTCGGCCAGTTCCTGAATATGCCCGAGCGGGTTTCGGCGATGATAGAGCACGCCCATCGAGAACACGGTATCGAACAACGGCGCGCGGCTTAAGTTTTCCAGCGTCGTGGGAATGATCACGGCCCGACGTTCGCCCAGAAGATGCGCCACCGCGTAGAACTGGGCGACAAAACTCAAGGTCGGCTCAACGCCGACCGCGTTTGCTGCACCATCGCCCAACATCCGCCAGAGGTGATAACCGCTGCCCGTACCTACATCCAGAATCCGTTTGCCATCGAGCGGACTGATGTGCGCTCGCAGTCGCTGCCATTTGAGATCCGAGCGCCATTCGGTGTCGATAAACACGTCGTACAGGGAAAACGGCCCTTTGCGCCAGGGCGACAGTTGGCGAAGTTGCCGCTCAAGGGATTCTCTTGCCGCTTTTCTGTCTTCGGATTCAATATCTGAGGCACAGACGGTAACCACCGGCTGGTCCAGTGTCACAACCCGTTGGGCAGGAATAATAGGCAACCCGGCCACGACCTGACTCCACTCTTCCCAGTGCCCGTGATTGATGTCATCGAATCGCGCGGCGTGTTCAATCAACCATTGGGAAAACGCTGCCTTGTCACCGTCGGCATCCCCCTGGGCGTCCATCGATGACGCCATTGCCAGAAATCGGCCTTTGATCGTGTTCGGTTCCATTTTTTATTTAAGCGCCAGCCATGAAGCAAATGCATAGTGTTTGCCAAGCAGGATGGTTTTGCTAAATCCGGCTTCTTGGAAGCGTTTTTTGTGTGCTTCTTCGGTTTCTGTTCTCAGTACGTTTTCCAGTGCCTGTCTTTTTTGGGCGATTTCCAGTTCGGAGTAACCGTTGCGACGCTTGAACTCATGGTGCAATTCTGTGCTGATGGCCTGCATCGTGTCGTCTTCATCGTGAATTTTCTCGACCAGAATCAGCCCGCCACCGGGATTCAATCCCGCATGGATTTTTTTCAGCAGATCCAGCCGTTTTTCCGGTTCGATAAATTGCAGGGTGTAGGCCAGCACGATCAGCGAAGAATTAAGATATTCATGCGTTGTGATATCCCCGCAATGCAGAACAATCGGCACGCTGGCCTGAAACGAACCGATATATTCTTCCGCCCGGGAAATCATGGCTTGCGATGAGTCGATGGCATGAATCGTTACGGAATCGGCATCGATACCCGAAGCCAGAATGCCACTTCTCAAGGCCAGGGTGATTGTGCCGAGCGAACAACCCAAATCATAGATGCGGCTGTTTTCCCGCACGAGCAAACGCGTGACATCCTTGATCAGATCAAGCGTGAATGCGTATCCGGGCACCGATCGTTTGATCATGTCCGGAAAAACGGCGGCCACTTCCTGATTGAAACAGAATGGCCCCTGTTTTTCAGGCGTATCGAACAGTTTGTCTTTTCCACCCAGAATCGATAGGGAATGTTCTGATTTTTTGTTGCTCATAGGTCACATATTGAAAACCACCAGTCTCGAATTTCGGTTTCAGTGCCCTGAAAAACGATCCGGTGTTTTTTCTTGTTGATTTGATAGTCGTACATCGGGTCGTAGTAACCGATCAGCAATTGCTCGATCAATGATTCGATGCCGAGTTTATCGCCCGATGCGAAATAGTGATTCAATCCCGTGAGCGCCAGAGTGGACAAATCCTTATGCCGCGAAAGTCCCAAACGTTTCTTTATGCTGTCCAGCGATTGCAGAATGTTCGTTTTGATTGTTTCTTCGGCCTGTTCCCGGCCGAATAGCTGAATGAGTTTTTGCAACCGGCTGGTGATGTAATCTTCGAATACCTGCTCGATCCGTTTTTCGAGAGGTGTGTGCAAAACGACCAATGGCGCCTTTTGCATGGCTTCCCATAACGGCGGAGGAACGCGCCGCGCACCGATCTTCGATCCTTCGTCTTCCAGCATGATCGGTGCTTCCGGCCTGGCCACCCGATTTCTCATCAAGGCAATGGCCATCTCGTTATCGATGCTGATTTGCGGCGGTTGTGCTTCCAGTTCCTGCCCGAAGGCCGACCCCTTGTGGTGGGCAATCCCTTCCAGATCGACAAAGCGTTCGCATTGATTCAGTAACACGGTTTTTCCGGTGCCGGTTCGCCCACCCAGAACAACCAATTTCGCCTGCGCCGCATCGGCTTCAAGCCGATCCAGCAGAAAACGGCGCATGGCCTTGTATCCGCCAACGATTCTAGGAACCGTGATACCGGCCTCATCCATGAGCATGCGTTGCGTCAGGCGTGATCTCAGGCCACCACGAAAGCAATAAATCATGCCATTGGGGTGTGTTTGAAAAAATTCTGCCCATTTGGCAATACGCTGTTGCTTCTGCTGTTCATCCACCAGCGCGTAACCCAGGGCAATGGCGGCGTCCTGTCCTTGTGTCTTGTAACGGATACCGATGAGGTGTCGTTCCTCGTCCGTCAAGAGCGGAATATTGGTCGATTCAGGAAAAGCGCCCGCGTTGAATTCAATCGGCGCGCGCACATCGAGCAGCGGTATGTTTTCCAGCAAAACCCGCTTCAGATCGGTTTCCTTGGGTGCAGATTCCACCATCAGATCGAGCCGAAGCGGATGGTCTTTTCGTTGGGCTCGGCGGCAACCATTCGGCCGATGGGTTCGGCATGTATCCCTTGGGCCTTAAGCAATGCGCGAACTTCATCCACAGCGGTTTGTGCCACGCTGATGAGCAATCCGCCGGATGTTTGCGGATCGCAGACGATGGCCTTTTCGTCGTCCGTCATTTCGGCGAGGTGTTTTCCGTAACTGGCAAAATTGCGATGCGTGCCGCCTGGTGTCTGTTTTTCCTTCAGATAGACATCGACATTCCTGATTTTTGGTACTCGTGCCAGATCGATCATGGCAGATGTTCCACTACCCTGACACATTTCCAGTAGATGTCCGCCAAGGCCGAAACCGGTGACATCCGTCATCGCATGCACATCACTCATTTGACCGAGTTCATAGCCAATCTTGTTGAGCTGACACATCAAATCAGGTGCCGTATTCCGATCTTCTTCGCGCAACACACCGGATTTTTGTGCCGTGGTCAAAATGCCGATACCTAGTGGTTTGGTCAAAAAGAGGTAATCCCCCACCTGTGCCTGATCGTTTCGCTTGAGGTGATCGAGTGCAACGCGACCGGTTACGGCCAAACCGAAAATGGGTTCCGGCGCATCGATTGAATGTCCACCGGCCAGTGGGATCCCGGCATCGTGACAGGCTTGTTTCCCTCCGTCGATGACTTGCGAGGCGATTTCGGCGGATAGTTTATCGATCGGCCAGCCGAAAATGGCAATCGCCATCAGGGGCTTGCCTCCCATCGCATAGATGTCGCTGATGGCGTTGGTTGCAGCAATTCGACCGAAGGTGAACGGATCATCCACGATGGGCATGAAAAAATCAGTGGTGCTGATGATGCCGGTACCGTCGCTTAAGTCCATGACGGCAGCATCGTCCTTGGAATCGTTACCAACGATGAGTTGGCCAAAATGGGGTTTTTCAATGCTGCTGCTATGCAGAATTTCATCCAGCAGAGCGGGAGATATCTTGCAGCCACAACCGGCACCGTGGCTGTATTGGGTAAGACGAACGGGTTCATTGGATGTGTTTTGCATGGTTTGGTGTGTTCGGTTGTCTTGTATTAGTTAAAGAGTGTTTTGATTCTTTTGTTAGTGATGATGAATGGTAAAGGCCGTTTTGCGGTTCAAGTCTTAAGAGATCATTTTATTGAACGACTTACTGAAATGTGAACCTCGGTATGGTTGATCTATTCATTTGTGGATGGATGCTTGAGAAATGTGGATAACTTTTTTCTCCACTTGTTACGCCCAGTTTATCCGCAGTTTATTATTTTGAGCAGCGCAAGCGACCCCGGATAGCTGATTCCTGACTTTTTCGGCCTGGGTACGGGGGGTGATCGATCCGATTGACTGATCAGTAGGTTGTCGGACGACCATGATGAAGAGGTGACACCTGATCTTCTACGTGCGTCGGTGCCAACAACAGGAAGGCTTGTGTGGTGAACAGCATGGATGCGCCCAAGAGATGCAGAGGTTGCACGAGGGTGGGCAAATGCAGAGTGATGAGTATCGTGCCTGAAAGGATTTGCATGATGACGATTAAAAAGAGTACGGCCAGTGCCCAATTGACCCGTGCGTCCGCACCAAAGAACCGCAGCATTAACCAGAGATTAATGATGATCACAATTAGAGCGCCCGCCATATGGACGTTCAACACAGCACCGACGTGATCAAGCCAGGATACGACAGAGGTCAGGTGTTCGGTGGTTCCCATTTGATCCACCCGCTCACGAACCTGGGCCCCCAGACCCGTTTGTACCACCGTGATCACCATGGCGATGGGCACCAGGAAAAACCCGCGCCGCCTGATGCGTGCAGGCTGGTGACTGGATGAGGGTAATGTTCTTGTGACAACCGCCATCAACAAAAAAAGGACACCGAATGACAACATCATATGTGTGGTGACGACGGCCGAATGGAGGTTAGAGTCGATTACCACGGCACCTAGCCACCCGTTCAGCATCACCAGGCCTAATGCCCCACCCGCGAGCCAAGGCAGGGCCTTGTCCTGTCGGTGTGCCAGAATTGCGAGTACGCAGGTCAGAATCGAGAGCAGCCCAATCAGCGTTCCCGTCAGACGATTAAGGTATTCAGTCCAGGTTTTGACTGGATCGAACGGCATTTTGTCGTAGCCTAGCCGGGCGTAGGTGTGTCGGTAATCGGGAGGCAGATCGGCTGCGCTGAACGGGGGAACGACGCGTCCGAAACAGGTCGGCCAGTCGGGACAACCCATACCCGCGCCGGTTGCACGCACGGTGCCTCCGACCCAAATCAGGAAGAGTACGGCGAGCATTGTCATGATAGCCATGTTATGCAGTTGTTTTTGTCTGTTCATCGGGGTGCGTTTCCTGTTCACGAGTTGATTTTCAGGCTACTAAAGGCCGGCTGACGGTCGAACCGACCGCTAAAAAATATGGGTTACCTGATTTGGGCGACATCAAGATATCTCTGTTTGCCCAAGATTACTTCAGGCAATGTCCGTCGATGGCGTGTCACCGTTGATTATTTCTACCTAAGGGTTTGATGGGTTTTATCGGGTTATTATTTCGGATTGCTCGGTACAGAAACGGATCGAGGTCGGCTACGTTTGTACCCCAATAGCAAGCCCGACAGCAAAGTCACGGGCAGCAAGATAACGCCCCAGAACCAGATCGCCCGCCCGCCGATGCCCATCACGCTGCCGGTGTGAAAGGCGGCAAGCCAGTCTTTGAATGCCAGTGAAATCGCGTCCTGCTTACCATTGCTATACCGTGTACCAAATGGCCCGAAGCTGCCGGGCGCCATGCAGCGTGCCAGTGATCGTCCGTCCGTCTGCCACCAGATCATGTCCATTTGTGCACCGGTGCACGATAAGGTATCGCGTGGCATCGATGCGAACAACCTGCCGTCTGGCGGTGCGAAAGAGTTCAGTGATTGATCGGTGATTTGGGCAAAAAGTCCTGTCGATGCACAAATCAACCAAACCCAGGCGGCTAAATACACCAGTCGGCCGTGGACGGAAACAACCGGTTCGCTTCCTTGCTGATACCGCTGTCCTCGCCGATACCATTGTCCGAGGAGAAAAAGCAGAATCACGCCGATGGATGAGAGTGCAACCAAGACCGCTCCAATCGGACCACTGCTCAAGGATCGATGAATTGAACCGAGCCAGTAAACGGTATCATGGTTAGCAGGCCGTTCACCAACCAGTATTTTCCGATACGGATCAATAAAAAGTTCGAACACTTGTCCTTCGGGCCCTTTTACGGTCGCCATGACCGTGTCTTGGGGCCGTTCAGGCATGTTCAGGCTGAGTAATTCATCGTGCGGCCGCCACTGGTGCACGTGATCGATCACGCTGTTTAGATTCATCCTCTGCCCTTCGCCCACAGCCGATACGGTCCACAGGTCGGGCGCAAGGACGCGTTCGAATTCCTTGGCGAAGGCCAGACCCGCGCCGGAGAGCGCGATCAGGATCAGTGGCAGGGTCAGTGTGGCACCGAGCCAACTATGCAACCGAATGCGCCACCGGGGCGGTATTACGCAGGATTTTTTCGTGTGCGTGTTGTTCATGCCATTACATTGCTGGACCGGGTGTGGCGCGTTCCGATGTAAATTGAAGCCCGTGGGGATCAAAGTCGAAGAAAAACGAAAATCGAATCACGTTCGGGGCGACGATTCTAAAATCAGTTGTTTGAGATCAGCCGCAATCTGATCGCTGCTTTCCTGCTGATCGATCAGCAGGCGTGCGTTACCCTTGGGATCAAAGACATAGACCGAAGCACTGTGATTGACTTCGTAATAGCTATTTTTGTCCGGGTATCCCTTGCCATAGCTGTAGGCCACCCGGTAGCGCTTGGTGACAGCCTTCAATTGGCTTTGGGTGCCGGTCAAACCGATAATCCGAGGTGAGAAATAACGGACATACTTGTTCAATACCGCCGGAGTATCGCGATTGGGATCGACCGACACGAACAGAACCTGAACGTCTTCGGCTTGTTTACCCAATGAGTTGAGGGCGGTTGCAAGCCGGGTCAAGGTTTGTGGGCAAACATCCGGACAAAAGGTATAGCCAAAATACAGCAGAACAATATGGCCACGATAGTCCATACCGGTCACCGCCCGGTCGTGCTCGTCGGTGAGGTTAAAAGTCAGTGGCGCCATGATCCCGGAAATATCGGTGGCGTTCCAGTGCACAGACTGCTTGCTGCAACCGCTGGTAAAAATAACCAACCAAGACAAAGCCAGCGTGAGAAATAACCATTTGCCGCGCCGGTCACGTTCCAAGTCTTGCATGAGCGCACCTCAAGTTGTTGTGTAGGGATCTGCCATCGGATGCATAGTGTGTTGTGCGGCAGGCTCGGGGACGATGGGCGGGGTTGTGACCATCTTGCTGCTTTGTGACCAACGAACCAACAGAACCAGCGCACCCAGAACGCTCATCATGGCGGCCGGAATCCAGGTCACCAATCCACCCAGCGCTTGTTCTTGAAGTAGGTTTATTGGTAAAACCCGTCCACACAGGGCATATATGGGATACAGATCCGTCGGGCTCAGCGCGATGTACGCGCCCAGCAAGATTTGTGGAAACATCACCAGGAACAGGACCAGCAGACGAACGCCGTAGTGGCGTGTCTCGAGCATCCCGGCGGGTGGTTGACGGAAGATCATCCACCAGAACATGAGACCATCGATGGCCATGCCCCAGTTCATGGCGTTATACAGCGGCAAGCTGAGCATGGCGTCGAAATGGATGCCCGGTATCAGCCAGAAATAGATGATGGCGACGAACAGGAAGCCGGAGACAAAAGGTGCCTGAATCATGCGGATCGGCCGGGTGATGACAGGATACCGCGCGCGCAACGTGCTCATGATCCGAATCATGTATTTCGGCAATCCTGCTAATAGCACGGAGGCGGGAGCGGAAGCGGCAATCAAGAATGGCCCCAGATGGTGCAGAACCAGATGTTGTGTTCGGTGCATGAAAAAACTGAAGCGGCTGTAGTAATCGATTTGGGTTTGCAACACTAAGTAGATACTGACAAGCCCTAAGGCGAACAACAGCGTATCCCAACCAGCCTTGCGGTTGAGCCGTCGAAGACCCCGAAAATACAACCCGGCTGCCAGCAGGCAGACCCCGAGAACCGTGGGGGAAAATTCATAAGGCTGCAGAAAGGCTGCAGCGGTGGCCACCGTGCTGAACAGAGCGCTGGTCAGCGAATCGGTCACCGCCTGCTCACAAAGTCCGGGCAGTAGCCGGTCAGTCCGGCTTGCCTTGATTGAACTAATAGGGGATTCATCGCCATGGCGTGATGACCGTGATCACCAGGAGGACCAGCCGCTGATCGGCAAGTAGTGATCGACCAGTAACAAGGCAAACAGGACCGTAAGATAGGTGATTGAAAAACCGAATAGCCGCATCGCCTGTCGATCACTGTCAACAGACATCAGTCGATAGGCTCGAATGGCGAACAAACCGCCAAGCACGGTTGCGCCGATCAGGTAGAAAGGCCCACTCAGGCCGACGGTTACCGGCAGGTAACTTACTGGGATCAGAACCAGGGCGTAGGCAAAAATACTGCGTTTGGTATAGGCCACCCCCCGAATCACCGGCATCATGGGCACCCCTGCTTTGGCATATTCGTCTCGCCGTGCTATGGCAAGTGCCCAAAAGTGGGGTGGTGTCCAGACAAATATGATCAGAAACAAGGCAAATGCTTCCCATCCGATGTGACCGGTGATGGCACACCAACCCAGCATGGCCGGTGCCGCGCCAGAAGCCCCGCCCAGTACAATGTTCTGCGGCCCAATCCATTTGAGATAACGTGTATAAATCACGGCGTAGCCAATCAGTGTCAGGAGCGTCAGTACGGCCGTCAGCGGATTGACCAAGGTCCAGATGATCACGAGGGCAAGAGAGGCCAGCAATAAGGCGAATACGGTGGCGGATCCCCTCGAGATATTTCCCATGGGTAGCGGACGATTCTGAGTACGGCCCATAACCATATCGATTTCCCGGTCTGCGATGTGGTTTAACGCCGCCGCCGCCGCACCGGCGAGCGCAATGCCTACCGTCGCAGCCAGTACCGTTGCCCAAGGCAGATTACCTGGTGGGGCGGCGAGCACCATGGCGACCAGTGCGGTAAAAACCACCAGCGAGACGACCTTGATCTTGCATAGCTTCACATAGCTTCGCCAAGGGATAACCTGCATTAGCGTGAGGGTTTGGGTACGTACGGTCATGATTTGACTCCACTTACGATGTGCCGTTGAACCTTAATGGTTCATCAAGAGGCACCTGATTTAATTGCCGGCAAGCTTGAGAAGATGCTTTAAGTCTTTGAGCAACCCGGTAGGCTCAAACCCAGGTGGGTAGCGCAACACCAGAAAGCCCTGTGGATCAACGATATAAACGGATCCCGGTGCCAATGGCCAATGATCGGTGGTAACGACATGGATGTTGCTGTCGACCCACTTCGTTCCGTCGGTCTGGGGTGACTCCTCGGTTGTAGGCAATGCCAGCACGATGCGTACTTCACGCATTGCTCGGTCTTGTGCCAGGCGAATGCGGCTCAAGGTATCCATCAGGTCTAGGCAATGCTGATCGCAGGGGTTGGCCTGTGAGGGAACGGTGTTCGTTTTGTCATCCGGGGTGTGATACACCAGTGTCCACTTGCCACGGAACAGATCACCCGAGATTGCCTCGCCTTGACCGTTGCTCATCGGCGGCGGGGAAAACTGTTGAGCCGGTGTGATGAGCTCGCCATGTTCCAGACCGCCCTTGAAGGAGCCGGCATGTAATTGAAAAACCAACCAGGCCAAAGCGAGAGGCAGACCGAAAATGAGAACCAACCCACCGATCACGACCCCTTTGCGTTGCGGCAACACGCTGCTTACACCGTCCATCGCTCTGCTCCTTTGTCGCGCGCGCGCTTGAATCCGTGTCGGAGATATAAGCCCACCAGAATGACTGCAAAACCGAACCACTGAGCAGCATAGCCATAGTGCCGCATCGGGCCGAAGGCATGCATGGCCCTCTCTCGAATGGCCATTACTTCTGAGCCGTCGGGGTAGATCACTACTGGAAGCAGTGGATATCCCAAGAGCTGTGCCATACGCTCGGGTTGCACGGCTTGAATCACGTTTGGCCAACCGGATGAAAACTCCTGACTGCCTTGAAGGGTAAAGGGCGGTTTGTCTGGTTTGAGCGCGAGTCCGGTGACAGTAACATCGGTTATCGGCACACTGACCTTGGGGCGTTGTTGGCGGCTTGCGCCCAGAGGAACCCAGCCAAGATTGACGAGGACGGCAGACTTATTCCCGGCGGTCGGGTTCAGCTGAAGCGGTGCAAGCAGGTAATAACCCACTTGTCCATCATGCACCCGGTTATCCAGCAGGAAGAGATGGGCCGGATCGTACCGGCCCCGGGCCCGAACATGCAGGGAGAGCGACCCAGAGTTATGACGCGTGTAATGCACTGGGTTCTGACTCGTGATCAGAGAGCCCAGTGGTTGAGGCGTTGCTGTTTCTGCGGCTGCTTCGTGCGCGAACAGAACCTTTTTTTCGGTGGCACGATGGATTTGCCACACGCCCAAGGCAATGAAACCCGGCAACAGCAGAAGGGTCAAAACGGTTTGTGCCAGTGCGGGTTGAAAACGCATGAACCTCTCTCTTGGTGATATCCGCCTGTCGACGATGAAGGTATTCAATTGGATTCACTTATTACAGTTGCGTGAACAGAAGACCGTCCGTGTGAATCGTTCTTGGAGGGTGAACGCACGACATGAACGGTCGCTTCTGGCTTCAGGTTTAAAGCGCAGACCCTGCCCAAACTCATCACTCGTACGCCTTGGGGCCTTCGTCATGCAACTGCTTGGCAGTTGGAGGCGTAGTAAACGTGTGGTAGGGCGCCGGTGAAGGGATGACCCACTCCAGTCCCCTTGCGCCATCCCATGGCCGGGCTCCCGCTGCTTTTCCACCGCGATAGGCCTTGATCAAAATCACGATGAAAATCAATTGTGAGAAGCCAAAGATGAAAGCCCCGACCGTTGAAATCATATTGAAATCCGTGAACTGAACCGCGTAGTCGGGAATCCGGCGCGGCATGCCGGCCAAGCCTGCGAAATGCATGGGAAAAAAGGTGATGTTCATCGAGATCACCGACAGCCAAAAGTGCCATTGGGCGAGGCGCTCGTTGTACATGTGCCCTGTCCATTTGGGCAGCCAGTAATACACGCCGGCAAATATGCCGAACAGCGATCCGCTCACCAGTACGTAGTGAAAATGGGCGACCACGAAATAGGTATCCTGATACTGATAATCTGCGGCCACGTTGGCGAGCATTACCCCGGAAAATCCACCGATGGTAAACAACATGATGAACGCGATTGCCCAAAGCATTGGCGCTTCGAAGGTTAGAGACCCGCGCCACATGGTCGCAACCCAGTTGAAGATCTTGATGCCGGTGGGCACCGAGATCAGCATGGTGGAGTACATGAAGAACAACTGCCCCCACACCGGCAACCCGACCGTAAACATGTGGTGCGCCCAGACGATCGTCGCCAGGAACGTAATGACGGCCGTCGCATAAAACATCGATTTACGCCCAAAGATGGGTTTGCGTGAGAACGCTGGCACCACCTCGGAGATGATGCCGAATGCCGGCAAAATCATGATGTAGACTTCGGGGTGGCCGAAAAACCAGAAGATGTGTTGGAACAACACCGGGTTCCCGCCCGATTCAAAAAAATGTGTCCCCCAATTGCGATCCGACAACACCATGGTAGCGGCGATGGCCAGGGTGGGCATGGCCAGCAGGAACAAAAAGCCGGTAATCAGCCACGACCAGCTGAACAGAGGCATATCCATCAACTTCATGCCCGGTGCTCGCATCTTCAGGATGGTGAGGATGATGTTCAGTGCACCGAAGAACGAGGAAATCCCCATGATGTGGATGGAAACGATCATCCAGTCGATCGATTCCGGTCCGAAGCTGCCGGATAACGGGGGGTAGAACGTCCATCCACCGTTTGGAGCACCCCCGTGGATAAAGAACGTGCTCCAGAGAATGATCGCTGCCGGGGGCATGGCCCAGAAAGCCCAGTTGTTGACGCGAGGCCAATACATGTCATCCGCACCGATTTGAAGCGGCACCATCCAGTTCGCCAACCCGGTCAGGCCAGGCATGATGGCGAGGAAAATCATCGTCAGACCGTGCATGGTCGTCAGTGAGTTGAAGAATTGCGGTTGCATCAGCTGCATGCCCGGTTGGAACAGCTCCGAGCGGATCATCAGTGCCATCACCCCGCCCACCATGAGACCCACCAGGCTGAGCACCAGGTACATGGTGCCCACATCCTTGTGGTTCACCGTCAATAGCCAGCGCAGGATACCCTTTCGGGGGCCATGGTGCGCGTCGTGCTCATGGACGTGACCGATGTGATCGATCGTTGTGTCTGCTGCGGTACTGTGCAGGACGTGTTCAGAGGTGTGATTCATCGTGCGGCCTCTATTTCTTTGGGCGTAATGAGATCCCCGGTGTGGTTACCCCAGGCGTTACGTTCGTAGGTAATGACGGCGGCGATGTCGCGATCGCTTAACTGCTTGCCATAGGCCTGCATGACTGGATTCTTCTTGCTGCCGTGCACTACGATATCGATATGATCCTTGACGCTGATGCTCATACCGTCGAGGGCGGGAAACGTGCCTTTGATGCCCTTGCCATTTGCTTGGTGACAGGCAACACAGACCGTGCCGTAGACCTTTTTGCCCTGGGCCATGGCGGCGTTCATATTCCAAGGGCCAGCCGCTTGGGCATTCGTCGCGGCAAGCGCGGCCTTTTCCTTGCTCATCCACTCGGCATACGCGGCGGGCATCATGGCTTCGACCACGATCGGCATGAAGGCATGACCCGCCCCACAGAGTTCAGCGCACTGTCCTCGGTAGGTTCCGGGTTTGTCGATGACAAAACTCATTTTGTTAACCTTCCCCGGGATCGCATCGGTTTTGAAACCGAGCTGAGGAACCCACCAGGAATGAATGACATCAGAGCTGGTGACCTGTACCTGAACGGTTTTACCCACCGGAACGACCATGGGATGATCCACGTTCAGGAGGTAATAGGGAACGTTGGCGGGTGATTCCTTGGCACCGAGCTGGCTGGCATCTCGACTGGGAGAGGCCAGGTTGCTGAAGAACGAAATGCCCTCACGGGGGTATTTGTATTCCCATTTCCATTGTGAGCCGAGAACATCAATCACGACATCCGGTGTCGCAGGTTGGGCATTAGCCGCAATAATCGCCTTGGTAGCAGGCACAGCGATGGCGACCAGAATCAACGCCGGAATCAGTGTCCAGATGACTTCAACCGCCGTGTTCTCGTGAAACTGTGATGCCTCAGCACCTCGAGAACGTCGATGGCGAAACAGTGACCAAGCCATCACGCTAAACACACCGACACCGATAACGACACAGACCCAAAACACCAGCATGTGCAAGTTATAGGCCGTTTGGCTGGTTTCCGTTACGCCGATGGGCATGTTGAAACTAAGCGGGTCTTCTTTTGCCGCCATGACTGACGAGAGCGGTGCAAGTAACCCCGTTATTATCAGAATTAAACGCGTTGCCATCCTGACTCCCCTGTTTGTGCTTTCGGAAAACTACGAACGTCACCATCCCGATCTGTTCGGAGAACAAAAACAAAAATAATTTTTCTATCTTTTTATCATCTGTGTTTCAAACCACCGATGATGGCGGCACTGCCTTGTGTCGCCCCGAACCGAAGAGTTCACTCGTCGGTTTTACTATGATCAATACACCGAACTTTCCCTTTATTTTCTTCTGGAATTACCTATTAATTTGGTGCATTAATCGAAATCATTTTACTTACAGAGGCGATTAATTTGTCAATAGTAAAGTAAGCAGCATTTTTCTATTGGCTATAAAGCTTTTGATTATTTGAACCAGTTAATATTAAAAAAACAGATTATAT
>NCKC01000026.1 GCA_002282715.1 Halothiobacillus sp. 15-55-196 | reverse complement strand
GATGAGCAGGCGCATCGTATCCATCGATGTATTCAGGAGATGGGCGATAGCATGAGCTTCCAGCAAATACGGAATCAGCCCATCTTCCGTTTGAAAATGCTTGCGCCGCAGATCGTTGATTGGTTCATCCATTCTCAATGACTCTGTGTAGCTTGCGTTTGGCCTTCATTGGTTCGGTAATAATCGACCCATCGGTCAAGATCGCGCCGATCGTAACGAGGCTGAGAGCCAAATTTCACATAAACGGGACCCACCACGCCGGTGGTTTTGCCGTAGCGCATCCGCTTCAAGAATTCTTTGCTGATATTGAGGTAATTGGCCGCTTCTTCGGTGGTCAGTAACCGTGAAGTGGGCAAGGCCAGCGTATTCATGGTGTGCTCCTTATGGCTGTTTGGTGTATTGACAGGCTCAAGATGACACACCATCCGGGATTTCGATTTATCCAGCCGAATACCGTTCCGAGAGTTCAGCAATCAACTTTGGTGGGGCTTTTAGGGTAATTGAGGTAAGTCCATCGAGGACGCCGGGATCTTCTTCAAAGAGGGCTGAAAACTGCACTGGCGTGAGCGTTAAGCTACCAGCGCCCTTGGCCTTGGCGGTGTTCTCTTCCCCACAAGATTCTGAATCTTGGTTTGCTTGTGGGGAAGAGGTTGGCTTGTTGATTGAATCTTCAGGCGCCCATCCATCGGCATTCTTGCCTTGCCATTCGGTTCCTGCATCAGGAAACGCACCGAGATCATCGGAATACGGTGAATGACTGGAGTCAGCATCCGGTTCATCTATGGGGGACTCGTTCACTGTAGGAACTATCGTTTGCGGTTTTTCTCTTTGCGCGGTTAAAAGGTGATGAGTCAGCGCCGTTTGATTGTCTCGGGCATGAGACACCAGTTCGGCTTGAGTATCGGCATCGAGGGCAGAGAATAACGCAGCGTGTTCAGCGCTGGTGATGATGCCCTCTTCGGCCAAGCGCATAATCTCCGGGTTTTTAACCAGCAGCATTAAGCGGGAAATCTGGGCATCGTTGCGATTGAGCAGTTTGCCCAACTCGCGCCCTGTGATTTTGTATTCGCGCTTGATGGTGTCGATCACTTTGGCCAACTCGATGTCGGTGAGGTTTTCTCGGTTCTCATTGGCCACGACCTGCGCCAACAGAACCCGCGCTTGAGCTTGCGCACTGAACACCACCGGCACATCTTTGAGTCCGGCCATTTTGGCTGCCCGCCATCGGCGCTCGCCATCGACGATGATGGTTAAGCCCCCATCTTCGCGCACGAGGATGGGCTGCAATAGATCCATTTGCTGGATAGAAGCGGCGAGGTTTTCGAGCTTTTCTTCATCGAATAGGCGTCGAGGTTGTTTCGGGTCTGGCTTGATGAGATCAATGGCTATCCGCTGAATGCCCTCAAAATTCACGCTTGATGAGGCAGATGAATCCGCCCCGTCCATCATGGCCTCGCCGAGAAAATCAAGAACGGAGCCCATCTCATGCCACCTCGGTTACGGTGCTTGGATGAACGCGGTCAGTCAGCCCGATGGCATTGGGTAAATCGCGCCACAATGCAGCATAATCCGCATCTACTTTGTCTTTTTTCAGTTGCCAGATGGGCAGGCGCGAGCTGTAGGCCGTGCTGACCACGGCTTGGCGCGCGGTGAGTACCGTATCGATCATCCCTGGTACAGCGGCCTTCATCTGCTTGACGGCATTGCGTTGATCCGCAATGCGGCTATCGACTCGATTCAGCAGCACCTTCGCCTGAAATCCATCCACCAATAGCCCCTTGGTGGTGGCCGCTTTGATCATGTCGCGCACCCGCGTCATCTGCCCACAACACGGCGGCAAGCTGGCGCAACTGCATGGCCGGTGGGGTATCAATCACAATAAAGTCGTAGGGTAGGGCGCGGACATAATCCCGCACCTCCATGGCATCACCCGTGGTGCGCTCCCCTTCATCGATGCGCGAGAGGGCATTGTGACCAAACAAAAGATCAACACCCAGCGGCGTGGTTAAAGGCGAGATACCCGCTTTAAGCTTTTCAAGATCAAACAGCAATTCAGCGCCCCCATTCGGACGGCGATTGATGGCCGTATCACCGGTCAAGTGCGTGCTTGCTTGGCCTTGTCCATCAAGGTCAACGAGCAAGGTTTTATAACCTCGCTCTGCCAAGCCGCAGGCGAGGTGAACCGAAACCGTTGTTTTACCCACGCCGCCCTTTTGGTTCGTTACTGTAACAATGTTCATACCTTGTTCCTCGTGGTGATTAATCGTCCGCGCGCATCGGCCTCGATGAGTGCCGCTTCAATAAATACCGACAGGGATACGCCCAAGTGCTGGCAAAGCAGCAAGACTTCTTGATGCTGTTGCGCACGCAAACGCACACTGGTCGTAAACAAATCAATGTCGCCACTGTGATCGCGCGGGAACAGGGTTAATTGATAGGCACGCTTATCCTGCAAAATGAATTGCAAAGCGGTATCAACCACCCGCGCCACATCACCCCGCCGGGCGGTGTATTGGCGCAAAATGCGTTCCCCCAAGGGTGATAAACGCAAGGAAACATGCTTGAGGTCAGAGTTATCGTGTCCGGTCATTGATACGCTCCCGGAAAGACAACATCCTTATCCACCATGACCGAAAAGCGATAGCCTTGCCGGATGACAATGGTTGGCTGGATGGCCAGATTCTTTTGCGAAATAGAAACGCCCAGTTGACCAATTTGCTGCCCCACGGCTGCACCAATGGTTTGTCCTGTTCCCTGCACACCATTGTTGTTGCTGCTGGTTTGCGGCTGTGAGAGCTGGATTCCGGCGCTGAAAATCGAAGTCAGCAAGGCGCCGGTGAACAGTCGCCAATAATGGTTGTCCACCTGATCTTCAAAGCCTGCCGAACCTGTTTTATCCACGCCCCCCATGCCGCCGATTTCAAGGGTTGAACCATTGGGGAAAATAATCCGCTGCCAAGCGACCAGTAAACGGTTCTGGCCATAACTCACCTGCGAGTCATACTGACCAAAGAGCTTTGCTCCCTTGGGAATGAGCAAATGATTGCCCGTGGCGCTGTCGAACACATTCTCAGAAACCTGCCCGATAATTTCGCCTGGTAAATCGCTGTTCAAACCGGTCACCAAGACAGCGGGAATGACGGTGCCGGAGTTGATTTCAAAAGGCGACTGAGCAGGCTTAACCGAAGCGGCCAGAATCGGTGTGGCAATTTCAGTCTTGGCTGCCTGCAAAAAGGCTTTTTTGTCCTTTTGATCTCCTTGGGCACCCTGAGCAGCGGCATTACCCAACAGGCTGCCTGGATTAAATCCAGCGCCATTTGCCGCTAATCCTAGCCCTGAAACTTGCCCGATAGCCCCGTGATTGGTGGACGAGTTATCCATTGGCGCACCGCCATTGGTATCTCGAAATGATTTGGTTTTGGTGGCCGCATCCATGGCTTGCTGTAAGCGCTGGAGCCGCTCATAGGCCAGACGCTGAGCCGCTTGTTCCGCAGGGGTTAAGGGTTTGGGTTGCTCATTTGGTGGGGCTGCGTGGCTCAAATCAGGAGCCGCTGCCTGATTGGTTGATGATTTGGCATTTGGCTTGTCACCAGCCACCGGCGCATCATGCTGATCTGAAGCCATGGGTAGACTTGGCGCAACCGGGCGTTCAGCTTTTTGGTTGATGCTTTCTGCCACATCCATCGCCGATTCGACGGATTTTGGCTTATCAGCAGATGCCAAAGTGGGCGCATCCCCGCGAGAGAAAATGTTGTATATCACGACCGCGCCCGCCAGTGCGGTAGGAATGGCCAGCAACAACACTGCACGCTTGGAAACGCGGATGCCATTCTTGGGCTCGGTCTTTGTGATCAGAGGTTTTCCGCTCGAAGACAAGCCCGCAGGCTCGACAGTTGATGTCTTGCTCATGGCTTAATCCTCATAATCCAGAAACCAGTTCTTGTCCGATCTGGCTTGCTCAACAACACGGTGGTTGTGATGCGTAATTGTGACGCGCGACTGATCATCGCCTACGCCCGCAATCAGCGCGGCCTCATCAAACAATCGATCGACGATGAAATAGCCATCACGCAGGCGATAGTTCACGAGTTGATCCTTGCCATCCTGCCCGACAATAAACAGAGCCGGTGCTTCCTGCATATCCTTTGGCATCTGGATAAATACCTTCTGCCCATCGTTAAAAATGCGCACGGGCACCATGCCCTTACCCTTCACGCTTTTAACCGTGTAATTGAAATCGAGCTGGTCTACCGACACGGCAGGTTTATCGATAACCACAGCCGCTTTCTTGGCTTGCTGCGCTTGATACGCCGCCCATTGCTTGGCTTGCGTATCTGGGTAGGTGAAGCCAATGCTGGTCACATAGTTCTTCTTGTCGGAAACCAAACGCAGGTAATAAGTCCGCCGGTTGGTGGGGATCACCATATTGGTGTCCAGTCCCACATCGGTGGGTTTCACAATCACATGCGTGATTTTGTCATCCCCCTCACCGGAAACGGCTGGCGCAACCTGCCAGCGCACGGTATCGCCCATTTGCGGCGCACCATTAATCACCTCGCCGGGCTCAAGGCTAATGTCACAAATTCGCAGCGGGGCACAGGTGATGGTGGGCACGCTTTGTCCGAAAACAAAAGTGACCTGACCGTTATTCCCCTGAGCAGGAATGGCCTTGGGATTCTGCAAAAACCGCTCACTCATCGTGCTGGCCATCATGGCGGGGTGAGGAATTGGAATCGGGGTGAGATTCAAGTGGCTCGGCATTACCGGCGCATTAGCCTCGTGCGCTTGCTGCCCTGCGCCATGCTCAATCGCGGGCACGACGGGTTCAGCGAATGCCACCGCTGTAACAGACAAGGCAATGCCAAGCGTAATCGCCTGAGTAATGGCATGGGTCACTGCCGAAAACCGGTTGCTTCGCATTAAAATTGGTTCATTCATGGGGTAAACCTCAATCAAAGAATTTGGGTGATGGAAATTTCAGTCACGAACAGGCCAATCGGATTCAGGCGAATCAATTTCTCGTTGGTGACGGGGGAAAGTTCGGTGGTCAGCGTGGCGCGGTAGCGCTTTTTAGAAAGCAACATGCCATTTGGCGAGCGGGCGGTTTCGCGGAAATCGACCTGCCAGGATTTATCTGAAATCGGCAGAATGCTCTCCACCTCCACGGAAATGGTTTCCGTCGCCGCACGGGAAAAGGGCGATTGGTCTTTGAACCAGCCCGAAATCACGGTGGTCGAAGCAGCGCCCGAGGGGAGCATGGAATACACCCGATCAATAGCCGCCTTCTCGGCTTGCTGATCGGAAATCACCCCGCGCAAATCGGTAATGAATCGCCCGATGAGCGAGCGAATCACACGCGGATCAGCGGCTGAAGCACGGTCGGCAATACCGGCTGCCACAGCGCTGCCGTGCTGATCGACAGCCACCACGTAGGGAATGAATTTGCTCTGCGCGCCGATATAAACAACACCGGCCACCGCCATAATTGCCGTGATCCCGGATAACACCGCCACAATGCGCCAGTTTTTGGCCTGCGACACATAATCGCCATAGCGCTCATTCCATTCCCGACGCGCGGAAATGTACGGATTGAGCTGTTCATGCGCCGATGGGGCATCGGCGGGTTTGGATTGCTTGTTCAAGATGGATCCCTCTGTTCACTGGATGCGATACCAGTGTGTCAGGGGCTTTTGGAATTCAAATTAGTAGGGGTGTCTTGAAATATGTCGTTTGTCTGTACGAGCGCAGAGGACCGAAAAGCGAGAGCTACCAAGCATCACTGGATGCTGGCCGCGAAGCGGCACACAGTAGGGTGGAGCAAAAGTTAGGAAGTAACACCTTCACCAAAGTAGGGTATTTTGAATGAGCTGGTCACACCATCCCCGCCGAATGACAACTGAACATGGGAGCCAGAAGGAACGGGCTTTGGTTTTAATCGATTACTAGGAAACTCAAGTAACAACCGTTCCTCGCCCCTTACATGATCAGAAGTGTACTTTACATATGGGTATGGTTTTTTTGCCTCATCGGGGAACACAATACTTGGCAGCACTGAAACTTTACGCAAAACTGCCGACAGCTCGGCGTAGTTTGTTTTTTGCTCGACCGAAGAGAGAGGCTTAATCCCCGTCAACTGGACGACCTTATTAGCCAGAACGGCTGATACAAAGTAAAGATTGCAGATATGAAAAGGGAGATCTCTATTTAACGAAATCGCGACATTACCTTTTTCGTGAATTTCAGGATTGGGCCCAACCGTACCATCAATCAAAAGACCTTCAGCGTAATACCCTGGCACGAAATCATTAAAGGTTTCAAAAAAGATCGAGCGCAACCTATTTTGATTGTGCTTAATTGCGTTTACTATGATTGCCACATGATTGCGATATGCTTTAATTTCACCGTTGAATTCTCGTATGGCTTTATTTGCTGATTTCGTGGCGGAATTCTCAAAAAAACAGCAGATGATATTCTTGCAATCATCCAAATGCTCCATTATCGCATCTAGCATTTGATCTAAATTACTAACAAGCGTTTCGTCCCAGTCTTGCTTCTTAAGGTCACGATAAACAGATGCTTTGCGCACTTTATCCAGTTCACGCAAAACGGAGTCCATTTTTTTCAATACTGTACCAAACGAGAGATTATATATGCCGAGGGGGTGCCTCAGTCTGTAACTGGAATTATACAATGTAATTCCATCCATGTTTGCAAGTACGGAAACAGCTTTCGGCTGTATGCCACTCTTCTTTGATGAAAGCTCGTATCTCACAATAACATTCCCCCTAATGCCATCGATAGGTGGCGGTGAAGCCGACATCCCAGCGCCAACGGCACGACTAGAGTACCTTTTTAAAAGTATTATTTGGAAAAATGCTCAGGGTTGTACACATTTTCAAACGACTCTTTGTCCAATCCTTTCGCGTTCTCGATTATTTCTTTGGATTTTTCATTTACTTTTTGGAGAAACTTAAGGTAGTTTTCATGCTCTTTGGTATAAGGAAGCAACCCCGGATTTTCTGGCCTGCTTAAGTGATACCGAATATACCACTGAGTTGAATTGGCCTGCTCATATAGGCTTATTACACCCTCTCCCCAATGCCGGTAATCTGATTTGGTAAGAGACTCCTTGCCTACACGCATCGTTTGTGACTGAAGGGACTCGGTATGTTCTTTATGGTTGGAGAGGCTATCGTTTAGGGTGCCAATCAGGGTGTTGATAAGCTGATAAGAGATGCGTTGCTCTTTGTTTAGAGTTAGAACAGCATCTTTGTAATAGTTGCTGAAAATATGATTAGAAATTGGAACTGGCGCTACATTATCAATACCTTCGAGACCATGTATTTGAAGCTGCCTGGACAAAATCATCACCGTTCGATCCAGTTCACTCTTCAATTCACTCAGTTCTTCTAGTAAGGCCTTTCTGATTTTTCGAGCATATAACCGGTCTTTCGCCACAGAAGTGAATTGTGCCAAGATCCAACCAACCACGACCGACGCCAAACCGATTAATAGTTTTTCGATATTCATTTTCTTAGTGTAATCGAATCGAGCACCTTGACGCACACTGGGAGGCACGAGTACCCGAATGACTGGTCAGACCCCGAGGTGACGGCAACGGCGTACTTAACGCTCATATTTCGAACGGAGGGTGCCAATCTTAGTTCGTCCATGAGGCGTGGAAACAACATAGTCAGGGCTGACGATGTCACACTCGTGACCACCAAGCCTTGGTTTAACACGGTTCTCAAGCCAGTCGGATAGCGAGGTGCCTTCTGATGCCTTTCGATCAAAATCGTAGTCTTCAACCATCGTATTGCTTGGCGCTCTTACAACCAGCGTAACTTCTTCTTTTTCGCGTACCTTCTGTTCAAACTCTCGAACTGTAATTTGTCCCATAGTATTTCCTCATTTTCAATGATATGGGTGGTGATAGTACGCGATTATTACGCAGTTGCAAGGCAGTTATTGTGGTATTAATATTGAGTTATAGTTCCAAAGTTGGCGCATTCTGGCTCTGTTTGAGTCATCAGCGTTGGTTTCGTGCGCCCCGTATTCGGGGTCTAGCATTTCGCTGCAGCCAACCGCCATCCCGCTACGCTGTCTGTCGGCGGTTGAGACCGGGCGTTGGGTGAAAAAGTAGCCGGTCGGCCTCATGACCAGTAGTTAACTGATGCTGCATTGGTAATCTCCTCCGGAAAGTAGTGGTTTTTAGTAGTGAATATCATGTGATGTAATCCAAAAAATATTTCCGATGAAAACTCACGATATTTCGATAGTGAGGTCTGGCGCATCCTCAAACAGTTGGCAGATTTTGCACAATTCGTGTCGTTTCCACGCTCACTTGCACCACCTGCTTGACCAGATCGACGATATAGCGCGGGTGATTGTGCTCTTCCGCCCAGGCGTTCGGATCGTTGTGAATACCGCTGCCCTTGTCGGTCGTGACCTGGTAGCGTTCCATCACCCACTCGATGGCCGGCTTGCCGTTGACTACGTATTCCAGCGCTTCGGGCGGAATACCTTTGAGGGTTAGGTAGCCATTGACGATGATCCGCGTTTTGTCGGCCTTGCTGGAGTAGCGCATCTTCACCACGCGCCAATCCTCGACAGTGGAGGTAATGACTTCCTGCAAAGGATAGGGCTCGATGGTCTCGTAGTTCAGGTGCAAATTGGCCAGTTCCCGCCCGGCGTCGCTAAACGCCCAGAAATCGGCAGCGCGTGCCGGGCGCGGGATGCGCGGCAGCATCTTGCGCAGATCGTCTGCGTATTTCTCCCTGTAATCCGGCGCGTGCAGGATGCCGTAGACGTGATAGAACAGGTCTTCCTTGCTGATGGTGCTATCCCCATAGGTGGCTCGATAATCTTCCAGCGCGGCATCGGTGATGGCATCGCGGCGCACATAGCCGTCAGCGTCGGCTTGCTCAGCCGGGGCATCGAACAGATCGCCCTTGCTCGATTTGGCGGCCTCGGCCTTCTCGTAGGCGTAGAGGGGGAAGCATTGACCCTTGGAGATGACCTCAAGGTCAGGCAAGGTGTCAACGATCAGACAGGAGAATTCCTTGCTTGATCCCGCCCCAGTCACCGAGATAGCGAGATTGGGGTGGCGTGTGGAGGGGAAGAGTTTTTCTTTGAATCGATGGTTGAATTGCGGATCGTAATAAATCCATGCCTTGCAGAACGGGCGGTAAACCGATACGCCGATCTTCCCTTCATCAAAGGTGCCGTATCGAAGCCTCGTCAGGTCGGCAATCAATCCGCCGGTCCACTTGATCTTCTTGGGATCGGTGTTGATCAGCCGCCCGGCGGTTTTTTCTGCCTCTTTGCCCGCCGCACGGCATTGCTCGCCGAATGCGGCGACCTGGCTGTTGTAGAAGTCAATCATGCGGCGCATGTTGGCTTCGAGCGCGGGGCGTGAGAAGTTGTAAACCCAGTCATCGCGGCTTGTCTCAACGCCCCGTGATCGCATCGAAAAAATGGCTTTCGGATCATCGTCCAACGCCACAAACCCTTCATATTCCGGGTTGCGCTGGTTGATCCAGTCGCCCGCCTCGTTGGGGGTGAGCTTCTGCCATGGAATGCCGTCAATGCTGCCAAAATCGGCAATGATGGCGAGCTTTTCTTCCCGGTCGAGGTAGTCACCGATGTCGTGGTAGCGCAGTTCGCATGGGCCGGTGTGCGCCGGGTCTTTGACCATTACGAGGATCGCCACGGTGTTGCGCGATCCTTCACCGAAGACATTGCCCTTTTCCTTGCGCCGCTGCTCGCCTTGAGTGCGTGCTGCACCCCGCAAATTGAACACATACAGATGGCTGAACTCCTGCGTCATGCACTTGCGTAGGCCGTCCGCCGTGTTACCGTCGATGAACGACCCATTGGTCACAAAGGCCACCACGCCTTCCTTGCCGATGCGGTCGGAGGCCCAGCGCATCGCTTTGATTTCGGAGGCATACAGGCTGTTCTTGTTGGTGGCCGTGGATTGCGCCGCATAGGTCGCCTGGATGCGGGCGTCGAGCTTGGGGTACTTTTGATTCTGGTTGTTGTCGTTGGCGTTCTCCTGCCCGACGGAATACGGTGGATTGCCCATGACGACACGGATGGGCTGGCGTTTTTGGCGCTCCACACGGTCGGTGTTCTCGCGTGAGAATCCCGTTTCAAGATCGCCTTGCTGGGATTCATTCATCTGGAAGGTGTCGGTGAGCACAATGCCATCGAAGGGCTTGTATTCGGCCGCTCGCGCATGGAAGGCACTTTCGATGTTGACGGCGGCAATATAGTAGGCCAACAGCACAATTTCATTGGCGTGCAATTCGTGTTGATATTTGTGCAGCAGGTCTTCAGGGCGAATCAAATCCGATTGCAACAAGCGCACCATGAAGGTACCTGTGCCGGTAAAGGGATCGATCACCTGCACCCCTTGATTGCTGACGCTGGTGCCAAAGTGCTGGCGTAATACGGCGTCCACGCTGTGCACGACAAAATCCACGGCTTCGACCGGCGTGTAGACAATCCCCAAGCGCTCGGCCATGCGCGGGAAAGCGTTGTTGAAGAAGGTGTCGTAAAGGTTCTTGATGACATCCTGGCGTGACTTGTCGCTCTTGGCCAAGGACACGCGCTCGCGCACGTTGCTGTAAAACTTTTCCAGTCCTTCGACTTCGGAATCGACCTCGTGTTTGTCCAGCACATCCACGATGCGCTGCATGGCCTGCGAAATGGGGTTTTCGCGGGTGAATGAAATCCCTTCGAACAGCGAATCAAACACCGGGCGGGTGATGACATGCTGAGCCAGCATGTCGATGGCCTCGTCTTCACTGATACTGGGATTGATGTTTTTATGCAAACCTTTGAGGTAGGCACTGAAGGCGCGCTCAGCTTCCCGTTTAACCAGTAGTGCCCTGATACGGGTAATCAGCCGTTCGGCAATGACGGCTACGCTTTTAGCCCATTCGCTCCAGTATTCCCGATCCCCCAGTTTCTTCGGGATGGCGGCGTAAACTGCTTGCTGAATGTCCTCAATAGGCACGACGGGGAAATCAATTTCACCTTGACCACCGCCGCCTCCGCCTCCGCCGCCACCACCACCGATGACGCGCACCCGCCGCCGGAATTCAGCTTCATCCACAAGCCGTTCATCATGTGCTCGCAGCGCTTTGATGACTTTCCAGATGCCTTTGAACTGTTTATCGCTCTCAATGTAGCTGTTGTAGTCTTTGATTTTCTCTGAAGGGATCGCGACGGGCAAAATGATATAGCCATGTTTCTTGCCATCCGCCTTGCGCATGACCCGGCCAACAGACTGCACAATGTCCACAATGGACTCGCGGGTGTCGAAGAACACCACGGCATCCAGTGCCGGGACATCCACGCCCTCGGATAAACAGCGGGCATTGGACAGAATGCGACACTGACGATCCGGGATCTCTTCTTGTGTTTCACCTTTGAGCCAGTCGAGCTCGGTTTTGCGAATCGCGGCATTCATGGTGCCGTCCACATGATGCAGGACGCAATTGACCATGCCATGTTGCTCTGCATCCGGCATCTGCTGGTACATCCGCACCAGGTCGGTAAATACCTCGGTTGTATCTTGGGAGGTCTTGATGGACTTTGAAAAAGCCACGGCACTACGCATGGGCGCGGTGTCATCGAGGATATCTTGCTGCTCGCCTTGCTCATCAATGGATTTGAGGTCCTGTTTGGACAGGCCTTTCCAGCTACCGATGATTTTGGTCGCAAACCCAATATCGATGGCTTTCTTGTCATCTACCTTGTAGGCCTGGTTGTAGCTGTTCGCTACATGGGCCATGCGGTCTTCGTTAACGGCGACAATCAGCACCTTGTATTCCGATAGCAGGTCGCGGGAAACCGCCTTGCCAAAGCTCAGCCGGTAGAACTCCGGGCCGAACAGATCTTCATCGTCCATCGAGTACAGAACGGCAGACTTTTCTCCGGCCTTGGTCTTGGTCGCGTCGTTGTAGATGCGCGGGGTCGCGGTCATGTAAATGCGTTTGCTTGCCCGAATCAGGTGGTTTTTATGAACTTTGACAAAATCGCTGTCATTCGGGTCATTGGGCAAGGTCAGCCCGGTGGTACGGTGGGCTTCATCGCAGATTACGAGGTCAAACGCATCCAGTGCGCCAATGGCTTGGGCGTCAATGACTACTTGAATGGACTGGTAGGTGGAAAACACGACACTGCGCCGATCATCGGTGATCGCTTGAAGTGCCTTGGCCAGTTTCTTCGCATCTGTCGTGGCGGGATAGGCCAAATCATGCGTGTGAATATCCTCCTCTTCCTTACCAACTTTGCTGTCAGAACAGACAACAAACGCATGGAATGGATTAAAGGATTGCGCCGTCCATTCCCGAAGGGTTTGCGATACCAAATAGATGGATGGCGCGAGGAAAAGAATCCGCCCGTTTGATGGGGTTTGTTTCTCTGCTAATCGCAAGGCGGTAAATGTTTTGCCTGTGCCGCATGCCATGATGAGCTTGCCCCGATCATGGGCTTCAAATCCCGATAGAGCGGCCTGGATCGCTTCTCCTTGGTGTTCACGCAATTCTTTTTTCTTGCGTAAAACCATGTGATGCGGTTTTTCGATACTGAACTGATCCCAATCAATCGGGCTTTCTTGGAGTTCGTTCAGATACAGCGTGCCGACGGGGATGGATTGATCTTGGATGACATCCTCGGCGTTGCGTCCCCATTTTTCGGTCGTCGATACGATCAGACGGTAGGAAAAGGTACGCATGCTGCCATCGGCAGTTTGAAATTCCTTGCCAGAATCAGCCAAAAAGGAGCTGATATGCTCTTTTTTCAATGGGCTGGTTGTGTCGTAAAACTTGCACTGGATTGCCCAATAGTTCCCGGTGTCTTTTTCTTGCGCGACCAGATCAATGCCGGTGTTGTCTTCCTTCCAGCGATCTGGCCACTCGTTCCACATCCATACCGCATCAAGCTGGTTGGCGTATTGGGGGTCAGTGCGCAGAAATTGCACCATCATTCGCTCGAACAGCTTGCCTTTTTGCAGTTCGTCTTTGGACAGGCCGCGATATTGGTCGATGACGTCGTGGATCGATGAGGCGACCATTAATGTGATTCCTTGCAGCAATTAACTATAAATTTGTTAAATGTGACTGAATCGAGCCTTTTTCGCAAACTTGATTAATAAACAAACCCGCCCCACGATTCATCCGTTCGAGCCGGTTCACTGGTACGGAGTGGTTTTTCGGGTGCTTTATTCGGTGGGCTCTCCGCCCGTGCTTCTGCCTTCAAAACATCGACCCGCGCCACCCGCTCGCAGATGATTTCCCGGTGGGTTCTTTCGGTGCCCTTGGCATCTTTTGCTGTTCGGGTACGGATGCGGCCTTCAATGGCTGCCCAGTCACCTTTATTGAGCTGCGCCATGCGTTCGGCCACGGCTTCCCAGCCGACGACCGTGTGCCATTCGGTTTCTTCTGCATATTCGCCATGGGCGGTTTTATAGCGATTGGTGGTGGCAAGGCGCACATTGCACACGGCTTTGCCACTCTCACCGACATAGCGTAATTCGGGATCGTTACCGACAACCCCTTGCAACTGGGCGCGGTTGATATAGCTGCTCATGATGTTCTCCTGTTATCGCGGGGTGAAAATGTCGAAGATGGCATCGGTTCCTTCGTCGCTAATCTCCGCTTCGCGTAACTCGCTGACATCGGGCGCGTCATCTGCTGCCGTGAACCATGCCTGTTCGGCGCTACCCAGTTCGGCGTTTTCCGTGATGGCTTTGAACTCGTTCAATAAGTCATCCGGCTTGCGCTTCCGAATAGGTTCATCAGCATGGCAAATCACAAAATCCTCGGTGCCATACTGCTCAGCATCCGGCTCGCCGGTATCTAAATCCGGCGGCGGTAAATCCTGCGTTTCTTCCGGGATTACTGCAAAACCATCCACGGTGATTTCTTCTCCATGCGATTCTGATTCTGGTTCGGCGGTGATGTTTTCAGGGGTTTTTGATTCTTCTGCCGGGGAATAAACTGGTCCAAGCGCTGCGCCGTTCGTCATGGCCGGTATTGGGGCGGCTATTGGTGTCGCCTGAATAATACGGGCTTCACGATTTTCTGAGCTGGGCGTGATTGATAACGGCGCAAACGTGACGCCAGTTTGTCCTTTCCCCGTCGGCGGCGCGACTGAGTTTGACTCGGCCTTGAGTGGCGCTGGTTGTTGCAACGGTTGTTCATCGAGTGCCGCCACGGGTGCTGGGGCTGGTTCGCTTGAAGCGGCCACCACTGGGCGCGCATTCGGTGCGGGGAATTTGGCGCGTGCCAGAAAGAGCGGGTCTTTGAAGTACAAAATCTGCTTGCCGTAAATCGGCGCTTTGCCCGCGACAAAAATCAGCATATCGCCCGCTTCCAGGATGTTGCCTTGGCCGTCCTTTTGCGGCCCTGGCAAACGCAATGCTTCATCGGGCGTGAGTAATGGCCGCTGAACTTCCTGAATACTGGTGCTGATTTGATCGAGCATCAGCTTTGTGCGCCCGCCAGAAAAGCTCTCCTGCCGCTTGATGATCGTCGTGGTGCCGCTCATCTTGCTGAGCAATTCGGCTGTTTCGATTTTGTTCGGCGCGTAGGCGATTCGTATATGGCAGTTCGACATGATCGACTCATCTTTGCCATAGGCCGCGTAAAGCTGGCTTAAATCCTGAGTAATGAGATACGCCTTCATGCCGTAACCGGCAATGAATGCCAAGGCTTCCTGAAAAATATCGAGCCGCCCCAAGGAGGGGAATTCATCAATCATCAACAACAATCGATGCTTGTAGCCCGCCACTGAACGGCCTTCTTTGAACTCCATCGATTCGGTCAGGTTGCGGATAATCTGGTTAATCATCAAACGAATCAGAGGCTTCAAGCGGTCTTTGTCTGAAGGCGGCACCACGAGATACAGTGATACCGGCTGCTCGGCATTCATCAAATCGGCCACGGTAAAATCAGATTTGTCGGTATTTGAGGCTACGATGGGGTCGCGGTACAGCGTGAGAAACGACATGGCGGTCGAAAGCACGCCAGAACGCTCATTTTCTGATTTGTTCATCATGTCGCGCGCTGAAGCGGCCACCACAGGATGAGGCCGGTCACCAAGGTGATTCGAGTTCATCATCTCGGCCAGCGTTTCTTCCAGCGTGCGCGAAGGGTCAGAGAGAAATGTCGCCACCCCGCGCAAGGTTTTATCCTCCTCCGAATACATCACATGCAGCACGGTGCCGACCAGCAACGCATGGCCGGTTTTCGCCCAGTGATCGGTCATGCCCTTGCCATCGGGATCGACAATCATGGTCACGAGGTTTTGAATGTCAGCAATTTCCCGCTGAGTGCCCAAGCGCACTTCATTCAAGGGGTTGTAACTGGCCGAACCCGTAATGTCGGTGGGCGAAAACCGGATAATGCGGTTATTCGCCTCCTTCTCGCGCCAGCCTGCCGTCAGCGCATAGTTCTCGCCCTTGATGTCGTACACCAAGGCCGAATGCCGCCACGCCAGCAAGGTGGGTAACACCAAGCCCACCCCCTTACCGGAGCGGGTCGGTGCAAAGGCCATGACATGCTCAGGGCCATCGTGCCGCAGGTATTGAATATCGCCCCGTGGGTTTTTCCATGCACCGATAAACACCCCGGCGGTATCAAAAACCCCCATCTCCTTGATTTCATCCTCGCTTGCCCAGTGTGCCGAACCGTGGAGTGCATCCATGCCGACATTGCCAAATTTGCGCCGATACCAATAGCTGATGAGCGCCGCTCCGATCACGGCAACGGCAGCCCCGCCAATCAGCAACACATAAGCGACAGTCACAATCGATTTGAGTGCAGGCACATTGCCGTACTGCCACAGCCAAATAGCAAACATCCAAGGCGCATACAGCTTGCCGATCAGCGGCGAACCCAAGGCCGACTGATAATCCAAAGCCGACGCGAGGTATTGCGTGGTGACAAACGTCACGGCAAGCAACATCAGCAAACCAGCCGCTACGCCGATTAATTGCAAGCCGCCGGGCTCGGTTGGTTTATTGGAGAGACTGTAAAGCTCTGTCGGGGAAGATGTGTTCTTGGCCATGATTGAATCCAGTATTGGGACTCAATCACGGTATCAAGGGGGCAGGGAATTGGGAGGGAATGGGTTTACCGCCCCATTTGTTGCTCTAACGCCTTGCTGTGCTGATTGCCTGACAACTTGCCAAAACCATCGGCACCGTAAGTGATAGATGCAAATGAACCCAGCGCCGGAATAACATCCAGCTTGGCCGGGTTGTGTACGGCAACCTGATCGCGGCCACCGGCATCCTTACCAAATTTGGTAAACACGGCATCCGGCTCAACGGCCAATACCTTGCCCATGACTGAGCGGCGGTTTTGTTGGACCAAGTCATCCGCGTGAATGACGGCGTAACTTTGGCCATCGATTTCGATTTGCTGGATTTTTGGTTCGAGGGTGGGTTCTTGCTGCAAGGATTGCTCACGCGCCAGCTCCAAGCCCAGAACATACCCTTGAATTTTTTCAGCATCGGCCGCCGCTCGGAATATTTCCAGAGGATCTTCTTGCAAGGATTTGATCCAAGAGCCGACATAGGCCACATGCTGACTGGGATCATGCCCGATTCCCAGCTCATCGCCCAAAATCATGCTGGCAATTTCAGCTCGCAGCTCTTCTTTGGCATAGGATTCACTGCCAAAACTACCCGTCAAGTCTCGATCAAGGCGGCTGCTGTGCCCCGTCCAGTGCCCCAGCTCATGCAACGCAGTGGCGTAATAGGTATCGGCGCTGGGAAATTGCCCCTTATCCGGAAGATGGATGCTGTCGGTTGAAGGGCGGTAAAAAGCCCGATCGGCTTCGCCATGTCGAATTACCGCACCGGATGCAAGCAAAATGTTTTCGGCACGCTCCTGTGCTTTCCATGTTTGCTCGGCTTCAACCTTTGGCTGCAAAGGCGGCAAACCATCGATCTGTTCGGCATTGAATACGGTGGCGAAAAATGCCCGTGGCCGTTCCAGCCTGACGGTTTGTTTTACCTTCTCACCCTCGGCATCGATCACGGGTTTGCCGTGGTCGTCGCGCAAAATTTGCTCTTCAGTAAATTTCCAATACTGAATGCCCGTGCCTTTCTCGCCTTTGCGCACCTGGGCGCCGATGTCCTGGGCTTGCTTATAGGTCATCCAGCGTTGATCGGAGTAGCCTTGAGCCATTAACCACATGGCATTAATGCCCTTGTAGCGATTTTCAGTGGTGGGGTTCATGGGCACGATGCCACCGGCCTCGCCCGGTTGCCATGGTTTTTGCCACGGCGCGGTGCCCTGCTTTAATTGCTCAATCAGTTTTTCGGCCACGATTTCGTGGAAAGGCTTTTTGGGTTCCATGGGAGCAGTCTCCTGAATACGAAATTGCACATCGTCTGATGCTGGAAATGTGTGTTGTTTGTGTTGACCAAGTGAATTTGCTCAACACTAAGCCCATTTATTCGGGTGCCTTATCGCTTTCCTTGGCATCCGCCTCACTGATTGCATCTTCGATGAATGCGCCCATGAGCTTGGCTTCATCGGCGGTAAACTCGATGGCTCCACCGGATCGTTCAGCCAAAATGATTTTTTCTCGAAGGTTAGCCATGTTCACATCGCCGGGTACTTTGCTTTTGCTTGAGTTCATGTGTTTTTCCTTTTGATTAATGAGATTAACGCTCGATCTGCTGATCGAGCCCATGACCGCGTGTTTTGGTTACGAGCTTGCCCAGCCCATCGGCGCCGTAGTTGATGGATGCAAATGATCCTAATGTCGGAATCACATCGAGCTTGGCCGGATGGTGAGCAACTAACTGATTCCGCCCCTCGGCATCCTTGCCGAATTTGGTGTACACGGCATCCGGCTCAACGGCCAAAACTTTTCCCATGATGGAACGGCGGTTTTGCTGCACCAAGTCATCTGCGTGGATTACAGCGTAGCGCTGGCCGCCCAGTTCAATAATCGGACTTTTTGTTTCAATTCGAAATTGATCGTGGTCTGTTGCGGGGAAAATTTGCTGGGTTCTTGAACGATCACGCAAACCATCAGCCACCAACTCAGTAATGGCAATCAGGTCTTGCAGTTGCATGGGGCGTGTTTTTTCGGTGCAGGTTTCGCGAAGAACGCGATTCCCCTGATTTTGATCGATGCTTTTAGCAGGATTGATGGCTTCGCATGAGTAGGCAAATACTTCCTCTGCCTTCATCAAAAGAGGTAGGTCTGGGTAGTTTTCTTCAACTAAATCCCAGATTTTATTGATACCCGGCTGATCACGGGCATCAATGATTGTGCTTAGGATTCGTCTTTTTTCGTCTGCGATAAAAGTGTTGATTCCAAAGTGTCCGATGGCTTCATGTCGAAGTGATCTTTCAAGGTCGTCGTTGTCACGAACATAGGCAAGGGGAATGATGACTTCCCCTCGTGCAGGATGATACGTGGCTTTGATTTTTCCGAAGACTTCGTTTTCAAGTTGGTTTCCATAAATTTCCTCCAAGGTATTGCATAAGCGGCAAGTAATTTGTCCATCGAGCGCTGGATAGGTATCGAAGAATTCATTGATTGTATTCAGTGCCATGTCGAGAGATGCGCTCATGCCATCACCGCTCGATCTGCTGATCGATCCCTTTACTTTGCTCCCTGGCTACTAATTTGCCAAGCCCGTTTGTATCGTAATTAATCATGGAAAATGAACCCAACGCCGGAATAACATCCAGCTTGGCCGGATGGTGTGCAACCACCTGATCCCGGCCTTCCGCATCCTTGCCGAATTTGGTGTACACGGCATCTGGCTCAACGGCCAAAACTTTCCCCATGATGGAGCGGCGGTTTTGTTGCACCAGGTCATCCATGTCAATCACGGCATAGCGCTGGCCGCCCAGTTCAATATTCTTATCCCGAATCGCCCGCCCGCGCTCATCGTTGCCATATTGATTTTCATAGCCAAACCGGCTGTTTTCACCGACTTCGACATCGCCTTCCATTCGCGCCTTGCTCATGGCAACGGCTCGATGCTCGCCGACCTTGACGATCACCGTGCCACCATCTTCACCAGCGACCGTGCCGACATACGACATGCCATCGTCCACTGCTTTTTCGATGACAAGATTCTGGCCGGTAACGAGCTGATCAAATTCCGTTTTTTTGTCTGGCTTTGAGGCTTGGTCTTCTCTTGCTACCTCGACTTTCGCACGATCAGGTATCAAAGTCGTGCGTTCTCGGGTGCTGAGCTTTTCAACCATTTCACCCATGGTTTGATCGACCTGTCTGACCGCATCCGGTTCAAAACCCATTTGAGCTAAACGTGTTTTGGTGGCTTGCTCCATCAGCGAAACCGCTTTGCCAAGCTCATTCAGGGTGCCTTCTTGTTCAGCCACTTCCAGCATTTGATCAAAAGTGCCATCTGTTAAAAGAGCGTTTAGCCCCACGGTCGGCCTCGCATTCAAAGCAGATGAAAACAAATCTCCATGAATACGGTTGCTGGCGACCTCCATGAGTTCTGGATGACCATTCAGAGCCTTTTCGAATTGCTCAAGGATAATTGTGGGATTTGCGGGTTCAATTTCAGCAGCAAGCCGATCATCACTGCCGATTGATTGCTGCCAGGGCGCTTCACCCCGACCCATAATGCTCAACACCTCTTCGAGCAACTGCTTTTGATTTGAATCAGTCATAGAACCCCCCATCAATTCCCGATTGAGCAATCAACGGAATAAATCTTTTGATATGCCTTGGCCTGCATCATCTGCGTTTGTGCATACATGAGCTGCATGGTGTCGGAGGGAACCGTGGTTGCGTGTTGGCTGTATAGCTTCTCCATTGTGGCTTGATTTTCCGGGGTGATATAGCCGTAACCGGCATAAAATTGAACCGAGCCCACATTGCCAATACCACCTCCATTCAACATGACCTGGCGAGCCACCGATTGGCAAATTGTTCTATCACCGCTGAATACCGTGAATGTTTGATGTCCACCTGCGCCAATAGCGGCTGGCTCATATAGCCCGCTTCTGTAGGCTTTCCACCCCGATCCTGTATACATTCCTGACATAGTGTTGTTGATGCCAATGCCTACATAATAGGCAGTGGGTTGCCCGATCCCTCCAGTCGGATTGATGTTAACGGTCATCTTCTGACCGACAAGTTGAGGATTGTCCGAGTTGTCGTAAATATCCGTTACAACTGAATTAATCGCTCCGGTACCATAGGTCTGGCTTTCTGTGAAGCCACCCCAATATTGTCCATCCGCACTTGCTGTACCGATTTCAAGAAAGGCTGCTGCCATTACCATCACCAGTGAAATTCGCTTCATCGTGTAAAACCCCGTTGTCGTTGACGATCACCAAGCCAAACTGCCGTTCCGTTCTCTATCCGCATCACACCCCGCTGCACCATGGCCGCTTGCGTGGTGGCAAGGGCGATTTGGCATTCACCAACCCATCCGCCCAAACCCGTAGGTTTCACGGCGTAACTGCCTCGCGCCAAGGTGGCCGATACAGATAAGAGGCGTTTCGGATCGCGCGAAAACGATTCGGCATCTCCTTCTTGATACACCCCGATACCGGATTTCAGATTTTGCACATGCACGGTGGTCCCAACCTTCTGATACTGGTTGGTGTTCAGGTAATAAACGCGGCCATCCACGGCCTCAATCAAGGCATAAGGCTTCATCTTGGCTTCATCCTCGCCAACGCCCACCACGCGCCCGAACAGGCGTTTAGCCAGCGGTTCACGGCTATCCAGATAAACCAAGGGTATTTCTGGGTCTGATAAGGTTTTGCCATGCTGGAATTTGGTTTTGAGTCGATCTTCAGACATTTGGCGCACCCGCAACGCCTGCTCAAAATCCCCCCGTATTTCCCATTCCATGCCACTTTGTTTTTTTACTAAACCCATGTGCTCAAGATGGGTTAATCGCTTGATCAGGCGCAACCGATCTGACTCTTTGAGTTTAGTGTTTTTGAAATTAATAGTATTAGGTTCTTCGTGATGCCAATGTTTCATGGCAGATAAGGCGGTTGCCTGTTTAATTAATTCACGATCAAGGCCCGTAAATCTATTTTGATTAATCTGTCTGTCCAGAGATTTAATAATATCGGCTTCTTGTCTGTAACCAATATGCTGGGTGGCAATATTCTGTGATGATTCGCGTAATCCAGATTTAATGTAATCGCGCGGGATATTAATCTCATGGCCTGACTTATCCATTCCCCGAATCGCCACATGTACATGCGGATTGTCCGTGTTGTAATGATCGACGGCCACCCATTCAAATTCACAGCCTAAATCATTCTGCATTTTTGCCATGACATCGCGGGTGTATTTTTTCAGATCCATCTTGTCCCCGAATTCGGGGGAGATAATCATTTTGAACATGCGCGGATCGTCCGCTGTTTGCCAATCTCGCAAAGTGCTTACGGCATCTAGCCCTCCGTTCACACCAAAGGCACCGCCACCCACCTCAAGGGCTGAATCACGGGCAATATACTTGCCATGCGCACCCCATTGCCCTGGCGCACGATTGGGCGAATAGGTCAGGCGAATAGCTACCCGCTGAAAGTGATTTCTCCCTTCCTTACCTCGTGTTTTCTGCTGGAATCCGCCGCCCAACCGGCTGTTTCGACCGAATTTTTGCACCGCCCGCAATAGTTTCGCCGTCTGTTTGCGCTGAAGACGGATCGAATCCTTGTCTTTGATGCCTTTCATAAACCACTTGAGCGGACTTTCCCGCTCCGATGATGAGTTTCCGCCCGAAGTTTGCGTACTACGCAAAGAATCTTTGTTCGCCATGGCCTTTCCCCACCAGATACAAAACCGCTGCGAAAGTTTGCGTAGCACGCAAACACGCCACCTACTCGCGCTAAAAAGTTTGCGTACTACGCAAACTTTTGGCCTAAATCGACGAGCGGTTCCAGAATGACCAGCTCGAAATTGCTTGTTGAGCAGTGGTTGGTAAATACCGATGCACTTCTTCCTCGGCGTGACGATCCAGCCGAATAACATCAAGCACATCATCGAAAAGCGTCTCATCAAGCGCGCGTAATTGATTCAAGTCAAAGGGATGGTCGCCCCCATTGAAAATGCCAATGATGAACGCGCGCAGTATTCTCGACTGCCCACTCTTGCCAGTGGCCGCCATGTAGACGCGGTGCAAAGCAGGTATGCCGTTTCTGATGGCCTCACTTTTGGCCGCTTCTATTCTTTGTAACTCGATAGCAAGAGCATCAAGGTCATTCATCACACACCTCCAGAGAAATATTGCCGATACAACAGGCATTGCCATGCGCGTAAAAACATGGCTCCGTATACTTCGGCTTCCGCACTGGTTTGAATAAAGGGACCAAACTTTCTTGCCGCTCGCCAAGCCTTAACCCATTGCTCGCGCGTGGAATATTCGTAGAGCGACCAGGATTGTTTGCGTAGCACGCAAACTTTTTCATGGCTGTTCATGCTCGTTTTCCTCGCTCGTCAGAAAGGTTCGCGCCACCTCGGTGATGCCGAAGTCATCAGATAGCCCCCGGTGGATCGCCGTGATGATTTCGTCGTAACGCCTCTTAGCCTCTTGTCTTGCAAACTCTCGATTAGCTTCTTGAATCGGTGGGGTGTGCGTGAGGTAGGTGCGAAGAAAAATATCGATTGCCGATAAAGTCACCTGCTCGGTTGAATTCAATCGCCGCATCTCTTTGGTGAGGTAGTGCAGCGTATTCACCAAACGGCGCTCAAATTCGAGAATGTGGTTTTCCATCGCCGATGCTCTTTGCGTGCTGCGCAAGTCATCCAGAACTATCTCTCTTAACAATGCAGCAACTGATTTGCCCTCAGTTTTCGCTTGAGAGATCAACCAATCATTTTCTGCCGTGGTAATCCTGAAATTGATTCGTGCAGTTTTGATGGCGTTGGCTCGCTTCATATACCCTCCTAAAGTTTGCGTACTACGCAAACCTTCTATGTTTTGGCGTCGTCAAAATGGCGACAAAACAACGCTATCAGTCGCCTAGGGAATTCAGCTTTAAATCAACGCTTGCGAGGATTTCAGGCTAATACCCGTCGCCACCCCTTTATGTTCCACTACCATTCCGAGTAGCCCTGTTTTGTCGTTCCACTACCATTCCGAGTAGCCCTGTTTTGTCGTTCTGCTTTTTTGGCTGCTGGGGAGTTGATATGTGCCGGATATGGTGATGCCCACCGAGAGCGCGACAAAAGTTTGCGTAGTCCGCAAAATTGTCCAACCGCAGGCGCCAATCGAAGCGAGGGATTACCCGAAGCGTTTGGTTGATAACACTTCCAGTAAGCAAATACTGTGGATAAAATCGCCCATATGGTCTAAATTGAATGTCCATATGGAGGTAATTTTTATATGAACACAACCAAGACTGGCCTATCTCGTTCTCGCATAAGCGGGCGCGTTGCCACCTCGGCAGATGCCGATCAGATGGGCATGAATGAGGTGTTCATGTTTGATTCTGAATCAGGCATGTTGCATCTCTCCAAGGCGTCGGTGTGGGTGCATGTAGTGAAAACGGGCATTGGATACGGTTACGTCAGCAGATTGGCTGAACACCTTGGCGTTGGGGATAACAGCGTCCTTATGAAAATTGGTGTTGCCGGTGGCACGATTGCGCGCCGCCGCCGGGCTGACGTGCTTAAGCCCGACGAATCTGACAGGCTGTATCGGCTGGCCAAAATCACTGCGATGGCTGAACGTGTTCTGGAGGATCCCGTTAAAGCCAAGAATTGGTTACAGACAAAAAATCGTGCACTTGGCGGGGTGTCTCCCTTTTCACTCCTTGATACCGAGCCTGGTGTCGATATGGTCGAAGATGTTTTGAACCAGATCGAGTACGGAGTCTATAGCTGATGAGGTTATGGCGTCTGGCCAAGGCGAATCGGTCACATGACAGTCTGGACGATGAGGCAGAAGGAGCAAAGCGCATTGGTGGCCGCTGGAACAGCAGAGGAACCCCAGTTGTTTATGCTGCGTCTCATGTGTCCACGGCAGCTATGGAAGTTCTGGTTCATGTGGATTGGCAATTTGCTCCAGCTCACGTCCTGATTGCCATTGATGTACCGGAAAACGCTTCAATCTCAAAAATAGAAGAAGGCCAACTTCCAGATGATTGGTCAACATATCCTGCACCTGGACTGCTTGCGGAGATCGGCGATAACTGGGTGACCAGTGGCACATCGTTGCTTCTGGACGTTCCTTCGGCTGCTAGTCCCTATGAACGGAATATATTGATCAACCCGAAGTACCCTGATGCCTCACGCTGCACGATGACGATCATCGGCCCCTACGTCTTTGATGGTCGTTTGAAATCAATGAATCAGTAAGTGCAGCTTAAAAGTTTGCGTAGCACGCAAACTTTTTGGGAAGGAAACCATCAGCCAGAAGGCTGAATTCCGGCCTGCTCGCGTATCTCTTGAAGGGTCACTAATGACTTTTCAGGAGAACCGAGATGAAATTCGACGCATCAGAAATCAACC
>NCKC01000126.1 GCA_002282715.1 Halothiobacillus sp. 15-55-196 | reverse complement strand
TTCGAGCAGCGCAAAATTTTTGCCGGGGTCAGTCAACAAGGATTTGTGAATGCCTGTTTTGCACTGGACAATGGTTCCATTGAACAGCGTGGGTTGAGTGAAAAACCTTTTCATGGTGTGGCTGGGGAAAAGGGGTTCTGGACGCTCAACATCGGCAAACCTGAGCGCGTGGTTTATGTGGAATCCGCCATTGATGCCGTGAGTTATGCCGAAATGGCTTATAAAAACAAAGAGCGGAATTTCTCGGTGGTATCCATAACCGGTTCATCCCGTGAAAAGCTCCAAGCTCATGTGCTTGAACAAACCAATAACGGTTTGAAAATCCAATCAGCTTTCGATTTAGATAAAGCCGGTGATAACTATCATCAACGGGTTCTGGAAGTGAATCCCGATGCGACCCGATTAAAACCAACGATGGGGAAAGATTGGAACGATCAATTAAAAGCCACTAAAATCATGCAGCAAAATCCAGAAGTGAAAAAACTGGTTGATCATGAAATCAATAATCGTCGTCAAAAATCCGTATCACGCTAACTCGTGACACCAAGGTATCAGGCGGGTGATTGACCAGTTCATCATCCAGTCAGTCAAAGGTATTAATCAGAGAGTTGTTGATGAATAAGAGAATAATAATTGCCGGATTGCTTCTCGCCTGCTTATCCCCAGCAGCGAATGCAGGATTTTTTGGTCATATTGCCGAACATGCCGCAGGCTATGCAGCGGGCGCGATTGTGGCGCACGAGGGAGAAAAAGCAATAGATGGCTATCAACGCCAGCATGAGCAAAGTCAGTCAATAGGGCAGGGTGGTGGAGCCAACGCCGGTGGCGTACGGGCCGATGGTCGATATGCCGCCGTATCACCCGAATCTCAGGCCATGCCAAACCCCAAATTAACGCCCGGCGCCATCAACTCGGCTGTAACTCAACAAAATCTCGATGAGACGATTTGCCGCCGTGGCGGCTACACCAAGTCAATTCGTCCTGAGGAGGCGTACACCGAAAAACTCAAGCGCGAACAGATCAGAGAATATGGCTACAGCGATACCCGTCTGTATGACTACGAGGAAGACCACCTCATCAGTTTGGAGCTGGGCGGTTCGCCAGATTCCTCGAAGAATCTGTGGCCAGAGCCGCATCATGTGATCGGCGGCTGGGGGAGTTATGCCAAAGATAAATTAGAAAACCGACTGCACGCACTGGTGTGTCATGGAGAAATATCCCTGGCGCAAGCTCAGCATGAAATCGCCACCGACTGGATCAGCTCATACAAGGCACATATCGGCGCGGTGCCTAATGATGAGCGCAGTCATCATTAAGTGACTGTGCACGCTCCTGAGAGCGAGGGAGTCAAACATGAGTTAGCTCAGATTGAATGGCTTTTTGTCGAACCCGCCACATATCGT
>NCKC01000125.1 GCA_002282715.1 Halothiobacillus sp. 15-55-196 | reverse complement strand
TCGTGCCCCTGAATCGCATCGACTCCCTTGGGCTCAGTTTGGGCGGGTTGCCAAGGATTTGCCTACGGGTTGCGTTTGGCTACATGCGGTTTCTCTGGGGGAGATTCGGGCGGCGGCACCGTTGATTCGCGCATTGCAATCGCGGTGGCCTGGCGTGCCTTTGGTGGTGAGCACCATGACGGAAACCGGTGCGCAAGCGGCGCGGGAATTGGGTGTGCGGCATTTCTATGCTCCGTTTGATTATGCCTTCGCACAGCGCGCCGTCATCAGGCGGTTGCGGCCTAAGTTGATTGTCGTAATGGAAACAGAATTGTGGCCGAATTGGGCGCAGGTGGCGGAGGCGCACGGCGTGCCGATGGCGGTGGTTAATGCGCGTTTGTCGGATCGTTCATTCCGGCGGTATCGCCGCTGGGGTGGTGCCTTGCTCAGGCAGACGCTGAATCGTATCAGCCTGATTTGCACCCAATCGCAAGATGATCAGGTGCGATTTCGCGCTCTGGCGCCCGCAGCGATGCACGAACGCATTATCGATTGCGGCAATATAAAATTTGATGTGGCTCAGCCTGAGGTCGTGCTCTGGTCTGCCGGTGCCCGAACCGTATGGCTGGCGGCGAGTACCCACGATGGTGAAGAGTCAGTAGTCCTGGATGCGCATCAACAGATTCTTGTGCAGCATCCCGATGCGTTGCTCGTCCTGGCGCCGAGGCACCCTGAGCGGGCACAAACGGTGCAGTCGTTGATATCCAGCCGAGGGTTGGTCATGCAGCGCTCGTCGATGGGGCTAACGGTCGATACAAAAACCCAGGTGCTGCTTGTCGACCAGACCGGATTGCTCATGCAGTTTTTTGCCGCAATCGAAGTGATATTCATGGGTGGATCGCTTGTCATGACGGGCGGGCATAATCCCATCGAACCGGCCGTGTTCGGCCGTGCGGTGCTTAGCGGGCCGAATGTGCATAATTTCCGGGCGGTATACCGATTGCTGCGAGAGCGAGATGCCGTGCGTATGGTGAAAGATGAAGCGGACGTGGTCGCCGCCCTAGAAGCCGCCCTTGAAGCTGCCTGGGCGCAACCGGAAGCATGGCGACAAGCCGGAGTTCGTGCCCATGCTGTCGTGCAAGCCAATCGAGGGTCGACGGCGCGTGTCGTCGATGCCTTGGATCGTATTTATCGAGGAGTTGAGCGTGTTTGATCCGCCGATGAAAAAGTCAGTTACCGAATCAGCGCCGGTCATTAGCGCGCGGGGCCTTGTCAAACAGTTCGGGCAATTTCGTGCCGTGGATGGCATCGATTTCACGATTCCTTCGGGTCAGTGCTTCGGGTTCCTTGGCCCCAATGGCGCAGGCAAGACCACCACGCTGAAAATGCTGATGGGGTTGGCGGATTTCGACGCGGGAACGCTATCTGTTTTGGGGCAGGACTTGCCC
>NCKC01000124.1 GCA_002282715.1 Halothiobacillus sp. 15-55-196 | reverse complement strand
TTCAAACTGGCCCTTGAGCAGAGGAAGAAACGCGGCTTTCACTTCGACCGTTTTGGCCGTAACCATGTCCTTTGGGGAAAAGCCCGGCGCATTACCCAGGGCAACATCTCGCACCGACACGCCCAGCCACGGAAACAGCGTGAGCTTGATCGGCCCGCCCAACTCAATGCTCCGTCCGGTCTTTTCCTGAACGAGGCTGGAAATTTTATCTTTGTAATCATTGGGATCAAACGTGGCGACAAAGGCAACCGCTGCAATGACCAACACCAGAATCAGAGCAACGACCCACATAACAATTCGTTTGATCCACTTCATTACAGCACCTATCTTGGTAAAACCACGTTTCGTGAAACAGCCGGGGAATTTTCGGGCGTCAACCCCCTCAAAAGTTCACAGAAATTTCAGACAAATCTTTGCTTGGGGCCAACTTTAGCAGACAATAAGTTGTGACGGGCACTATGCAAGGATCAGGCAAGGATTTGGTGATCCGTTTCCAATTCATCCATCAAGACCGAGTAACTAAACGCTTCATGGGCATTACCATAAAACTTTTCGCCAGCCTGCGTGAGCAGTTCGCGCGCGATGAGCTGAAAACAACTGACACGCCAGCCACCGTACACGATGCTTGGCTACGCATCACGCAGAAAGAGCGACCCGCCAATATTCTGGCTGCGGTAAATCACGAATACGTCAACTTTGATCACCCCTTAAATGATGGCGATGAAGTGGCATTTTTTCCGCCGGTGACCGGTGGCTAGAGAGCAGAACATGACTCCAGAAATCCAACAGATGCTGGCGCGCCGCCAACGATTCATCAAGCGATGGCCAGTCGTCGCCCTGGTTGCTGCTGCCATAACCCTGAGCTTTTATGCATGGGCATTCATCAAGCAGCCGATACTCGTAAACCCCGTTCACGTAGTTCACCTGATTCAGAACAACGCACTGGATAGTGCGACTCAATCACTTCTAGCCATCGTCGCGCCGTTGATGTTTTTGACTGTCGGCGCGCTCCTTCTTCTACTGCTGTTATTCGTGACCGTCGGACTGATCAACGAAGGCCGTCTGATCCGTCTTCTGGAGCAAAAACAAGCGCCCTAAATCCTTTGCGTAAATCTTTATTTTTTGTGATCATCCTGTAAAACAAAAAGTATAAAAAGGAACATGATTTCAGGCAGGCTCGGTTCGACGACTTATCCCGATCATCTTTCATGGAGAAAACAGCATGTCCCTCATCAAAAAACCACTGAAAACACGTCCGGTTTGTAAAGTCACCTTCACCTTGCCACCTGCTTATGGAGTAGAGGCCGAGGCTGTAACGTTGGTTGGCGATTTCAACGAATGGTCACAAGAAAGCCATCCCCTGAAAAAAGGGAAAAGTGACGGGAGCTTCAGCATCACGGTTGATCTTCCCGTCAACGAGAAATTCCAGTTTCGATATCTGATCAACGGCGCCACTTGGATAAA
>NCKC01000025.1 GCA_002282715.1 Halothiobacillus sp. 15-55-196 | reverse complement strand
CGCTGGGCTTTAAGTGTCCCGCTGAGTTGTTTACACCGGACGCCTTCGACTTCAAGCAGCATCATGCTGCTCTTTTTGCACTTGGTCATTGAAACCGCCATCTCAAAGAATTTCAGGCGATAAAAAACCCGACTTTGTGTCGGGTTCTTGGGCTTCAGAGATCCGATAGGACATCAACCCTCATCGGTACAAAACCGTGGCTCCCTCAACCAAGCGGTGATTTAGCCTTCAGACTTGGAGCGGAAAGCATCATGGCATTTTTTGCAGGTTCCGGCGGTTTCTTTGAATTTGGGACCAATTTGAGACATATCACCCGTTTTTGCGGCGGTGACCAAAGCGGCGGATGCTTTCTGGAACGCAACCACGTCTTTATTAAACTCTTCAGGCTTGCTCCAAACTTCATCCTTGGCGTGCGTCGGGCCAGCCAAACTGTCCGAACCTTTGGGGAAGCCGTCTTGAGTCAGCATGCTCATGGTATGAACTGTTGATGCCATCTTTTCGAAATCGGCCTTGTTGTAAGGCATTTCTTTCTTGACCATGGCCGCCATCATCTTGAAGTTATAGCCGGTCACGCCCATCATGGATTGACGATACTTGATGGCATCGGTCATGGCGTCGGCAGAAGCGAAACTCCCAACGGCAACTGATAAACCCAACGCTGCCGCCACTGCAAATTTAACTAAACGCATCGTTCTTCACCTCTTGAGTGTTCATTAAGAGTTCTGATAGGTATCGGAGCCCGAGATTCATCGCTCGTGCTCCATAAAAATATAGTGAAATGCTTTAGATTGCAAAATAAGTCATGCGAACTATTTCACCGGTTTGAAACACCCGCGCCCAATCGCATTACATATTAAGCGCAAAGAAAACAGCCGATCGGCTAAACTCCGAGCTTTGATAGCATGAAATGAGGCTTTGGATGGTTCGGAACTTCGTGGATAAAACCCCGGTTGTGGCATCAGATGCCTGGATTGACGACTCGGCCGTCGTGATCGGAGACGTCCATCTGGCGACCGGCGTATCCATCTGGCCCACAGCCGTTCTTCGCGGTGATGTGAACAGCATCCGGATTGGTGCGCGCAGTAATTTGCAGGATGGTGTCATCGTTCACGTCAACCAGCCCAGCGCCAAAAGGCCGTATGGTTCTCCCTGTCTGGTGGGGGAAGATGTGACGGTCGGTCATCGCGCCACCTTGCATGCCTGCACCATCGGCAACCAGGTACTGGTCGGCATGGGGGTGATCGTTCTAGACGACGCCATCGTCGAAGATCAGGTCATAATCGGCGCGGGCAGCGTTGTGGCACCCGGAAAAATACTGGAAAGTGGTTTTCTTTATCTCGGCGCACCGGCACGGAAGGTTCGCCCGCTTACCGATGAAGAGAAGGCATATTTCGTCCAGTCAACTCGCTTCTACCGGGAGCTTGCGCAACAGCATGCGCAGCACAGTTCGCCTTGCTGAACCAAACCAGAGCCGCCGGATGAGACGATGAAAACAAGCACTGCCTACGAGGATTACCTCAAAGCCATTTTCAAATTGTCCGAGCAAAGCAGCGATTCGGCCGCAAGCACTTCGGCCATTGCCGAACGATTGAACATCGCACAGGCATCGGTCACCGCCATGCTCAAGCGTTTGAATCATGACGGGTTGATCGAATATGAACGCTACCAGGGTGCACGACTGACATCTGCCGGTGCGGCAATCGCCATCGATATGATCCGCCGTCATCGGGTGATTGAGGCCTTTCTGGTGCGTGATCTCGATGTACCGCTGGCTGATGTGGATGCCGAAGCTGAAATTCTGGAACATGCCTTTTCCAGTGCCCTGATCGACCGTTTATGGGCGCATCTGGGTGAACCGGAATTCGATCCGCACGGCGCGCCGATTCCCGCTCCGGATCAAGCACCGATTGAACGGCGCGATCTCATCGCTCTTTCAGAGCTTGCTCCCGGTGATCAGGCGACGATTGTGCGTCTGGCGGTTCAAAACGCGGGACAGTTACGCATGCTGACGCAGCTTGGACTGGTTCCGGGTCAGGTCATCAAGTGTAGCGCCCCGCCCCTTGGCGCCAGTGACGTTTATCTGCAAATAGATAAGCAATCACGCGCTTTGAATCCGGCGCTCGCCGATGCCGTATGGGTGCTGTGCCCGGGAAAATCCGGCGCTGAGTAAGATCAGATCACGAAGGGTGATGGTTTGGACATTAAACCGGAACGAGATTGGCGTAGCTCAAGATCAGCCATTTACTGCCCTCAATGCCGAAATTAACCAGTACCCGCGTGTTCGCACCTGATCCCTCGTGATCGATGATGGTGCCTTCACCAAACTTGGCATGGCGCACGGTCTGACCGATACGCCAGCCCGCCTGCGTGGATTCCGGTTTGGCGGGCAATCCGGATTGCGCCCGGAACGACTGTTGCGCTCGTGGCCGGATTTCGTCAATCAATGCTTCGGGCAGTTCGCCCAAAAACCGCGAAGGCATCGGGAACATTTGTCGTCCATGCAAGCGGCGCGATTCGGCGCTGGTGAGGGTCAGCACCTTTTGTGCCCGGGTGATGCCGACGTAACACAGTCGCCGTTCCTCTTCGAGCCGACCGGGTTCATCGATCGACATCTGGTGCGGGAAAAGTCCTTCTTCCATGCCAACCAGAAACACGTGATCAAACTCAAGCCCCTTGGCCGCGTGTAAGGTCATCAACTGAACGCAATCTTCCCAAGCCTCGCCTTGCGCATCGCCCGCATCAAGACTGGTTTGGCTTAAAAAGGCATCAAGCTCGCTCATGCCCTGCGATTCGTCCGGATCAAACACGAATCCTCGCGCCGCATTGACGAGTTCATCCAGGTTTTCGAGTTTGCTTTGCGCGCGCTCTTGATCGCGATCTTTCTTGTGCAGCTCTCGCAGACCGCTTCGATCAATGCACATGGCCACACGATCAGCTAACGTTTGTGCAGCCGTTTCGACGGCAAGTGAATCGATCAGTTCAATGAATTGCCTTAAACCACCCGATGCACGCGGAGGGAATTTACCACTCGCCAACAGGTTTATCGACGCTTGCCATAATGAGGTTTCAGCCGTTCTGGCCTGATCACGCAGCGCCTGAAGGGACTTGTCGCCCAAGCCCCTTGCCGGGTTGTTAATCACCCGCTCAAAGGCCGCATCATCATCGCGGTTGGCTACAAGGCGCAGATACGCCAATGCATCACGGATTTCGGCACGGTCGAAGAATCGCAATCCACCGTAAACCCGGTAAGGCAAACCCGCACGGATCAAGGCTTCCTCGATGGCACGTGATTGCGCATTGGCCCGGTAAAGAATGGCGCATTCGCTGCGCGGTAGGCCATCCCGGACCGCCTGCTCGATTTGCTGGGTTACGAAATAGGCTTCGTCCTGCTCATTGAAGGCGAGGTAGTAGCGAATCGGCTGCCCCCGCTCGCCTTCCGTCCAGAGCGTCTTGCCCAGACGCCCCTGATTGCGCGTAATGATGGCATTGGCCGCATCGAGAATATGCCCGGTCGAGCGGTAATTCTGCTCAAGCCGAACGAGATGCGTGTTCGAGAAATCATGGGCAAAGTCATGAATATGTTCAATTTTCGCACCACGCCATCCATAGATGGACTGGTCATCATCACCCACAGCGAAAATACCGTTATCTTCGCCGACCAGAAGTCGAGCCCAGGCATATTGCAGGCTGTTGGTATCCTGAAACTCATCGATCAGGATTTGTCTGAACCGGTGCTGATAATGTTGACGTAATGTATCGTGATCCCTCAGCAACTCTGTGGCACGCAAGAGCAATTCGGTGAAATCAACCAACCCGCCGCGCTGGCAGATATCTTCATAGGCATGATAGACAGGCATGAGCGCATCATTCAGGTGATCGCCACTCGCCGCCAGATGGCGTGCCCTGAGGCCCTGCTCTTTCCAGCCGTTGACTAGCCCTGCGACCATGCGCGGCGGCCAACGGGCCTCATCCATATTTGCTTCGCGCAGCACTCTTTTGACCAGGCGGAGTTGATCGTCCGAATCCAGAATCTGAAAGGACGGCGGCAGACTGGCTTCTTGATGGTGCATCCGCAGCAGGCGATTGGACAGGCTGTGAAAGGTGCCGACCCACAATCCACCCAGACCGGAACTCGCTGAACCGGCCTCATTCGGGCCTAGCAACGTAGACAATCGCTGACGCATCTCACCCGCTGCCTTGTTTGTGAACGTCACCGCCAACATGCTGTGCAGCGAGAGCCCTTGTTCCTCGTGAAGCCACGCCATGCGGTGCGTCAGTACGCGGGTTTTACCTGAGCCGGCACCGGCAAGTACAAGGGTCGCCAACGAGGGGCTGGTTACGGCCTCACGTTGCGCTTCGTTCAATGGATCGAGGATTTTGTTGGTCATGGGTGCGAATTGTACCGGCGCTGAAGGGTTTTTTCCTGTTGTGTGCGCTTAAATTCCGGTAAGGCAAAGTAAAAAACCCGGTCATCCTATGAGGGTGTCGCTCACGGAATGGCCAGGTTTTGAACAGCATGCGGGGCATGCCCGCTTTATTTTAATGAGAAGATGCCAGTTTTCCCGGAATTATCACTTCGCGCTCAACTTCGGTTACGCGCTCAGAGACAATGGTTTTATACAGGTTATATACCATCAGAATGGTGCCACTCAGGAAGAAAGCACCGCCGATGAAGCGCACAATGTACGGAATATGCAAGAACACCACGGTCTCGACAAAGGTATAGGCCAAATTCCCATACTGATCAAAGGCGCGAAGCATCAGGCCCTGTCCGATGCCGGAAACCCACATCGCAACGATGTAGAGGACGATCCCGATAGTCGCAAGCCAGAAATGGACGAACACCAGTTTCGTTGAGTACAGGCGAGTACCCCACAATCTGGGCACCATGTGGTAGAACGAACCGAAGGTAATCAAGGCGACCCAACCCAACGCACCGGAATGAACGTGACCGATTGTCCAGTCTGTGTAATGCGAAAGCGCATTGACGGATTGCAGCGCAAGCATGGGACCTTCAAATGTTGCCATACCGTAGAACGCAAGCGCTGTGATCAAGAACAGAATGATCGGGTCGGTGCGCAATTTTTCCCAGGCACCCGAGAGGGTCATGATGCCATTGATCATCCCGCCCCATGAAGGCAACAACAATAGGATAGAAAAGGCAACCGAGAGCGAGTTGACCCAGTTTGGTAAGGAAGTCCATTCAAGATGGTGACCACCAACCCACATATACAAAAACGATAATGCCCAGAAATGCACAATGGATAAGCGATAGGAGAAGATGGGCCTGCCTGATTGCTTGGGAACAAAGTAATACATCATCCCCAAAAAGCCGACGGTCAACACAAACCCGACGATGTTATGGCCGTACCACCATTCGGTCATCGCATCCTGTGTGCCGCTGAATACCGAATACGACTGCCAAAGGGAATAAGGCACCTGCAAATTATTGAAAAAATGCAAAATGGCCGTTGCCAGGATAAAGGCCATGTAAAACCAGTTAGCCACGTAAATATGTGGCTGAGAGCGGCGTCGGAGCGTGTTGGCATACACTACGGCGTAAATAACCAAGCCAATCATCATCAATATGTTATCGACCAAAGGGTACTCGGCATACTCACGCCCTTGACTATGCCCCGCCACCAACGCCCAGGCACCAATAAGCACAACCGCCTGCCAAGCCCAAAACATGGTGTTGAGCAGGAATTTTCCACCCCAAAGACGCGTCTGACACGTGCGTTGCACGACGTAAAACGAGGTAGCGATCAACGCATTACCACCGAAACCCCAGATTACTGTATTGGTATGTACCGGTCGCAATCGACCAAAGGTGATTTCAGCAATATCGAGATTCAAGGCAGGCCAAGCCAGTTCACCTGCGATATAAAGGCCAGCGGCCATCCCGACTATAGCCCAAACAATTGAGGCAATAGTGAACATCTTAACGATGTCATAGTCATAGGATGCACCGCTGGGCATGGTTGCGGATGATGCGTTCATCAAATACCCCCAGTTCGGTTTGGTTTTTAAAAAGTAACCCACACCCGGGTCACCTGAAGAAATCGGAGCTATCCCGAAGGTTCTTACCGATTCCGGCTTTCCATTGGCGCCTTTAAGAGGCCTGCGCCTTGCGCTATTTGAATTTATCAAGCAATAAAACTATGTATCCATGGATTATATGCTTATTACTATACGTTAATATTGCAATATATATATGAGCGCATCAAATAAGTTGATTGGCAGTCATTTGGCGATATAATTCATCAGAAACAGGATATTGTTTATGGATGTTCAATTGGTGCCTCAAGTTGAGACACCCTTAAGACAAATCAATTTGGCAAGCTTGGGAAGTGGCTTGTTGAAAAAAATGGGCGTTACCGAACGTGCACCGAATGAAGACCCGCGTGCCAAGCAGACAGATGAGATGCAAAGAAGACTTTACACCAAGAAAACCAATAAAAACAAAAGCATGTGCGGTTTATATTGACACGAGAAATGGAAATTCCGGGTAATGCCTAGTGGATTAATTAACAGTGATCAACTTGCCCTGTCACCGCAACCAATCCTGAACTTCCACGTTTCGGCTTAAAGAAAATCAGCTCCGGTGTCTACTAGAGTTCACATCAATCATTCAGAGTACACCGAGCTTAAAATCCTACCGTTCAGCTATGGCGATCCAAACCACCCTCCAGTCTCGATTGGTTTTGAATACCATGTATTTCTTCACCCAGACTGAACTGAGGACTCAGAGTCGGCCTGCGCCCTTTCGAGAATCAACCGGGCAACATCAACGAGTTTGGCGCCGCCCTCCATCGCCTTTTGTTGCATGAGCCGGTACGCATCTTCCTCATTAAGGTTTTGTTTATCCATCAATTCACCTTTGGCGCGCTCGATGATTTTGCGCTTGCTTAGAGCATGTCGGGCAGATTCAATTTCATCATTCATGGCCTGCAAGCGCAGCGTTTGTGCATGCAGGATATCGAGAATCGAACGGCTGATCTGACTGCCTGGTGCATCCGCCGGCGAACTTCCCAGCGCCACGGCCTGAACGTTAAATAACCGTGCAGTCGGGAAATCGGACGGTTCATCGAACGACGCCAATCGGTGCAGCAGTGTGCGGTGATCCGCCAAATCCCGCTCGGCCAATTGAATTTTTTGAGTGCAGAGTTGAGTCAGCCGTTCAGCCAACTCATCCTCCATCATTTTCATCAAATCCATTCGTTGCGAGGCCAGATCGAACCAGATTTCAGCCATTTCACTGTTGATTTGAGCTAAGGACGAGGTTCGCTCGGCCATTCGCCGCATAGATTCAATTTGTTGATTTATTTCGTTTTTTTCGTGCGCAGTCCATGCCGCCGCGCATTTGGGCTCCGCAAACTCTGCAAACACCTCAAGGCAGCGTCGTTGCCCCTCTTGTAAAAAGTGCATTTTGTTCAGCAAGGGCGCATCAAAATAACCCGCGACAAACCCCACGACGCCGGTGGCACGTTCCTGCCCCGCCAGTTCTTTTGACTGCATGAAGTTGAACAGTGCAACCAATGCACTGGTGATTTGCGGATCAACGGCCGTATCGGCCGCTTCAAAAACAACCGCCAGCAAGGCATTGATTAAATAGGTAAATGATTGCATGGAGGCGGAAGGGCTCAGCAGTCGGTCATGCACCTTATGCCGCACCCTAGGCAGGTCATCGAGCAAATAAACCGCCAACGCGACACGATTAAGCAGTCGAATACGATCCGCATGGCATCCGGAATCGAGCTTCATCTGGTCAAAACAACCCCGGAGTGCGGCAGTGGCAGACTCGCTCAGCGGGATGTGTTGCGCCAGTTCTTCGGAGCACTTGGGGCTGAAATCGCCGAGGTGCAGGTTGGAAAATCCGCGCTCCTTTTGCAGGGCATGAATCAACCGACTGACCGCACGAACGAGTTCGCTGGTCACGGCCAGATTCCTCAGGGATTGGAGCTCTCCTTGCCGCGCGGCCTGCATGAAATCAAAGGCAGTGGTCATGCGTCATCCTGATGGTTTTCCCGAGTGATTGGATCACCGCTGATGAGCGGATTAATGAGCAACCTTTCGTTGTTTTTCATACAAGAACTTGAGCACTTCGTGGCGATAATGGTTATAGGTGGGATTGTCTGCCAAGACTAAACGGTCACGGGGCCGCGGTAAATCTATGGTCAAAATTTCGCCCACGGTCGCCGCCGGTCCGTTGGTCATCATCACAATGCGATCAGATAAGAGCACGGCCTCGTCGACATCGTGCGTGATCATGATGACCGTGTTTTTCAGATCGGCCTGAATTTCCATCAACGAATCCTGCAAGTGGGCACGGGTGAGTGCATCGAGCGCGCCGAACGGTTCATCCATCAACATCACTTTCGGCTGCATCGCCAACGCTCGGGCGATACCGACCCGCTGCTTCATGCCACCCGAAATCTCATCTGGCCGTTTATGCATGGCGTGATCCATGTGCACCAGTTTCATATTGTGCTCGATCCATTCGCGCATCTCTGATTTGGATTTTTTGCCTTTGAACACCTGTTTGACGGCGATTTCGACGTTTTCATAAGCAGTCAGCCAGGGCAGCAAAGAGTGGTTTTGGAATACCACGGCCCGCTCGGGGCCGGGCTCAGTCACCTCGCGACCTTGCAGAATTACCCCACCCTGCGTGGCCTGATACAGCCCCGCCACGATATTGAGCACCGTGGATTTGCCGCAACCGGAGTGACCAATCAGCGAAACAAATTCACCTTTTGAAATCTTCAGATCTACGCCATTGAGCGCCAGAAACGGACCCGTGGGTGTTGGGAACGCGATCGAAACCTGGCTGATTTCCAGATATGCCGTTTGATTCATCATAAAAGCCCTTATTTAATCAACGATCAATCAGCGCAAAACTGATTTCTTGTCCCAGGAAATCCAACATTGCAGCAGCAACATGGTGCGATCGAGCATGAAGCCGATCAGGCCGATCACAACCACCGCCACCATAATCCGGCTCAGGGAATCGGAAGACCCGTTCTGGAACTCATCCCATACGAACTTGCCCAGCCCCGGGTTCTGAGCCAGCATCTCAGCGGCAATCAACACCATCCACGCGATGCTCAAAGACAGGCGCAGGCCGGTAAACATCATCGGCAAAGCCGAGGGCACCACGATTTTGCGCACATGCGTCCACCAGTTAAGGCGCAACACGCGCGACACATTCGTCAAGTCTTGTGAGATCGCCGCCACGCCCACGGCGGTATTGATGATCGTCGGCCACAGGCAGCACAGTAGTACCGTGATCATCGACACCAGATAGGATTTCGAGAACATAGGATCGTTGCTGGCATACAGCGCACTCACCACGATGGTGACCAACGGCAGCCAGGCCAGAGGCGAAACGGGTCGGAGAATCTGGATGATGGGGTTCACCGCCGCGTGCAGGCTGGATGACAAACCAATCGCTATGCCCAACGGTATCGCGATTAAAGAGGCCAGAATAAAGCCCGAAAGCACGGTAACCAAACTGGTTCCAATCTGGCTGACGAACGTCGGTTGCCCCGTGTACGGGTAAATCACCACCTTATAGTTCGGGTTTTGGGCCAGCAATTTGGCATTGCGCTCTTCTTGCATCTGGTAGAACTGGGCCTTTTTCTCCTGAGCATGCTGATAATCCTGATAAAGGTTTTCAGATTGCACGGCCACGGCCTCCGGCCCAGGGAACGTGCCTAGCGACGTGTGAATGTGATCAGCCACCACGGCCCAGAGCACAAGAAACATGGCAATACCCACGACCGGCAAGCCAATCGCTTTGGCCATCTTGCGGAACAATGCGCCATCCAAAGCAAATTTACCTGTGCTCATGCAGCACCTACCTTGGGCATCTCATTCCCCTTGAGGCCAATTTTGAATTGAGCCAGATAATCATTCGGCTTGTGTGCGTCATACGTGATCTTGTCGATGAAGGTATCGGTAACAGGTTTGAAGCCGGTTTCCGTGGCAAAATCCGGGAACTGCGACGGCTTGAATTTGCCTTCGGCGATCAACGCCAGCGCGGCCTTCTGATAAATATCCGGCTTATACACCGATTTGGCCGTATCGACGTACCACTGGTCCGACTTCTCCTCACCAATCTGCCCCCAACGCCGCATCTGGGTTAAAAACCAAATCGCGTCGGAATAGAAGGGATAAGTGGCGTTGTCACGGAAAAACACGTTGAAATCCGGTACGGGACGCACATCGCCCTTATCGAACTCAAAGGTGCCGGTCATGGATTTGGCAATCACGGCCTCATCCGCACCGACATACTGTGATTTAGCGAGAATTTTCACCGCTTCTTTACGGTTCGCGTTGTTATTTTCATCCAGCCAATGCCCGGCACGAATCAACGCCTTGACCAGACGAATGGTGGTGTTTGGGTATTTTTTGGTGAATTCGGCGGTGAGACCAAACACTTTTTCAGGGTTGTTCTTCCAGATTTCCAGATCGGTGATGATCGGCACGCCGATGCCCTTCATGATGGCCTGCTCGTTCCAAGGCTCGCCCACGCAGTAACCGTCAATCGTGCCTGCTTGCAGGGTAGAAGGCATTTGCGGCGGCGGCGTCACCGAGAGCAATACCTGCGCATCGATCTGCCCATTGGTATCGCCATGCGCCGGATCGTAAAAGCCTGGGTTCAACCCGCCCGCCGCCAGCCAGTAGCGCAAGTAATAATTGTGCGTGGATACGGGGAACACCATACCCATTTTGAAGGGCTTGCCTTGCTTTTTATAATCTTCAACGATGGGCTTGAGGTACGACGCGCTGATCGGATGAACCGGCTTACCATCTGGCATTTTGGGTAATTCAGGCAGCATTTGTTTCCAGACGGAATTGGAAACCGTGATGGCGTTGCCATTCAAATCCATGGAAAACGGCGTGACCAGATGCGCCTTGGAGCCAAAGCCGATGGTCGCGGCCAGCGGCTGGCCTGCCAGCATGTGCGCACCGTCCAGTGAACCGCCAATCACACCATCGAGCAATACCTTCCAGTTCGCCTGTGCCTGTAGTGAAACAAACAGGCCCTCATCCTGGAAAAACCCTTTTTCGTAGGCAATAGCCAAAGGCGCCATGTCGGTCAATTTGATGAAACCGAGCGTCAACTGCGGTTTTTCTGCCGGCCCGACAGCATCCGCCGCCAGCGCCTCGGAAAACGCGCTGCGGCCGAGAACGGCGCCGACAGCCAAAGCCACGGCCGAAGCCATGAAGCGTCGTCGTCCTGCGTGCGTGCGGTCTGTTGTGGGGGAAATTTCGTGTGCGTCATTCAATTTATCTGATTTCATCGTATGGTCCTCATAAATGGTCACCAATGGGCAAAAAAAACGCTCACAGAAATCCAATTCTGTGAGCGCCGTTGCCCTTGCGCCTCGGTGACTTCATCGCCACCGGGCTTGCTGTGATTTATAAGCAAAGGCCGTGCCATAATATATAAATTATAAATATCAAATAGATATCGAGTTTAATCTTCTTTCATTCGGTGATGATTGCACCATCGAGGCACAACTAGGTGTCCGAAATGTCTTTTCATAAGGCAAATAAAGCAGTGCTTTATTCGCCTCGTTGGCGCCCCGCGCCCGTATTCCGGTTGCCCTCGCGTGAGCCATCTTTCTCCTCGTTTGCTTTGTTTTGGTGCAAATAAAACTGGCAGTATCTGCACAACTTATTGATAAATAGGGTATCAAGCAAGTGGCACAAGGATTGCTTTATCAATACACAAAGTGATTAACAACAGAAAGTGTAATAAGACAAAGGCGTCTTTCCAGCCCCGAACGATTCAAAACGTTTGTGGCGAGAAAGGCGCCTTTTTTAATTGGAGCAGAAAAAAATGATTCGCCCCCGCCTGATTGTGATCGGAAACGGCATGGCCGGTATGCGTACCGTCGAAGAGTTGCTGAAACTCAAACCCGACCTGTACGACATCACGGTTTTTGGTGATGAGCCCTATACCAATTACAACCGCATCATGCTTTCGCCGGTTTTGGCGAAGGAGCAGACGATCCCGGACATCATTCTCAACGATGAGAATTGGTATGCCGAACACGGCATCACCTTGCATAAGGGGGTTCGGGTCGAACGGATCGAGCGAAAAAAATGCGAAGTCATCACCCGAGATGGTCAGGCGCATCCGTATGATCGAGTGTTGATTGCCACTGGTTCGCGGGCATTCATCCCCCCCCTACCCGGCGCTGATCTGCCGGGCGTGGTGGGTTTCCGCAGTATTGCCGATGTGGACACTATGTTGGCTGTTTGCCGCGAAGGTGGGCATGCGGTGGTGATTGGCGGGGGACTGCTCGGCTTGGAAGCCGCTGCCGGGCTGGTTTCACACGGCATGAATGTCACCGTGCTTCATCGCAACGGCAATGTGATGGATCGCCAGCTCGACGGTGTGGCGGGTCGTATTCTGGAAAAAACACTGGAGGACCGCGGCATCAGCATTCGTCTGAATGCGCATACCGCCTCGCTGCACGGTACTGGTCGGGTCGAATCCGTCCGGCTCAAAGATGGTACCGAACTGCAAGCAGATCTGGTGGTGATGGCTGCGGGGATTCGCCCGAATATCGATGTGGCGCTCAACAGCCGGATTTATTGTGAAAATGGGATCGTCGTTGATGACACGCTGCAAACCTACGATCCAAAGATCTACGCAGTCGGCGAATGCGTGCAACATCGCAAGGAATGCTATGGCTTGGTCGCACCGTTGTTCGAGCAGGCCAAGGTCTGCGCGAATCATTTGGCGCTGTACGGCATCGCAAAATATACCGGCTCGATGACCTCGACCAAGCTCAAGGTGACGGGCGTGGATGTGTTTTCCGCCGGGGAAATTCAAGCCAAGCCGTATCACGAAGAAATGGTATTGGCCGATGCCGCCCGCGGGGTGTACAAAAAAGTCATCCTGAACAACAACATGATTGAAGGCGCGGTCATGGTTGGCGACACCATGGACGGCGCATGGTATTTCCAACTCATGCGCGATAAAACCGATGTAACCGCGCTGCGCGATCATCTGTTGTTTGGTCAAGCGCATGTGGGCAATTCGGGTCATGGCGCGAAAGCGCGTGTGGCCAGCCTGCCCGATTCCGCCGAAATCTGCGGCTGTAACGGCGTGTGCAAGGGCGATGTCGTCAAAGCCATCAAGGAACACAAGTTGTTCACTCTCGACGAGGTGCGGGCACGCACCAAGGCATCGGCCTCCTGCGGTTCCTGCACGGGCCTGGTTGAAGATTTACTGGCCTCAACGTTGGGTGGCGACTACTCCGCCGCACCCTCGGTCAAGCCCATGTGCGGCTGCACCGATGCCACGCACGATGAAGTTCGCACCGGCATCATCCGCCACGAACTCAAAACCATTCGGACGGTGTTCGATCAATTTTCCTGGAAAACCGAAGACGGCTGCGCCAAGTGCCGCCCAGCGCTGAACTACTACCTGCTCTGCGCCTGGCCAGATACCTACCAGGATGACGCGCAATCACGCTTCATCAACGAGCGCGTCCACGCCAACATCCAAAAAGACGGCACCTATTCGGTGATTCCGCGCATCTGGGGTGGCGTGACCTCGCCGTCTGAACTCAAAGCGATGGCCGAAGTCGCCGAACGCTATGCAATCCCCACGGTGAAATTTACCGGCGGTCAACGGCTGGATTTGCTGGGCGTGAAAAAAGAGCAATTGCCCCATGTTTGGCGTGACTTGAGTGCCGCCGGGTTTGTTTCCGGTCATGGTTACGGCAAGGCGCTGCGCACCGTGAAAACCTGCGTCGGCAAGGAATGGTGCCGCTTCGGCACACAGGATTCCACCGCACTGGGCATCCGCTTGGAAAAACTCACCTGGGGCTCGTGGATGCCGCATAAATTCAAGATCGCGGTCTCTGGCTGCCCGCGCAATTGCGCCGAAGCCACGGTGAAAGACCTCGGCGTGGTCTGTGTGGACTCCGGTTTCGAACTGCATGTCGGTGGCAATGCGGGCATCAAGGTGCGCGTGACCGATTTTCTCTGCAAGGTCGCCACCGAAGATGAAGTGGTCGAATACACCCAAGCCTTCATCCAGATGTACCGCGAAGAAGCGCATTACCTCGATCGCACCGCGCCGTGGATTGAGCGCGTCGGCCTGCCTTACATCCAGCGCCGTTTGATCGAAGATTCGGCCGGTCGCAAAGCACTGGCCGCACGGTTTATCCACTCCCAGCAGTTCTCACAGACCGATCCCTGGACCGAACGGGCCGAAGGCAAAGACGCCCATGAATTCGCCGAACCGCTGGTTTTGGCCTGAACCAAGCAATAAAGGACACAGAGCATGAGCAGCACCTGGTTTACCGTAGGCCAACTGGCCGACATCCCCCGTCTGGGCGCCAAAGTGGTTCACTGGCAGGGCACGCCCATCGCGATTTTTCGCACGCAAACCGACGAAGTGTTCGCGCTGGAAGATCATTGCCCGCACAAGCAAGGACCGCTGTCCCAAGGCATCGTGCATGATCGAAAAGTCACCTGCCCATTGCACGGCTGGGTCATCGCGCTGGATAAAGGCACGGCCATGGCGCCGGATGAAGGTTGCACCCCCGGCTATTCGGTGCGCGTGACCGACGGCGTGATCGAAATCGAGATGAAACACCTCGATGCTTTACCGCCCACCGCGACGGCCTGAATCAATGAAACCGCCTTCACTCACCATCAAAACTACTTGTCCCTACTGCGGCGTGGGCTGCGGCGTGCTGGCCGAACAAACAACGGCGGGCGAATGGTTGGTGCGTGGCGATGGCGAGCATCCAGCCAATTTTGGGCGGCTTTGCTCGAAGGGCTCCGCGTTGGCCGAAACCATTACCTTACCCAATCGCCTGATGACGCCCCTGCAACGCACGGCCGATGGCGGCTTGCAGCGCGTTTCTTGGGATCAGGCGTTGGATCGCGTGGCTGATGGTTTTCGAGCAGCCATCGATGAATTCGGCCCGGATTCGGTCGGGATTTATGTCTCCGGACAAATCCTGACTGAAGATTATTACGTCGCCAATAAGCTGATGAAGGGCTTTATCGGCAGTGCGAATATCGATACCAACTCACGGCTGTGCATGTCGTCGGCCGTGGCCGCGTATAACCGTGCTTTTGGCAGTGATACCGTGCCGGTTTCCTACGAAGACTTGGAAAACGCCGATCTGGTGGTGTTGGCAGGCTCGAACACCGCCTACGCCCATCCGGTGATTTACCAACGCCTGGTGGCGGCCAAAGAACGCCGACCGAACATGAAATTCGTCGTGATCGATCCGCGCAAAACAGCGACTTGCGACATTGCCGACCTGCACCTGCCGATAGCGCCCGGTGCCGATGCCCTGCTGTTCAATGGCCTGCTAGTCGCGTTGGCCGATGCCGGCAAAATCGATCACGAGTTTATCGGCGCCTCGGTCGATGGCTTTGATGCCAGCCTCGCTGCCGCACGCGCCGATGCGGGCGATCCGGATATTCTGGCGCAACGCTGTGGCCTCTCATGGGCGCAGTTGGAGCAATTTTACGGTTGGTTTATTGCCCATGAGCGCACGGTGTCGCTTTGGTCGCAAGGCATGAACCAATCAGCCAGCGGCACAGACAAGGGCAACGCCCTGATCAACTGTCATCTGGTGACTGGGCGCATCGGCAAGCCGGCAATGGGGCCGTTTTCAATCACCGGTCAGCCCAATGCGATGGGCGGTCGCGAGGTTGGCGGGCTGGCCAATATGCTTGCGGCACACCAAGGATTTACACCAGAAGCCATCGACCGAGTCAGCCGGTTTTGGGGCAGCCAAAATGTCGCGCAAAAACCCGGTTTGAAAGCCGTGGATTTATTCGCCGCCGCAGGAAAAGGCCAAATCAAAGCGCTGTGGATTATCGCGACCAATCCCGTGTTCAGCCTGCCCGATAGCCATGCCGTGCGAACGGCGCTTGAGCACTGCCCGTTGGTGGTGCTGTCGGAATGCGTGGCCGATACCGATACCGCTCAGTACGCCGACCTCTTGTTGCCTGCCACCACCTGGGGTGAGCGCGACGGCACGGTGACCAACTCTGAGCGTCGAATTTCTCGGCAGCGCCCGCTGTATCCGCCAGTCGGCGAATCCCGCCATGACTGGCAGGCGCTGTGCGCTATGGCACAACGACTCGGTTTTGGCGCCGCCTTTGATTTCCCTAATGCTGCTGCGATTTTCCGCGAATATGCGGCGCTCACAGCCTTTGAAAACAACGGCAGCCGGGATCTTGACCTGGGTGCATTCACGCAACTCAGCGATGCGCAATATAACGAGCTGTCCCCGACTCGCTGGCCACAACCGGCCGACCGGCCACCAGTTGAACCGTTCAGCGATGGTCGGTTTTTTACGCAAAATCGGCGGGCACGGATGCTGCCGATCACCGCACAGGGTGCGCCATCGGCGCTGACACCGATGTATCCCCTGCGGTTGAATACCGGTCGTCTGCGCGATCAATGGCACGGCATGAGCCGCACGGGTGCGGTGCCCAAACTGCTCAATCATGTCGGCGAACCCACCCTTACGATTCACCCGATGGACGCGGCACGCTACAAGCTGCGGGGCCATCAGATCGCGCGGGTGGGCAACCCGCGCGGGCAATTGTTGACGCGCGTGTTTTTGGACGAGCATCAACGCCAAGGCAGCGTGTTCGTGCCCATGCACTGGAGTGATGCATTTAGCCGCGATGGTCTGGTCAATGCGTTGATCGCACCGATTATTGATCCGATTTCCGGACAACCGGAATTTAAAACCCAATCGGTCTGGGTGGCGCATTATCCCGCCGAGTGGTTCGGATTTGCCTTGATTCGCGAGGGCCTGCCCGTTCCCGAACTCAAGCAATTGCCCGGCGATTACGCCATCAAGATCACAGCGACCGCCGCTAGCCGCTACGAACTGGCTGGTGTGGCCGCGCCCAGCAATTGGATGGATTGGGCGAAAACCACGCTTAATCACCAAAAAAACACCCTTCAAACCGACCCTGAAATCGACCGTGAATGGATTGAATTTGCCGATTCGGCCACCGGCCGCTATCGCATCGCGCAAATCACACAGGGGCGACTCGATTGGGTGCTGCACATCACTCGTGATAGCCGTGCGGTCGATACCAACTGGCTGCTCGGTCTGTTTGCGGAACCCTCGCTCGACTTGCAACAACGGGCCGATTTAATCGCAGGCAAACCTGCCGGAGCGCAAGCCGATGTCGGGCCGATCATTTGTGCTTGCTTCAGCTTGGGGCGCAACTCCTTGATCGCCGCTATTCAAGAACACGGCATCACCGATACAAAAGCCTTAGGCGCGTGTACCCAAGCGGGCACGAACTGCGGTTCTTGCCTGCCGGAACTCAAGGGCTTGATTGCCAAGAATCCACCATCCGCCGAAGCGGCAACATCCAATGCCCAAGCGTCTATCGAGGACTGAGATCATGCGTTACTTACCGATTTTTCTCGATGTTCAACAAAAAACCTGCCTGCTCGTGGGTGCGGGCGAAGTGGCCGCGCGCAAGCTCGCCCTGTTGAAATCGGCCGGTGCAACCGTTCGCCTCGTATCGCCAGAATGCAGTGAGGAAATTCGGGCGCAGATCGACGGTGCGCGCATTTCCTACATCCAGTCAGCCTTTGAACCCCAGCATCTCGATGGCTGTGGTCTGGTGATTTCCGCCACCGACGACGAGGCCGTCAATGCGGCCGTGGCCGCCGCCGCACAAGCGCGACATATTCCGGTGAATGTGGTCGATAGCCCCGCACTATGCAGTTTCATCGTGCCTGCCATTATCGATCGCGACCCGATTACCGTGGCCGTTTCCAGCGCGGGCAAAAGCCCGGTGCTGGCGCGATGGATTCGCGCCAAAATCGAAACGCTCCTGCCGCACAGCATCGGCAAACTCGCAGCCTTCATGGGTGCGCGCCGTGCTGCCGTGCAAGCGGCGTTACCTCAAGTGGGTGATCGCCGGTTGTTCTGGGAAAAAATCCTGACTGGCTTGTTACCGAGCACGCTGGCAAGGGGCAAAACCGACGAAGCCGATCGTTTATTCGAACAAACGCTGCAAAAAGACGCCGCGACGCCGACGCAAGGCCGGGTTTATTTGATTGGAGCCGGTCCGGGTGAGCCGGATTTAATGACATTTCGTGCGTTGCAACGCCTACAGGAAGCCGATGTGGTGATTTACGACCGGCTGGTCGCGCCCGCCATTGTCGATCTGGCGCGCCGGGATGCCGAGCGTCGTTATGTCGGCAAATGCCGCGAGGCGCACAGCGTGCCGCAAGAGCAGATCTCGCAATTACTGGTCGAACTGGCGCAGCAGGGCAAGGTCGTGGCCCGCTTGAAAGGGGGCGACCCATTCATTTTCGGGCGTGGCGGTGAAGAGATTCAGGCGCTGGCCACGGCGGGCATTCCGTACGAAGTTGTGCCGGGCATTACTGCTGCCAGCGGGTGCGCCTCCTATGCCGGCATTCCGCTCACGCATCGCGATTATGCGCAGTCCGTTCGCTTCATCACCGGGCACACCAAAGACGGCAAGCTCAGTCTGGATTGGGCGCATCTCGCGCATGGCCGAGAAACGCTGGTTTTTTACATGGGGCTGACCGCCACCGCTGAAATTTGCAGCCAACTACAAGCGCATGGCCTGCCTGCAGATTACCCCGCCGCGCTGGTCGAACACGGCACCACCGCACGCCAACGCGTGCTGCGTGGCACGCTGGCCACTTTGCCAGCGCTATTGGCCGATGCGCAATCACCATCGCTGTTGATTGTTGGTGAAGTGGTGCAGTTGCACGATAGCCTCGCGTGGTTCGAGGGGCACAGCGACGCTGACGCGGCTTTTTTGCCACCGATAGAACACCGCGCATTGTGTGATTTGGCGACCGCGGCCTGAATAACGAACGATAAAAAGTCGATTCAATACAGAAGGGTCTGATGTTTGGTTTTATTGACCTATTTTTCTGCCACTGCTTTTTCTGTCCCAGTTTTTTCTTTCATTGAGGTACACATCATGTCCGAGCAAATGTCCACCGACTATGTCAAACCGAACGATCTGGCCAAAGCCATGGTCGATGCGGGTGAATCCAAAGTTCGCCTGTCCACCCGCGATACCCTTATCCGCGCCTACATGGCTGGTGCCATTTTGGGTCTGGCCGCCATGTTCGCCATCACCGTCACCATCAACACTGGTTCACCATTGACCGGCGCGCTGCTCTTTCCCGTCGGCTTCATCCTGTTGTATCTGCTCGGATTCGATCTGCTAACCGGCGTGTTCATGCTGGTGCCACTGGCGCTACTCGATAAACGCCCCGGCGTGACCGTCAACCAAGTGCTGCGCAACTGGGGGCTGGTGTTCATCGGGAACTTCGCCGGTGCAGTCACGGTCGCTTTCATGATGGCGTTTATTCTTACCTTCGGTTTTACCGTGAGCGCCGGTGCCGTGGCGGAAAAGGTGGGGCATATCGGTATGACGCGCACCTTGGGTTATGAGTCGCACGGCATCATGGGCTGGTTCACCATTTTCATCCGCGGGATTCTGTGCAACTGGATGGTCTCGACCGGCGTAGCTGCCGCGATGCTCTCGACCTCGGCCATCGGCAAGATTTTCGCTATGTGGATGCCGATCATGCTGTTCTTTTACATGGGATTTGAGCACTCGGTGGTAAACATGTTCCTGTTCCCGTTCGCACTGATCATGGGCGGCGATTTCACCTTCGGTGACTACCTGTTGTGGAATGAGTTGCCGACTGCGCTGGGCAATCTGGTCGGTGGCCTGCTGTTCGTCGGGTTGATGATGTACGTCACCCACTACAAAACCGCGCCGAAACGCGAATTGTCGCTGTAAGCGCCACCCCGGCAAGGAATCCGTTTGTTCGGTGTTTATTCCAGGGGATTCGCCATGCAAGACATTAACCCCAATCAGTTCTCCGGCCGCACCATCGCCCTGCCCGAATCAAGGCAGCTGGATGTGTTGGCCGCCCTATTCGAACGCCGGGGGGCTGCGATTCGCCGCTGCCCGCTGGTCAGTATTCACGCCGCGCCGGATCAAGCACCCATCGTCGTCTGGATACGCGCGTTTATCGCCGATGCCACGATGACCGATCTCATCATCCTGACCGGTGAGGGTATTACCCGCTTGATTCAAGCCGCCGAACGCAGCGGTCTGGGGGACGCGTTTTTGCATAAACTTGGCACCACCCGATTGATTGTGCGCGGCCCAAAACCAGGCCGTGCGCTGAAGACCTGGGGGTTACAACCCAGCGTACAGGCTGCTGAACCCACCAGCGCGGGCATTATCAGCACTTTATCCACCCTGCCGGCCTTATCTCCCCGCATCGGCGTGGTGCTGTACGGCACCGAAGAAAACGCACCATTGCAAGCGGCTATCACCGCGCTCGGTGCCAAACCCGTACCCGTCGCACCGTACATATACGCCAGTGAATCCGAGACCGGTGCCGTGCTGGCATTAATTGAAGAATTGGCTGAAGGGCAAATCGACGCACTGGCGTTTACCAGTCACCCCCAATACAAACGATTGGCCAGTGTGGCCAAAGCGCATGATTGCGAACAGCAACTTGTCCAAGGACTGGCGCGCACCCGAATCGCGGCTATCGGCCCGGTGATGGCGAACTATTTGACCGAACACGGTGTACGAGTCGATGTCGTGCCCGACGGCCGGTTTTTCATGAAGCCGCTCGTGGATGCACTGGCAGACCATTGGGCGCAAGCGTCTCTTGAGGGGGTGTCACAATGAACGCCTATCCGCCGGTCAGCGCCTTGATCCTCGCCGGTGGCGCTGGCCGACGCATGGGCGGTGCCGACAAGGGGCTTTTGCCTTTTGAGGGCGGCGTGTTGATTGATCCGATCATCCAAACGCTCTCGCCGCTCGTCGATGAGGTATTGATCAATGCCAATCGCCATCTGGATCGATACCGGCAATGGGGCCATCGTGTCGTGGCCGATCCCGTCCACACAGAACACCTGTTTGCAGGCCCTGCCGCTGCCTTGGTTCATGCCAGCCGCTATGCCAAAAACGACTGGCTACTGCTCGCCCCCTGCGACATGCCCGATTATCAACCGCACTGGCTCGGTGCATTGTGGCAAGTGCAGGAGCAAACCCGTGCAGCCGTCGTCATTGCGCATGACGGTTCGCGTTTGCAACCGACGGTTGCCTTGATTCATCGCCCCTGCTTGAGTCAGCGCCCGGCATCGGCCGATGCTCGCTTGCTCAGTGTACTCACAGCCGGTCGCTACAGCGTGTGTACACTCGATCAAGATGCCTGGGCTTTTGGCAACCTCAATACGCCGGAGCAATTGCGCGCGCACCAGTCCAGACGCGAGGTGCTGACATGAATCCGCCCGTGCTTGAGCCTCCAGTCGGCACCCTGCTGCAAGATACCTGCGCGATCTTTCATACAGATCCCTCGCCCGCCGAAGCCGTCGAATGCCTCTGCGCTCATATTCAGCCAACACCTTGCGAGACGGTGCCACTCCGAGCTGCGCTGGGCCGTTGTCTGGCCGAACCATTGCGTGCGCCGATGGCTTTTCCGCCGTTCACCCGCGCCATGATGGATGGTTACGCGCTGCGTTCGACCGAAGTCAAACCGGGGGCCCAATGGCAAGTTCTAGACGAATTGATTGCCGGGCAAATAGGCGATAAACCGCTCCCAGCACACACCGCACTGCGCATTGCAACGGGGGCGCCTCTACCGATTGGCGCGGATACCGTGTTACGACAAGAATCTGCCCAGCGGTTTGGCCAGACACTGCGCGGATTGCTTCTTCAAATTGAGCTCGGAAAAGATACCGAGGCTATGGGCAGCGTGGCTGCAGTTGGCGACCTGCTGATATCCGCTCATTCGCCACTGTCGCCGACAAATCTTGCCAAGGCAGCACGTCACGGTATCAGTCACTTGTCGGTTCATCAACCGGCGCGGATTGCCCTGTTAGTCATCGGCAACGAACTGACACCCGTCGGGGCACCCTTACCACTTGGCCATTTGTACGAGCACAATGCCCTTCTGATTGAATCGACCCTCGATCAGCACCGCCTTGGGCAAATCATTCACACCGCTGCGGTAAAAGATGATCTGGCTGCCATTGACCAGTCAATCGGTATGGCTCGCGCTCAACATCCTGATCTGCTTATCTTGATTGGCGGCACCTCCGTGGGCACGCATGACTTCACCCGACGCGCTCTTTTTCGCCATGGTCAACCACTTTTCGAAGGAGTACATACCCGCCCCGGCCGCACGGCCTGCGCGAGTGTGACCGATAACGGCCTCGTCCTCTTAGCGTTACCCGGCAGCCCAAAAGCAGTTAATGCGCTGCTTGAAAACATCCTGCTGCCCACCTTGCGCGTCATGCAGGGCCATCTCATCCCGTGATCATTGTTGCGGATCCGGTAAGGAACGCACCGACCCGCAGCAACTTAAGTCATGAACCTCCTTGGTTGCGCCATAAAAGAGCGCAAAACCCGATCTTAATCCAACAAATCTGACGTAACTATATATTATTTATAGATAAATGGTTTAATTCATCAAGTGCAAAAAGAGCAGCATGATGCTGCTTTGAGTCGAAGGCGTCCGGTGTAAACAAATCAGCGGGACACTTAAAGCCCAGCGATTTGCGTGGTCGCGTGTTCAGTTGCCAGGCAATGGTCGCCGACTTGATCCCCATCGCCAGCTGCGTTTGGATCAGCGCCCGCTCTTCAATACTCAACTGTTTGTAGATTTTTCCCATGTAACATTATCCCCAAAAAATATTGCACTTGGGTTTTGAGCGCGCCATCCCAATCTGTCGGATTTCATGGTATTTCTGAACTGGCATGAACTGCCGTGGTATCGGTACGGCTTCGACCACTTCTGGTTTGCCGCCCTCATGGTGCTGCTGGTGCCGGCCGGGCACACTGGCCGGTTTGTCCGGCTGGCTGGCGTTCCGCTCGAAAGTATCCGGCGTGTATGTCGCCATCATCACCCAGGCGCTGACCTACGCGCTGATGCTCGCGTTTTCCCGCAATGAGATGGGCTTCGGTGGGAGTAACGGCCTGACGGATTTCAAGGATATTCTCGGGTTTTCCATCACCGAGAACAGCACCAGCGTTGGCGTGTTTGTCGCCTCCGGCATCGCGCTGATTCATGGCTACTTTATTGGTATTGGCTTTGTGCCACAAGGTCGGGAAATTTTTTCGCTGCTCCCGGTAGAGGGAAACCTCAAACTCGCACAGGCCGGACGACGCACCAAGGTGCCTAAAACCTCGCACAGATATATGATCTGTTCCCGGTGTTGCAGGAAATGCGCCATCGCCGTAGGGCGATCTCTCAGGCGGCCAGCAGCAACAGCTAGCCATTGACCGGGCTCTGGTGCTTGATCCGAAAATCCTGCTGCTGGATGAACCGGCCGAAGGCATCCAGCTGGGCATCGTGCATGAAATCGGTGAAGTGTTGCGACGGCTGAATCAGGAGTTGGGGCTGGCTGTTTTACTCGTGGAGCAGAAACTGCCCTTTGCCCGCTAGGTTGCCGACCACTTCGTCATTATGGAACGTGGAGAAATTCAAGCCACAGGGGCGATGAGTACACTCGACGATGCGCTTATCGGCCGTTATTTAACAGTTTGATCGCAATATGGGTATGCACGAAATTTTTAAATAATGACGATGGGTTCGCGTTAATCCAACCCGTTGTCAGCAAATGGCTACTGCCAATACAATTGACCTGAATCAAATATATATAAGTAGCCTATTGATTTATAATTAATTTACCAAAAAACCATGCGAGCATTTGAAAAGGCTGGATATGCTGATAAGGTCGAACAATTTAGGATTGTGACAAAAATACGATTAATAGAGAGCCAAAACTCTGCATGAGCACTATTAAAAAATTGAGCCTTACCAGCAAGGTACTTATCGGTATGGGGCTCGGTATTGCCATAGGCCTGTTGATCAACCTCACCGGGATTAATTTCAAAGGTGGATTCGTCAATACCTATTGTAGTGCTTCATAAATAATGAACCACTACGCATATTGGCGGTCTGAGTTGGAAAATCCCCTGCGACGGTTACCGATGAAATCACCAATCCTTCTTGAA
>NCKC01000024.1 GCA_002282715.1 Halothiobacillus sp. 15-55-196 | reverse complement strand
CGCGGCCAGCCGTACGCATGCTTTGTCCGTGTGTGAATGGCCTTGATCGGCACCCGCAGCGCTCAATCACTCAGGTATCGACGCGGCGCAGTGCTCGCTCTGCTCCTGCTAGCAATCGAAGCACTGAAAGCACAAAAAGAACACAGCCTGCAGCATCCGTCAGGCGTGATCTTTCTCAATCCGCGCACGGGCGAGCCGTGGGAAGGGGATGCACCGATCAGAAAAACCCTATGGGTGCCAACTTTGAAAAAGCCAGGCGTGCGGTACCGGCGTCCGTACCAGACGCGCCATACTTTTGCATCAATGATGCTGAGCGCTGGCGAGAATATCGCCTGGGTAGCGAAGATGATGGGACACGGCGGCCTGAGCATGGTCTCGCGTGTCTATGGCAAGTGGGTTCAAGACACCGACCCACAGGCGGGCAGCAAGGCAGTCGGCATTTTCTAGGGAAATGAAAATGCTGACCAAAAAACTGACCATCAAGTGTCAAAACAGGTCTAATACAGACCAAAAACGGCCTAGATTTTAAGTCTAAACCGTTGTTTTATTAATTTGATTGGTGGAGGTGGGGGGAATTGAACCCCCGTCCGCAAATCCTACGCTTTCGGTACTACATGTTTTTCCTGTTTTTTAATTTAACGCGCAGCTACCCAACAGGCAGGGAAAACCACGAGCGATTCCGGATAAGTTTTAGCCAATCCACGCCGGACACGCTTCATGACGATCTTGTGAGAGTCGACGCCTGGAACCTGAACGCACAAGCACGGCTTCAGTCAGACGGCACCCTACTGGTTATTAAGCAGCGAGTGCGTAGTTGTCGTCGTTGGCAACTAAATTTTTTGCAGATTTTTACGAGGCTCTACCCCTCGACATGCACCTAGAGTTTCGTGACCCGCGTCGAAGCCATGTCACCCCCTGGTTTTCTCTTTATGGGGTCTATGAAGCACATTTCAAGCCGGTTGATACCAAGCTGTTCATGGGTTCTTCCACAAAGGAAATCTTATTCTACCCCTTTTGCGCGACAATAGGAAAAGTCAAGGTACGTGGCGAGTTCCTCAACCACGATAAAACATGCTGTCGTGCATGAGGTTAAGCTGCCGTGGGATCAACGGATGATTTAGGGTGTTCGTTCCTGTCGCTTGTAGCATTGAAAGAGTGATTGTGATGACCGACCGTTTGGATGAGCTTGTTTTGTGCGCCGATGGCCGACGACGTTGCGCTTGGTGTGCTTCTGCGCCCGAGTTTCCGGATTATCACGATAATGAATGGGGTTTCCCTGTCGACGACGACATTCGGTTATTCGAAAAGATCTGTCTGGAAGGGTTTCAGGCCGGTTTGAGCTGGCGTACGATCCTCGTGAAACGCCCGGCGTTTCGAGAAGCATTCCTCGATTTCGATTTTCAACGGATAGCACAATTTACCGAGCAAGACGTTGCCAAGCTGATGGGCAATCAGGGCATTGTGCGACATCGGGGCAAGATCGAAGCCGTTATCAATAACGCAAGGCGGGCAATTGAAATGGTGCAAAACCACGGCTCGTTGTCTGCTTTTTTCTGGCGTTATGAACCCGATCCGATTCAATTGCCTGAACCGCAAACGGTGACGACTTGCCCTGAAGCCATTGCCTTATCCAAGGAATTGAAGAAGCTGGGCTGGAAGTTCGTCGGCCCGACGACCCTGTTCGCTTTCATGCAGGCGATGGGGATGGTCAATGACCATGTGCATGGGTGCATCACTCAAAATGCGGTGGAAAAAGCCCGTTCGGAATTCAAACGACCCGGCTGATTAAAGCAATTCCACCTTGGCCGTACCGTTCTGGCGGTCAATGATCAATTCCAGTTCACAATATTCAGGCAGGATGTTTTCGGGCGTCGGATCATCGACGCAGCTGCAGCCCGTAATAATGCTGGTGTATTGGACACTCACACGCACGAGCAAATGATCCCCCTGCGCTTCGGTGTGCAGTATGCGCACCATCAGGTTGTCATCCAGCGCCACGCTGCCTTGGGTGAGGCCTTTTTGCAGTGGCAGAAACCGAGCACCCAGTCGGGTCAACGTGTCGATCAAAGTCGCTGCAAACCGGGGCGTATCCCAGGCTGTAATCGCGGATGCGAATGGCGGCTGAGAAGACGATTCTTGTGCGATAGGGTACATGATTGATTTCGCTCCCAATTCATTTAATTCTCGAATGCCTGTCGTCATCCGGGTTCTACACCTTAGTGGGGTCATGCGGATTCGTTGTTAGAAGCTCCCTGGGTTTTGGCGGCCTGTGGGTTTTTACGCCGACTGACCTTTTCACTCAAGGTTTGCGTGAGCTCGAAAAACATCGGGATGAACAGAACGGCGATGTAGGTCGCGAAGATCATGCCGCCGACGATGCCGGTACCCAGGGCGTGTCTGGCGCCTTCACCCGCGCCGCTGGCCAATGCCAGTGGCAGCACGCCCAGTATGAACGCCATCGAGGTCATGATCACCGGGCGGAACCGGATGCGGGCGGCGGCCACGGCAGCCTCGGCAATCGTTTTACCTTCGGCATGGATTTTGGCGGCGAATTCGACGATCAAAATCGCATTCTTGGCGGACATGGCAATCAAGACGAGCAGGCCGACCTGAAAATACACATCAATATCAAGGCCGCGCATCCAGTTCGCCAGCAGTGCGCCCAGCACGGCAAAGGGGATGGCTGTGATGACCGCCAGCGGGAGTGTCCAGCGTTCGTACAGGGCGGCCAGGATCAAAAACACCATGATAATGCCAAGACCAAATGCGATTGCCCCCGATTTGCCCGCGGACAGTTCCTGATAGGCCGCTCCGATCCAGCCCAGTTGGAAATTGCGCGAAAGCGTGCTTGAGGCCACTTCCTGCATGGCTTTGAGCGCCTGACCGGATGAATAGCCCGGTGCGGGATTACCCAGGATTTTTACGGACGGGAATATATTGAAACGATTGACCACATCCGGCCCGCTGGTCTGGTGCAGTGTGACCAGTGAGCTTATCGGAATGAGCCTGTCGTTTGCACTGCGGACATAGACCTGTTGCAGATCGTCCGGCGACACGCGATAGGGCGTATCCGCGGCTTGGTTGACCTGAAAGTTGCGTCCGAACAGCGTGAAATCGTTGATGTAGCCCATGCCGAAGGTCGATTGCATCGCCGTAAAAATATCCTTGACCGGCACGCCGAGTGCATAGGCTTTATCCCGATCCACCACCGCTCGATACTGCGGAATATTGAATTCAAAGGTCGTGCGCACCCCGGCCAGTTCCGGCCGTTTGTTGGCTGCGGCAATCAGGTTTTTTGCGGCGGTATTCAACGCATCCAGGCCACCGTTGCCCCGGTTTTGCAGGTACAGCTCAAAGCCACCGGTCGTGGAAATGCCTCGGATTGCGGGCGGAACAAACGAGAAGACCTGACCTTGCGGAATATGCCGCGCTTCGCCGGTGATTTTCTGCGCGACGGCCTGAACGCTCTGGCTGACCAGGGGGCGTTCATCCCAGGAATTCAAGCGCGTGAAGGCGACGCCCGCATTGGGCCGCGCGGTGTCGGCCAGTAAATCCCGTCCCGCGAAGGCGACGGTAGAATAGACGTTCGGATCGCGGGTGATGATGTCGCTCAGTTCATTGCGCACGGTGCTGGTGCGATCGAGACTGGCGCCCGGTGCCAACTTGATGATCGAGATGAAGAACCCTTGATCTTCATTCGGAATCAAGCCCGTCGGCGAGTGTCGGAACAGGAAAAGAGCGGCAACGATCACCCCGGCAAACAGCATCAAGCCCAGTGGCCAGGCCCTGAGAAAGAAATTCACCAGACCCATGTAGGCATTCGTCAGGCTACCAAAACCGCGATTGAACACTCGAAAGGGCAGGGCGGGCGGCTTGTCTTCATGTTTTTTGAGAAGCACGGCGGTCATGGCCGGGGTCAATGTCAGCGCCACGACGGCGGACAATACCACCGAGATCGATATGGCAATCGCGAACTGACGATACATCTCTCCCGATAGCCCCGGAATGAACGCTACCGGAATGAATACGGCAAGGAGCACGAGGGTGGTCGCGACAATCGGGCCGGTCACCTGATGCATGGCTTTGATGGCGGCATCCCGGGCGCAGAGCTTCTCCTCGCGCATCAAACGCTCCACGTTCTCGATCACGATAATCGCATCATCGACCACGATGCCGATGGCCAGCACAAAGCCGAACAGTGTCAACAGGTTGATCGACATGCCCAATAGGAATAAACCCGCCAGTGCACCGATGAGGGCGACCGGGATGGCGATCAGCGGGATCAGGGTCGCCCGTGGCTTTTGTAGGAAGACGAAAATGACCAGAACGACCAGAACCATCGCCTCGAGCAGCGTTTTGAGCACTTCTTTGATCGAGATGCGCACAAAGTCGGTGGTATCGAGCGGTATTTTGTAGGCGAGGTCGCCCGGGAAGCGGGTCTGGAGTTCTTGCATCCGGTCGCGAATGGCCGCAACGGTTTCCAGGGCATTGGCGCCAGGTGAGAGGAACACGCCGATCGGCACGGTGGGCTTGCCATTGAAGGTGGCATTGAAGCCGTAAGATTTCGAGCCCAATTCGATACGCGCGACATCCTTCAGGCGCAGCGTGCCGCCGTCGGGGTTGCCCCGCAGGATAATGTTGCGGAACTGATCCACATCGGTGAACCGGCCGTCGGCGGTAATGGTGTAGGTAAAGCCAGAGCGCGAGTCATTCGGGGCATCGTTGAATTTGCCTGCGGCGAACTGGGCACTTTGCGCCTTGATGGCATTGCCGACATCGGTCGGTGTCAGCTTGAAATGCGCGAGTTTGGCCGGATCGAGCCAGATGCGCATGGAGTAATCCTGTGCGCCGAACAACTGGGTGTCGCCGACCCCTTTGATGCGCTTGATTTCATCGATGATGTTCAGCAGCGCATAGTTGGAAATGAACTTGGTGTCGAACTGGCCCTTTTCCGAGAGCAGGGTGATGACCATCAGGATCGCATTGCTCTTTTTTTGCACCACCACGCCTTGATCACGCACTTCCTGCGGCAACTGAGACAGAGCCTGCTGCACGCGATTGTTGACATCGATGGTGGCCTGATCGGGGTCCGTGCCGTTGGCGAAGGTGACGGTGAGTGCCATAGTGCCCGCATCGGAGCTGTTCGAAGACATGTACAACATGTTGTCCACGCCATTGATCCGCTGTTCCAGGGGCGCGGCGACCGATTCGGCGATCGTGGCGGCATCTGCTCCGTTGTAGGTGGCCGTCACCTGAACGTCGGGCGGCACGATCTGGGGGTATTGCTCAACCGGTAAACCGGTGAATGCCGCCGCGCCGGCGAGTGTAATCACCACTGCGAGCACAGTGGCGAAAATGGGTCGGTTGATGAAGAAGGTCGAAATCATAAAGGATTATCCAGTGCGTCTCGGTCAAAGGGCGGCTGAGGTTGTCGTTATTTTTTAACGGCTTTCTCTTTACCGCCTTTGTAGGGTTCAACCACGATATCGGGACGTAATTTGACCAGGCCGTCGGTCACGATCCGCTGTCCTGCGGATAATCCGGATTTGATTACTTGCCCTTGGTCGCTCATCGGACCGAGCTCGACCGGTGTCAAGGTGATTTTGTTCTGACTGTCCACGGTATACACCGCATGACTGCCGGGGCGAATGCCACTGGTGAGTGCTGTTTGCGGAACGATCAGCGCCGCGTCGAGTTTGTCCACCGCAACGTTCACCCGAACGTATTCATTGGGTTGAAGCGTCTGATCGGGGTTGGGGAAAATCCCCCTTAGCGTGATGCTGTTGGTGTTGGGGTCGATGCTGACCGCTCGATAGTTCAGCTGGCCCTCCACCCGTTTGCTACCGTCGGTACCATACAGCAGTGTCGCCGGGATGGGGTGGTTCGGTCCGGGCTTGAGCTCGGGGCTGTCGGCGTAGGGGTTATCGGCCGAGGTCGTGAGGATGACTTGAATCGGATCGATAGCCTCGATTTGCGTCAGTTTGTCTCCGACGTTGACAAGATTCCCCACGGCGACCGTGCGGCGGCCGGCGATTCCGGCGATCGGCGCGTTGATCCTTGTATAGTCGACATTGATCTTGGCGGCCACTCGCTTGGCCTGCGCCACCTTGACCGCGGCTTGTGCCATCTCCAATGCCGACTGGGCATCGTCGCGCTCTTTGTCGCTGGCGACCCCCTTGCTGAAGAGGGTCTTGATGCGATTCCAGTTGCGTTGTACAGAGTTAAGGGCGGCTTCGGCCGAAGACTGATTCGCGATCGCTTCGTTCAAAGCGGCCACATAGGGTTTATCGTCGATGACGAACAGCGGCGTGTCCTTATCGACTTTCTGGCCTTCCACGTAAGCGCGGGTTTTTAAAATTCCAGACACTTGGGCACGGACGTCGACCTGTCGCTCCGCTTGGGTGACGCCGCTGAATGTCTGATGGATCGTCACCGATATAGTTTTAACCGATTCGATGGGCACGATCGGCGGCGGCATTTTCTTGCCGGGGGCGGTCTCGGCCCGGGCGTTCATCGCGCCCAGCATCAGACTGGCGGTGATCAGCAAAGTGAGGGCGGGGCGGATATCGATTTTTGAACGTAATTGGGCACTGGCCATGGGGGCTCCGGTTGATTCAGTTACTCAGGATGGGGTGTGGCCTCAACCTGAGACAGGGTCTGTCCGTGGGCTTTGCGTACCTTCCGACCGTCTGATTTCACTGTTGCGCTGAGCAGCGAAAAAGACCGGTCTCACAGAGACTCGCTCATAATTTTTGTTCGTTGTTCAGCTAAGCCAATTTGAGGACGCTCGTTTGGTCCCTGATGGGTCAATGTTCCCGGAGTTGCTGTTCGGGGCACCGTTTGGGAGCCCTATCGGGAAATTCGTCGTCTTGAATGGTTAACTATCTATCAATTTAGCATGTTTTTCGGGAAAATCCTGAAGCGGTTCTGCGCTGTGAATAAGCCGACGAATCCTTCAATGACGCCACACAATCGGGTGGAAGGTTGGGAACCCAATGGTCTATAACTTTGCGGTTATTGTAGAGCAACCGTTACTGTGCAATCGTCATGGCATGCCCTCTACATCGCCTGATCGAACCCGAATTAAAACATGAACAGAAAAGCCAACGATGAATACGTCAATACATAAACGAAAGGGTTTGCTCGCTTCGGTATTTTTGACTCTGCCCGTGGTGACTGAGGCCGCCCCCGTCGAACTGCCTCGGGCAGACACCAAGTCGGGCTGGTCGGTCAGTGTCGGGGCGGCCGCGGTGGTTACCCCGGTTTACTCGGGATCGGACGCCTACGCGACTTCGATTTTTCCCGATTTGCGGGTTCGATACGGTGATCGCTTTTTTGCCTCCATTCCGGAGGGGATTGGCTACAACCTGATACAGACTCCGCACTGGCGTGTCGGTCCTGTGATCAAGCTGCGCTTCAGTCGCAATGAGGATACCGGTGGCTCGCCTTTTTTGATCTCGGGCAAGAGCGATGCCCTTAAAGGAATGGGTGATATTTCTGCCGCTGGCGAGGCTGGTGGCTATGTGGAGTATCGCCTGTCGAATTGGAGCGGTCGAGTCGAGGTGCGTCAGGGCTTCGGTGGTCATACCGGTGTGCTCGGTGATTTGAGCCTGAATTATTTCAGCCGGGTTGGACCGGTTCGCTATGCGGTCGGCCCCAGAGCCACACTCGCATCGGCTGAATTCATTAATACCTATTACGGCGTGACAGCGGCCCAGTCCATGACGACCCGTTATCAGCCCTACACGGCGGCCGATGGTCTGGTTTCGGTGGGTGTGGGCGCCAGCGCCTTCCTGCCTTTGTCTCGATCCTGGCAGGTCGGCGTGGCCGCGAGTTATGACCATCTGGGTTCACAAGCCAGTGACTCTCCACTCGTCCGATCCGCCAACCAGATGACCCTGATCGGCTCATTATCCTACCGGTTCTGATGTTATGAAGGACTTGACGGCATCCCTCATGCACACGCCCCTGTTTCGAGCGGACGATCCGCAGACGGCAAATCGCTGGCGAACCGCCGATGATAGGGTGATGGGCGGCGAATCGGTGGCACATATGGCGTGGGAGAACCAAAACGGGAAGAACCCCGGAATGGAGCAGGGCCTGTGTTTGCGCGGTCGCGTGTCGCTCGCCAATCGTGGTGGTTTCATCCAGATCAAGTGGCCCGTGACGGCTGGCGACCTTGTCAACATCGATGGCTATACCGGTTTGTATATCCACGCCATGGGCAATGGGGAAGCCTATAACCTGCATCTGCGCACCCGCTGGCTCTGGCTGCCTTGGCAGTCTTATCGCCAGACATTCCACGCACAGCCTCAACCGAGTTACCACTACTTTCCGTTCGATGCCTTCGAGCCCTACAAAACTGCCACACCCTTCGCGCCCCGCCAGCTCAAGACAATTGCCGTAGTCGCCATCGGCCGCGCGTTTTCGGCGGATGTCTGCGTGCACGAAATGGGTTTTTACGCGCGCCTTGGCGATACATCGGATTAGGAATGTCCGTGTCTCGGGTGTTGTATTGGTTTCGTCAGGATCTACGCTTGCGTGATAACCGCTGCTTTATTCGCGCTTGCGACCAGGCTGATGCTCTCTTGCCCGTGTATGTTCTCGATCCGGCGATGGATCAGCCGACACGGTGGGGATTTGATCGGGTAGGGCCACATCGTCGGGCCGTGTTGGGCCAGGCACTGCGCGGATTAGATTTTCAGTTATGTCAGCGGGGTAGTGGTCTGTGTCTACTGCAAGGGCAGCCGGTCGATCAACTGCTAGCCACGGTAAGGCAAGGGTCCATCGATGCAGTCTGGGTGGAGGACATCGCCGCACCGCAGGAGCGCGCGCTGGTCGATGCTTTGAAACAATCGCTCGAACCATTGGGCGTACCGGTCTATACCGGCTGGCAATCGAGCCTGATCGCCCCTGATGATCTGCCCTTTACCATCGACCGTTTGCCCGATTCGTTCACGCCGTTTCGCAGGCGGGTGGAGCAGGCTACCGTAAACATTGAGCACCCGTACCCGGCACCCGATGCTGTGCCGCCTTGGCCCGAATCGGCACACTATCAGCCCGTATCGATCGACACGCAGTGCGACGCCCTCTGTGGTGGGTTGACTCGGCCAGTAACTGATTCACGCGGTGCGTTCCCTTACGACGACCCCGATAATTCGGTTGATGAAATCGGGGCACAACGGCACCTTAATCAATATCTTGCGCGCGGTTTGCCGCACACTTACAAAGCCACCCGGAATCAGTTGATTGGCAAAGACTATTCAAGCAAATGGTCACCTTTTCTGGCATTGGGGGTTCTCAGCGCACGTCAGGCTGATGCGGCACGGCAGTGCTTCGAGCAGATGCAGGGTGCCAATGAAGGCACTTACTGGCTGCGGTTCGAGTTGCTCTGGCGGGATTACTTTCGTTTTTTGCATCTGAAGCACGGCAACCGTTTGTACCGTGCCCGGGGGCTGGCACCGGATCGTCCAGCGCCCAGCCACAATGTCGACCTTTTTGAGCGCTGGAAAAACGCAGAGACCGGTCACGATTTCATCGATGCCGCCATGACTGAACTGGTGCGGACGGGTTATCTGTCCAATCGGATGCGCCAGGTGGTGGCCAGTTATCTGATTCATGATCTGGGTTGTGATTGGCGGGCAGGCGCTGCCTGGTTCGAGTCGCAACTTGTCGATTACGATGTGTACAGTAATCAGGGTAATTGGCTTTATCTGGCCGGATACGGCACCGATCCGCGTGGATCACGGCGATTCAACACAGATAAACAGGCTCAGGATTACGACCCCGATGGTGCGTATCGGGCACTGTGGTTGTCCGATCGGGCGGCGATGCCTGCATGAACCCGCTGGAGGTCGCCGACCGGCTTCGTGCGTTCATCGCTTTGTTGGGGCAGCCCCTGGCCTGTTTGGATATTGAGACCACCGGCAGCCACACCGAGCGGGATCGCATCATCGAAATCGGCATTGTGACCCTGCATCTCGATGGCTCGCAAACCAACTGGTCCTGCCTGATCCATCCAGGCTGTCCCATTCCCGCACGCATCACGACGCTAACGGGCATCACGAACGAGATGGTTGCCGATCAGCCGGTATTCGCTCATCGGGCGCAGGCATTGCTGGAACGGCTCGAAAATCACATCGTGATCGCACACAACGCCCGATTTGATCTGGGCTTTTTGAAACAAGCGTTCCGGCGAGAGGGCATCCGGTTCAGTCCGCCGGTGTTATGCAGCGTCAAACTATCGTGCCAGATGTTTCCCACGGAACGGCGACACAATCTTGATTCTGTCATGCAGCGGATGGGTCTCTCCTGCGCTGCACGTCATCGTGCATTGGGCGATGCGGCGGTAGTGGCCGATTTCATCACGACGCTGGCCTGCACGCGCGCCGAGGATTTGCTGGCGGCCTGTCGAGCGCAGCGTCAACGCCCCAGTTTGCCGCCCCATCTTGCGCCCGAGCGGATCGACGAGATTCCGGACACGCCCGGTGTGTACCTGATGTACGGTGATGGTGCATTACCACTTTATATCGGTAAGAGCATTCATCTGCGGCGACGGGTACTGGATCATTTTCGCAACGATCATCGCGAACAGAAGGAAATGCGGCTTGCGCAAGCGGTACAACACATCGACTGGATCGAGACGCCGGGAGAGCTGTCTGCTCTCTTGCTCGAATCGCGCCTGATCAAGGCGCTCAGCCCCCTGTTCAACCGCAAACTCAGGCGAACACGTGATCTGTGCACCTGGCACTGGGTATTCGGTAGCGATCGACCGCCGCGTTTGTTGCGTGGAGATGACGTGATTCCCGGGAACTGCTACGGTCCGTTTCGTCACGCGACCCAGGCCAGACAGGTGCTGCGTGAGCTGGCCGCAAAGCATGGTTTATGCGATATCCGACTGGGTTTGCAGTCGGGTTCGGGGCCGTGTTTTGCCCATCAAATCAAACGTTGTCGCGGTGCCTGCGTTGGGCAGGAAAGTCCGATGCAGCACGACTTGCGTCTGGCAACTGCTCTTGAAGAGCTGCGCATCAAACAATGGCCTTATGACGGTCCGGTAGTTTTGCACGAATCAGATGACCATACGGGCGCCTCGTGGCATGTGATTGATCAGTGGGTTCATTGGGGAACGGCGCATAGCGAGTCCGAGCTTGATGCGGTACTTGAACACCCGCGACCGAGCTTCGATCGCGATACTTACCTGATCTTGTTGCGGCACCTCGACCCGGCCCGCGTGACGCCTCTGTCGTCACGTTTTGATCGGACCATTCGATCGATCGAGGCGTGAGCAAATCACGCCATTTTTGATACCTCTGGTCTATGCTCAAGGGGCTGATGCCATAGAGGCGCAAACCTACTAGAAATTACCCCAGAAGGGTGATTAAAACCCATCACACAACGTTCGCTGCCCTTACTGTCCAGACAACCCCAGTCTTCAAGAGGTGTGTTCATGAAACGACGTCAATTCCTGCAAACCTGCGCACTCGGCGCGGTCAGTTTTACACTGCCGACCTGGGCTGCTTCCTGCCCTCTGCTGAATTATACGGTGCGTACTCTGGACGATGATAAAGAAGTCAATTTGTGCGCTACCTACGGTGGGCAGGTGGTGTTGGTGGTGAACACGGCCTCTTATTGTGGGTTCACCCCACAGTTCAAGGGGTTGGAAAAGCTCTATGCGGACTACCAATCTCAGGGCCTTGCCGTGTTGGGCTTTCCGTCGAATGATTTTGCGCAAGATCCCAAGGATGAAAAACAGATCAAGGATTTCTGTGAAATGACCTACGGGGTCAAGTTCCCGATGTTTGCCAAAACCCGTGTGCGAAAAGACGATGCAGATCCCTTGTTCAAAACCTTGGCCACCGCCGCTGGCGGCGATTATCCCTCATGGAACTTTCATAAATACCTGATCGGGCGCGATGGCAAACTGATCGGCAGCTATGGCTCGACCACGACGCCCGCCGCACTACAGCCTATCATCGAAAAAGCCTTGGCTGCCCATGCGTGATGTGTCCCGAACACGTCTTGCCCGAGCAATCTTGGGCTTTTTTTGCGTCTGTATTTTGATGGGAGCGAATCGTGCCATGAGTGCCGAACCGATCATTCAACCGATTGACCCACCCGACCTCTACTCGTCGGCAGCTTATGAACAGAACCTCTACGGCCGACCTTTGCAGGCCTGTTCTAAAGACTTGCACGCCGGCGCGGACCGCAGTGGCTATTGTCGGCTGTCAATCGCTGATTTGGGCGTGCATGGAGTGTGTGCTCAGATGACCGAGGCCTTTTTGAGTTATACCTTAAGCCAGGGCAACGATCTGCTCACACCCCGCCCCGATTTTCGATTTCCCGGCCTGAAACCCGGCGATTTCTGGTGCGTGTGCGCGGGTCGTTGGCAACAGGCACTGGATGCAGGCGTCGCGCCGCCTGTGAATCCTGAGGCAACAAGCTATGGTGTGCTTGCAACCCTCTTCGCCAGCGACCTGAATCGCCATCTCATTCGGCCATCGCGAGTCCCACCTTCCGGTGAACCGAAACGATAATAGTTTGATGAGTTTGGTGGCTCGATCACAGGTCATATAAATCGTTCGTGGCGCAAACCGACCTTACTGGCCCGAGATAAATCAGCCGGGTGGAAGGCGGTCTGGACCATGCAGATATGGTGCCGGAAATAGGAATCGAACCTACGACCTTCGCGTTACGAATGCAAATTTCAAATTAATTTAATCCCTGCTACAATAACAGCTTAACCAGTGATTGCTTAAATATTGGGAAAATTACGGGACAATGCGGAGGATTCGTGATGGATAAAAAAAGACCGGCAAACCACCCCTCTATGCAAGCTGATTATACGACTCGCAACGGGATTTACGAGCGCAACGGGAGGTTTCAAGTCCGTATCCGGGTTGACGGCCGGAGCGTCAGTAAGACTTTTACAACAAAGACCGATGCTGAGGCTTACCAGCGAAAAGTACGCTCGGAGATTGAGCGTGGCAGGTGGCATGACAACCAGGCGGCAGAGGCGACGACCGTCGCGGACGCGCTGACGCGCTACAAGGAGGAGGTCGCCAGGCTAAAGAGAGGTTCCCGACAGGAGGAGTCGGTCATCGGAATCCTTCTGGATGAACCGATTGCCAAGCTATCCATGGCGAGAGTTCGGGCGTCCGATATAGCCAGCATGGTCGCGGGCTGGGTCGCCACCGACTATGCGCCAGCGACGATCAGCCGTCGCGTTGCAGTTCTGCGTCACCTGTTCGAGGTCGCCCGCAAAAGGTGGGGCATGGAAGGCTTGCAAAATCCGGTGTCGTCCGTTGAACTCCCGAAAATTCGGAATGCGCGCGAGCGCCGAGTCTCGGATACTGAGCTGGAGGCCATCTGCTTGGCTTTCGTCAAATCCCCAGCCATGCCGGTGCTCATCCGGTTTGCCGCTGAGACAGCAATGCGCCGGGGCGAGATTGCCGCGCTACGTTGGCGAGAGGTTGACCTCGTGAGACGATCCGTTCACGTTCGGTCGTCTAAAAACGGTTATCCGCGCGATGTGCCACTTTCTAGTCGGGCGGTTGATGTCATCGGTAGGTGGCGCCAGGACAATCCGCTCTCTACCGACACGGATTCGGTTTTTGGCATCAGACCAGATTCGATCACTCAGGCTTTTGAGCGTGTGATCGAGAGGGTGGCCCAGTCAATGCCATCGGTGAGCGGGCTGCGCTTCCATGACTTGCGCCACGAGGCAACGAGCCGCCTGGCTCGGTTGCTCTCAGTGCACGAGCTGGCGAAAGTCACTGGGCATCGAGAGCTCCGCATGTTGATGCGGTATTACCATCCAACTGTAGAGGATTTGGCGGCAAAACTGGGATGATGCGCACCTGAATAAATTCAGGTGCAATAATTCACCGTGCAAACTATTTCCGGGTGTTTGTATACTGAGTCACAAGCTGCCCTGAACTACAGATAAAGGAACTTTTATGGCAAGAGCAAAATCTACTCACATCGAAGACAAGGTAAATTTCCTTGACTTGATTTCACAAACCCCAAAAGTTATGCGGGATATCTACGCCCAACTTAAGATTGGTATCATTTCAGCCTGTGGTGCCACTGACTATGGTTACACAGACAAACCAGATTTTAGAATTGCTAATGGTTATGTGATGATCGAACTCGTACCGTGTCACGATCGAGTATTAATCATGCTGAGAGTTGATAGCGATCAAAGTTCGATCACAAATGCCCAAAATCTGAATAGATTTGCCAATCCAGCAACTCAACAAGGGAAACCAGGGCATTGGATTGAATTCTCGGTAAACAACATAAATCAAATACAACCTGCGATCAAGTTAATTGCCAGTGCGTATCAATATAGAACTCAGAACCCTTGGTGAACTATCCCGCGCCAATGACATCCGAAGCCGCCGACTTCTCTAAAGGATTGCTTCCAACCCTTTTCGTTTAACCAAGTTGAGCAGCTTCAAAGATGGGCCGCTGGGTTTTTTGTTGCCGCCTTCCCATTTTTGAACCGCAGAAACACTGGTGTTGAGGACGGCTGCAAAAACCGCTTGGCTCATGTTTGCCTGTTCCCGCAGGGCTTTGATCTGTACCGGTGGTATGTCGTGAACACTAAGGTCACACAAGGCTTCGTACTCACCCATCCGGCGTTTGTCGATCAAGCCAGTGCTATGTAGATCACTCGCCGTTTCTCTAACGGCTTCAAGAATTCTGCTTTTTGTCTTCATGGCAAATCTCCGTAATAATTTGAGTTTCAAGGCTGCTGGTTAGTTGCGTATCATCCAATGACAGAAGGTCGTCAGCGATTTCTTGTAACGCCGTCAGTTCCTTTTTACTGACATTTGAACTCTCGTTCTTCTTGAAGATGAAGAGGAAGAACCAGCGGTTGCTCACTGATGTTGCCACTAACGTCCTGGCCCCATCTCGTTTGCCATGCCCTTGAATGGCGACTCGTTTTTTTACGACATGCCGCCCAAGATCGGCATCAATTAATCCCTGAGCCATTTCTTCAACCGATGTGCACAAATCGCTATCAGTGAGCCCCGCAATTTTCCGCATGTCACGAGAGAAACTTTTTGTCTTGAATATACGCTTCATGCTCGCACTCTAGCATTCATTGGCTACTTAGTGTAGCACCAGGTGCAATGGTTTAATGCATGTGTGCAGGCCATCATCTTGCTGATAATCGCCGGGGTCCCCACCTTTCGCGCAGCGGAAGGATGGGGAGCGATTACAGCGACTAACGCCAAAACCAACTCTCTATTTATTCCACACCCAACGCACCTGCGGCATGTGTCGAGTTGACCTGATCCCCAACTTCTCTCTAAGTTTAGGGGGCAGAGCAGATGAAGAACGCGAATCAAAAGGTACACATTACAGATGTGATTACCTGTCCGCGCAGATGGTCAAAAAAATTTGTGAATTAGCGTGGCTCAAGTGGTCAGCCACGTTTTCCTGGCAATACACTCTTTACTGGGCTATCGCCCATGCCAGTTGCCTGATATCCGTCGTATAAGCTGGTGAATGCCGGTTGCGCTTCATGGCCCAATGCGGTTTGAAGCCTTCTCCGGCGAGTTTGACCGTGTGTTTGCCCATGCGGGCATTGATGGCGTCCATAACCAGCATGAGCTGTTCAGCTTTGCCTGTTGGCTGTAATCCGGTCATGTCTGCGGCAAAGAGGTCGTTGACCTGTCCTTGACCCTTGAGCCGAATGTCTAGCAGCATGACGCCTGCCTTCTGGTAGTCGTATCCGGCTCGGTAGATGTGTTCCAGCCCCCGGATGACGTGTTTGACCAGAACCCGAGTGTCATCGGTTGCGGTAATCAAGGGCAGGGTGATGCTGTTGCCGTAAAAGGGTTTGGTGTTAAACGGACTGGTTCGGATAAACACCTGTACGGCACCAGCCACACTGCCTTGTCGCCGTAGTTTCTCGGCCGCTCGGCTCATGTATGTGGTGACGGCTTGTTTGAGGTCAGGCAAATACCAGACGGGTTTGCCGAAGGAGCGGCTGGAGATGATCTGTTGCCTGGGTGGTGTGATGTCCTCGAGATTCAGACAAGCCACCCCACGCAATTCCCAGACGGTGCGTTCCAAAACCACAGAGAACCGGCGACGGATGACCTTGGGGTCGGCACGTTTGAGATCAAGCACGCTGCTGATGCCTAATGACTGAAGCTGTTCGTTCAGTTTTCGGCCAACGCCCCAGACTTCACCCACCTCAATGCTGCCCATCAATCGATCAATCTGGTGCTCCGCCAGTACCGTGAGATCACAGACGCCGTTCCACTCAGGTCGCTTCTTGGCGATGTGGTTGGCCAGTTTGGCCTGCGTCTTCGAAGAGCCAATCCCGACACAGGTGGGAATACCGATCCATTGCCGAACTTGGTGACGAATCTTTTGGGCCGTGGCCGTACGGTCGATGTCCATACCGGACAGATCCAGAAAGCACTCATCAATCGAATACACCTCCTGCTGAGGAGAAAACTGGCTAAGAATCGTCATCATGCGCTGACTCATGTCGGAGTAGAGCGTGTAATTGGAAGACAGGCCAATCAGGCCATGCGTCTGTTCCATCTCCTGGATCTGGAACCAGGGCTGTCCCATGCCAATGCCCACTGCCTTGGCTTCGGCGGAGCGTGCCACGGCACAGCCATCATTGTTTGACAGCACAACGACCGGTCGGTCCTCGAGTTTTGGGTTGAACACCCGCTCACAGGAAACATAGAAGTTGTTGCCGTCGACCAAGGCAATGGCGCGAGGGGAGGGGGTGCCGAAGCGGGAAGAGAATGACCGGATTTCGGACATATCAATCAGCTCAACTTAGGGCATGGATGACGTTGGTCACCACGCCCCAAATCACCAACTCCTGATCTTGGCTCACCTCGATGACAGGGTATGCCGGATTCTCCGGTAGCAGACGCACCGTGTCCCCGCGCACGGACAGCCGCTTGACGGTGAGTTCGCCATCCAGAGCGGCAATCACCACCTTGCCATCGGTGGCCGTAATCGCCCGATCGACGATCAACAGGTCGCCATCATGAATGCCAGCCCCCAGCATGGAGTCACCCTGCACCCGCAGGAAGAACGTGGCTTCCTTGTGTCTGATCAAGTGTCGATTCAGATCGATTCGCTCATCAGCGTAGTCATCGGCCGGTGATGGGAAACCGGCGGCAATACGACCGCTGTAGAGAACCAACGGCAGCATGGAATTGATTTCGCTGGGGAGCAGTCGTGTCAGGCCGGCGGTGGCCAGTTGATCTGGGGCTGGCAAACCTTGGGGGTTATTGATTACTGAGTTGAGATCAGCCAGCTCATCCAGCCAGTTTTTAATCGCTGACACCTGACTTTGCGGTACCCGGACGGTGGTCGTCGGCTCACCCCATCGTCCTTGGCCTTTGGGTCGACCTGCGCCCGGACGAGCGCCACCTCGCGTCGCACCACTCGAAGACGAAGATGACGACGTGTCGGACGGTGATTCTGCAGAAGGGGAGGGCTTGGGCATGGTGATCAATCATTGAATATTGTTTCGTTATTCAAACTCAATCGAACCTGCATATCAAGCAACATTTCGGGGATGCTGCAATTGATCGCTTAGGACACAATGCGCTCCCAACAGACATTCGGAAAGATGGAGTTTCATCGTGCGTCGAACCGTCCATATTGTTTTAGCGAGCTTGCTACTGACTAGCACTGTGCAATCTGCATCTGCCGGGCTGTTTGGCCATATGGCCGCTTTCGCTGCTGGCGCGGTCATTGCACACGAGACCGATAAGGCGATTCGTGATCACCATAGCAATGCAGGTGGTGTGGAAGCTGATGGTCGTTATGCGGCAGTTTCGCCCGAGTCAGAAGCATTGCCCAATGCAAGGATGACACCGGGGGCCATTAACCCTGACGTGACCCAGCAAAACATCATGGAGACGATCTGTCGACCTGGCGGCTATACCAAATCAATCCGACCGCCGGAGAGTTATACCAGCAAGCTCAAGCGTGAACAGATCAGGGCTTACGGTTATAGCGACACCCGAATGTATGACTATGAAGAGGATCACCTCATTTCGCTAGAATTGGGTGGCTCGCCTGATAATCCCAAGAACCTGTGGCCCGAGCCGCATCATGTCATTGGTGGTTGGGGCAGCTACGCAAAGGACGAGCTTGAAAACAAACTGCACAAAATGGTATGTCATGGACAGATGTCACTCGAAAAGGCGCAGCAAGATATTGCAGGTAACTGGGTAGAAGCCTATAAGCGGTTGATCGGGCCGACGCCCACTGACGCAGGAGATCGTCACAGTCACCCCCACGGTTAAAACGGGCTGCCAGAGGGAATTTGGTCGATGTCTTCGTGGCTTCAATCTTTTAAGAGTTGAAACCACCAAATCCGGGGCGATTCAGAAAAGGAAAAAGAAGATTTCCTTTGGCAACATCATTGTGGAAATTATGCGATTTTGCTGAAAAATCAGATGGGCGACTTTAATTAGTCCCTAGTGTGGTTTTGGAGTTGAGGTTGAGCAGATACCTTCACCGAACAGGGTTAACTGGATATGAAACCCTGTTCCACTTTGGTGTATCCGTAGCTATCTTTGTTATATTCAGAAACTCTCCAGTGGCGTATGAAAATCGGCCACCTCTGTGAAGGAGGCTGCTTGCAGTCGTCGCAATGTTTCTTCGGGGCCAAGACCATTCTGCTTTGCCCACTCAATGACAGGACGCCAATCCTGTTCTGCTGATGGCCCCGAAGTCAGCCACAAGGATCCGGGCGATAACTGGTGGTCGAGCAATTGCGTCCATATCTCGTCGGATATAACGCCTACCTCACTCGATACGTCCTGTTTATCCTTCAAACCAAATTGCACTAACCACTGAGTCATATCTTCATGGTTGGTTTCCGATGTGGGCAGAAAAACAATACTGACTCCCCCCGCCATCAGCGCCAACCCCCGCAGCGCGTCGGATGGTGTCTTCAGCCAGGCGAATCGGTCTGGTTGCCCAGCATACGTTGCCAGCAGGTCAAGCATGGCCTTCGCGCGTTCTAGATCTGTGTGGGGCGGCAAGGCCCAAACGTGAATTCGACCCGCAGTCAGGCGATGTTGCTCCACACCGAGATAGCTCAAGAGCTCATCCTGTTTTTTCTGCCCAAAACGGCCTGGTATCTCCCTCATCCAGGCCGACGCATTGCCGTAGTCCAATCTAACACCCAAGACCTTCGACCCCGCCGCAACCGCTTTCATGAGCGATTCCCCACGAAGTCTCAGCAGCGTTCGAGTGACTTCCCGGTTGCGAGATTCACCATCCAACCCCGAGAACGTGCTCTCCGATTCTGCAGCGGATTTTATGGATTCAGTGGATGGGGTGGTCGACATGTCAGGGGTCCTGTGCGTTGTGTTGTGGTCATAGTGAGCGAGTCAGGTGCCCAATGGCAACCCGAATTTGCCCAGATCACAGCATCTGATGACAGGTGCGGATGAAAGAAAAATCTGAATTGCCTTGACACATTATATAGGTATTACTATAGTAGTCCAATGTATGAATAGGCACTAGACTTGTCTGTGTACTTTCCAGAATTGTCGATCTGGAGTAGCGACCGGGTATGGGCAAGGCATGTATGTGGATGGTGTGTGTCATGTATAAGCACGCTGATTACGAGTGCGACTTGAGTTTGGGGTTTTAACTGGATGCAGGATTTCTACGAGTACAGCCAAGCGCCGTGTAATGAAGAGTTCGGAAGTGTGAAATTCAATTTATAGGGGATGAGTGTGATTAAGAGGAATCTAAATCTGACATTGAAGATCCCGACAGTTTGCCGGGTAGTAATCCAATCATGAGCACAGGAAAAAATTATGAATCTGATTTACAACAGAAAAAAGACAAATGCTTTTAAAGCTCTTGAGGAGGCGATTGAGCATGGCGGGATTCAGGCGGTTGGCCACAGGATGCGCAAACCTGGTGAGCGCGTTAATTGGCCAGAGGTAAGTAAGCTCGTCGAGGTTGAGTATCTTGAACCACGTCAGGACGGCCCACGAGGTGGCAAGCGATATCACGCCACCCATGAGGGGAAGCTGGCATATAAAGAAGCAATGTCGTTACTCCTGGAGACAAACCATGAATGACATCAACGCTGGCCCTGCTTAGTTGTCAATAACTTGAGCGATTGGAGAACGCGATGAAAATCATGCTGATTTCCGATATTCATACGTCCGAGCACTTCAACCGAAATCCGAAGCCTGTCCGTTATGAGGATATTGAAGCCTTCGGTAAAGACGATGTGATCTGTGTAGCGGGTGACGTGAGTGATGGTCCGCGTGGGATGAACTGGTTTTTGAAGATGCTACGGGAGCAGACCGACGCAACGGTTCTCGCGGTCATGGGTAATCACGATTTCTACTACCGCACCTTGACGATGGACACCATCAGTCAGGCGCGTGAGGGCTTGCCTGAGCGAGTACGTGTACTTGAGAACGAGAGTCATGTGATCGGTGATGTACGCATCCTGGGGTGCACCCTATGGACGGACTCTGACCGTGGGCGTTTGGCCGGTAATGCTCTGGCCATGCAGGACTACGAGATTATCAAGGCTTCGCCGGAACGACAGCGTGAAGGGGCATTGTTCATTGATGCTGTGGATACGATGGCCTTTAACGAAAAATCAAAGGACTGGTTGGCTACCGAGCTGGCCAAGCCCTTCGTGGGCAAGACGGTGGTGATGACGCACCATGCGCCTTCGTTTCGCAGCCAGCACAAGAAGTACGCGGATAGCCCGCTGTCCTGCTTCTTTTGCTGCGACATGCACTACCTGATCGAAGAGTACGAGCCGGACTACTGGCTGCACGGGCATTTGCACGATCCGGTCGGTTATGTGATCGGCAGAAAGACCAAGGTGCGATCCAATCCACACGGGTATGTCGATGAACGTCATCGGATGGGTGACTACGTGCCACTGGTGATCGAACTTTAGGTGGTCGCATGAAGATTCATTTTCTTTCCGATCTACACATCGAGATCAAAAGCCTACCCAAAGGCTTTATGAGCGATGTGGAGCGGGTCGAGGCTGACGTGACGGTGCTGGCTGGTGACATTGACGTGGGACTGAAGGGGCTGGAACTCGCTCTGAAGATCAATCGTCCCGTGATCTACGTCATGGGCAACCATGAGTATTACGGCAAGCGGTCAATGGGTGATCTGCTGGCCAAGGCGCGGGAAAAGGCCGCCGGTACGCATGTGCATCTGCTTGAAAACGACACGGTGACGCTGGACGGGGTTCGATTCCTTGGGGCGCACTCTGGACGGACTTCGCGCTGATGCACGACTTCGTGCAGCGGATGGATGCCATGCTGATCGCGCAGCAACAGATGAACGATTACCAGACGATTCATCTTCGGCGCCGGCATGAAGGCGGGGAGAAGATGATGACTCCGAGTGATGCGCTGGACTTTCATCAGGAAAGTCGTGCATTCATCGAGCGGGAATTGGCCGTGCCGTTCGAGGGCAAGACTGTGGTGGTGACTCATCATGCCCCGTCCAAGGAGAGCATCGATCAGAAAGGAAAGGAGGAGGTTGGTGAAGCCCTTGCTCGTCTGAGTCGTGACGCGATGTATGCCAGCCACCTGGATCATCTGGTCGAGCGGGCGGATCTGTGGATTCATGGTCATACCCATGTGTCGCTCGATTACCCGATCGGCAAGGGGCGAGTGGTGTCAAATCCCCGTGGCTACGGCGGGATTGCGGAAGTGGCAGGGTTTAATCCAAGTCGAATCGTGGAGGTGTGAGATGACGAATGAAAACGGGGCTTAAAAAGTACATGAACGATGGGCTGTCCGAGCAATTCCCTCACATCACGATCGAAGGAGATGGCTATGGTGATGACTGGTACAACCTCGCGTACTGGCTATGCAGCACGCTTCAGTACATGACGGATACCTACGGCGCACCTCAACCCACGGTCATCAAGGTGAAGGAGCGGACTAACGGCTTTTACTTTCATGTCGAGTGTGGCGAGCTTGCACCCACAAAGGAACAGGAGGAAGTCATCTTGATGGCTTGCACCCTGTCCGACTACTCACTGATCGCGTCCGGTCGTCGGACGCTTCAATATGAGAGGCTGATATGAAAAAGGAACTCGATGATCTGCTGTGTGCGACCTACCCGAAGATTTTTGCTGAAAGGCAGAAAGAGGGAAGCCTGATGTGTTACGGATTCACCTGTGGTGACGGGTGGTACACCCTGATTGACGGGCTGTGCGCCTATTTGCAGAACCTGACCGATGAGCGCGGTGCGCCTCAAGTGGTGGCAACCCAGGTCAAGGAAAAGTTCGGCCAGCTTCGGTTTTACGTCAAGTACATCACCACGGAAAACGGTGGACTGGATATCACGGAAAAGCAGCGTGCAGCCATTGATTTTACTGAGTTCATGTCGGCACGCACCTGTGATGTGTGCGGGAAGCACGGCGAAATCATCAAAGGTGGTATGCCGATCGCTACACGGTGCAGGGAACACACCGATCCGGTACTTCTGGTGAATCTTCACCGGGAAGAAATGCGCCGGATTATCGCTGAACATAAAGGCGGTGCTAATCCTCGTGTGTACCTCCCTGAACCGTGCACGGGGCCGAATGGCGAAAACCGGATCGAAATCCTTCTGATTGATTACAGCAAGGATATGGGCCTTGATTTTTTCGGGATGATGGGTGAGATGGAAGACTTAACCGGGGTCTACGTGAACGTAACGAAAACCAACGTCAAACCTAAGCAGATCTCCGGTGGGGAGCCTGCGGTCGAGCACATTCAGTACATGCTCGATAACTCGGTGCCGCTGTGATGATCACCGTAAAGCGTTGGGCGATCTTTCACCTGGTACTGCAAGGCAAGCGCCTTATTTTCGGCCAATTCAACGGGGATGAAAATTTCTCGTTGAGCGAATCGATCTTTGCGTTCGACCCCGTGGAAATGGTTATCACGACGGATGACTGTGTGCAGTACAAGCTGGAAGGTCCGACGGAGGATCACCCGCTGATGGTCATGCTGATGAGCGATAACCCCAAGGACACTTGCCTCGATGTGAGTGAGCAGTACATGGGCCTTGATGAGCACTTTGAGGAATAGATATGACGACCTTCTTTACCGCCGATCAGCATTTCGGCCATGCCAACATTCTCAAGTACGAAGCAGATCATCGTAAGGATCATAGCGGTCGCACCTTTCGCACGGTCAAGCACATGGACGATGCGATTGTGGCGCATTGGAACGCCATCGTGGGGCGGGATGACATCGTGTATAGCCTGGGCGACTTCTCGTACAAGCTGCACACGATCGCAGAGTACCTACCGCGTTTGAATGGCCGGATCATCCTGATTACCGGCAACCACGACCCTTTTTTCAAGCGGTGTGCGACTGATCGTGTGGATGAGGCGCGCGAGCTGGCGATCGAGGCGGGGTTCGCAGATCTGTACATGGAGCACGTTATCGAGATCGAGGGCGTGGGGAAGGTGAAGCTGTCTCACTTTCCATACTTGCCCCCAACGCCCGATGATGAAGCGTTCCTGCGCTATGAGCACTTGCGCCCGAAGCCGACCGGAGAGGTGTTGCTTCTGCATGGCCATATTCACTCACAGTGGTTGATGCGCCAGTACCGGAAAAGGCCACCCATGCTGAACGTGGGTGTCGATATGCACGGGATGAAGCCGATCAGCGAGGCCGAGATCGCGCGATTCTTTGCTACTGCGGGTGAGTCCGTGGAGGGATAGGGCATGAAGAGCAATGTAATTGAGGTTGGCCAGGTTGTTCCTGGTGTTGGTGAGATTCGCCGGATCGTCCAGGTCGTCACGGTGCTACACGTTGGCAAGGGGCTGGACAACGAGGCGTGGCTTGTCGAGATCGAGGATGGACAGTTTGCCGCGTTGACGACCGATAACGGGTGTGTCGTTGCATGGTCGATTAAAGACATGCAAGCCAAGATGATGGAAGCGCGCGAGAGCATGATTGGGATTGCTCAACTGATCGCTATGACCGCATAGCAGGAGGCCAGTTATGAGTAGTGATGTGTTCTTTGAACAGCTTGGCCGTTTTCAGTCGTCTCGACCGAACGATTATCCGTCATGGCCGATGGCTGACACACGCGGCCCTGCTGTGCTACGCGCGCCGGCCAATACGAAGGGGCGTGACTTCTTCGTGGGTGACCTGCACGGCATGTACCTCATGCTGGAAGAGCGGTTGGACATGCTTGGCTTCGATCCACAGATGGATCGGTTATTCAGTGTCGGTGATCTGATCGACCGTGGGCCAGACAACATCAAGGTTCTGGATTATCTGGATAAGCCCTGGTTCTTTGCGGTGCTCGGCAATCACGACCACATGATGCTGGATGCGGAAACGGACGATTTCGCACGGAATATCTGGATGGGCTACAACGGCGGTGAATGGGCGCGGTTTGCCGATGTGCGGCTGCTCCGCGTGGTCGGGATTGTTCATGCCGAGGTGCCGATCGGCCTTGGCTGGCAGGGATTCACGGAGCGACTGGAAGCTGAACGGGTAGGGCGGTTGCCCAAGGTGGCGATCCGTTCCGCCACCTGGGGGCGTGAGCGGTTTTGGGAGAAAACCGATCTGCCGGAGATCGATGGCGTGGACTATTTGATCAGTGGCCATACCACTGTGAATGATGTTCGCCGGTCAGGAAACACGTTTTACATTGATACGGGCGCGTGTAAGCCGTTCGGGGTGATGACCGTGGCTACATTGGATAAGTTGAAGAGCAAATGAAGAAGTATCAGGGAAGGATTTAACCTAACACATTGTTTTATATGACTGTAACTAATAGATACAGTCGATTTCTCATCTTCATCGAGATAACTGAAGCAAATGAAAAAGTACCAGTACCAGAGTAGGTTGTCTGGTTGGCGGGTTTATCGTATTGACGGAGCTGACTATGTTGTCGGCGTGGTTTTCTACGGGGAGATGAATATCGTCAGAGTGAGCACGGCCATTGCCGAGTTCAATAGGGAATCGATGACAGTTAAAACCGCTTCGGGCACTTTCATTAAGTTGGTTGGTGAGCCGAGAAAGTCGATTCTTGAGCTGGCTTGTCTGTACCACATCAGCAAGTTTGCCGCTGGTTCCGAGTATGAGGATGTCTCAGGGGACTACTGGCCAGGATACAAAGACAAAGATGAAAGCGATGACATCGATCTTAGCAATGGCCCGTTTATGGATCCTTACGAATGAAACAGACACTTCAAATCCCTGAAACGAACATCGACGAGTTCGTCATCAACCTTGCGCGTGAGCATGGAATTGAGTACACCCCAACCAGAGCCGATGCCATCGCGGAGGTCATCACTCGCCTGTCCGGAGATGAAGTGGTTCAGGATGATATTAACGACCTTATCCTCGCCTTGTCGCGCGCCAATGTCATCGACGAAGATGAGTTCGTCACTTTGATCGGGCATCACTCCAGAGAAAAACATCATGTTCGATCCGTTCGGTGAGCCTGGTGCCCCCCGTTTCTGTCGATCTGACACCCAAATGATTGTCCAGTATATTTTGGATGATAGGCTTGGGGTTGGCTCGTCTTCGGGGGTGTTCTTCTTGTCGCCACGGAACGAGGGGCGGGTGGCTTTTATTAAGCATGATCTGTGGCCGGCTATCGAGATGATGGGGGCGATGGTGATCTATGTCGATCTGCAAGCAGACCCGTCAGCCGATCCGGGCAGCGTCATCAGGGAGGCGATCATGCGGGCTGCGGGGTTTCAGCGTTGGGCAACGGTGCAAACACTTATTGACCTGTCCAACGAAGTCAAAAAACCCATTGTTATGATCATCGACGAGGTGCAGCACGCGCTGTCATCAGAGGATGGTCGTAATGCGCTGTGGGCGCTGAAGGCTTGTAGGGATCAACTCAATTCGTCCGGGCACTATGGACTACGCATCATGGCTATCAGTCCAGATCAGGATGCCCTGACAATGCTCACATACAACAAACGAGCGGCTTTCTTCTGCGCTCCGATCATTGTTGTTGATATTTGAAATGCAAGGTTTTAAATGAACATTCAGCTTCTTTCTGATATCCACCTGGAGTTTAGGGGGCGTGATCCGGTATCTACGGATGCTGACCTGGTGATCCTTGCGGGCGACATCCACACCAAGGGTCGCGCATTTGACTGGGTGCGGCGGCATTTTCCGCACCAGCGGGTGATCTACATCGCTGGCAACCATGAGTTCTATGGCGAGCACCTGGAGCGCATGTTGGACAAGCTGCGCGCGCAATCGGATGACCATGTGCGGTTCATGGATCAGGATGAACTGCTGATCGATGGTGTCCGTATTTTGGCCGGTACGGGCTGGACGGACTTTCGCTCAACCGGCAATCAAGTGCTGGCCATGTGGGAGGCTCAGGCTATGAATGACTACAAGAAGATTCGCACCGGTACCAACTTCCGCAAGCTCAAGCCTATGGACGTGGCTGCTCGATCTGCGGCCTTCCGCTCATGGCTGAAGGCAAAGCTGGATGAACCGTTTGATGGTAAGACCGTGGTGGTTACACACCATGCGCCTCTGCTCCTTCCTTCCCACTCGTCGGGATCACACCTCGATGCCTCCTTCTCGAACTCATGGGTTGATCTGGTCGAGCAAGCCGACCTTTGGTTGTACGGCCACACGCACCTGGCTGCTGACTTCACAGTGGGCCGGTGTCGTCTGGCTTCCAATCCGGTTGGCTATCCCAACGAGGACACTGGGTTTGATGGTGATCTGTCGATCAGGGTTTGATTAACTAACATTAGGTAAGAATCAAATACATCGCTATGACTATCAGGCCCTTTTGCTCGAAAACTCGGGGATTGATGGGAAACGCCTTGTAAAGCACCTGATTAACCCCTTAATGAAGTAACTGATAACGTGTTTTACAAAGGCTTTCGTTAAGCACTTAAGTCTGAATTCAGATTTAATATCAATATGATGCGCATGTTTGCATTGCTGTTCGCAATCGGTCATTGCACTTGTATCTCAATCCGGATATTCCAAAACGATGCAGCTTGATCGATACAAGATTCCTTCTCTTCATGGCAGCTTATCTCAGGGCTAAACCCACGCTTGCACTCGCGCCTAAACACAAAAAAAAGTCAGGCCCAACGTGGGGAGCACACAAAACATGCCTGAGCACAAAATACCTGAACAACGTCACCAACGGCGCGATCAGCAAGGTCAACAGTTACGTTCCACCACAAGCCAACGGATTGGTATCCGTGGGTAGCGGCACAAGTGGTGTCAATGTCAGCAACGGCGCGGCCAGGCAGCGCGTTATCGCATGTGTTTGGCAACTGATGAGCAGCGACCATCATTACATCGACTAAAAGGAGCCTGTCATGGTTGATACCTCATCATCAATGATCACCCCGCCTGGCGGGGATATCTCTGTTGCCATGCTCAAGCAGCTTTTGGGCGGCACATGGATGAATCTTCTTAATGCCGCTGACTCGGGATCGGCGGGGATTGCCGGTGTGCTGGGCGGCATGTTCAGCGCATTCAATATGGCGTTGTTGACCTTCGTGGTGGTTCTGCTTGTCTGGCAGACCACGATGGGCGCCATGCAGACCGCGCACGAGGGCGTGGCGCTGGGTCGGCGTTATCACACGATCTGGGCTCCGGTACGTGCACCGCTTGCCATCTTCTTCCTGACACCACTGCCCATGATCAAGGGCCTGACCATCCTGCAGGCCGGAGCCATGGCGGCGGTCTACATGTCGATTGGTGTGGCCGATACGGTCTGGGGCGGCTTCACCGATTACATGGGCACTCATCCTCAGCAGGTGGCTACCTCATTGCAGTCACCCGCGCTGACCGATGCAGTACCGGCTCAAATGCTCTATACCGCTGTGCTCAAGAAGGTAGCTCTGGATGACGGGCGGACTGATAATCTCTGGCGTTACAATTATGGGCCAGTTGAACTTCCAGTGTGGCAATCCTGCGCCCACAGTGAGTTGGGCAAATGCGGGTCAAACGATTGTCAATATGTTTGCCGGAGTAACCAAGGTGGTTACTTTGGGATTGGATGATCCTGTTGGCAGCAGTAATGATGCGATCTTCAAAAGTTCGCAGTGTCAGGCGCGTTTCAAGGCCACCACGGATATGCTTGATGCACTGGATGTGATTGCCGGAAATCTGGTGTCCTCGCAGCAGGGGCAAGGTGGCGTACCGACTGTGGCTGCCATGGCTGCTGCCGAGTTGTCCTATCAGGTAGCCATGAAGTCATTGCTGGGTGATCCCAAGGCACTGCAAGCCCAAATGGACAAGCAATTGACCGGTTTCTCCAATTCAGCTTATCAGATGGGTTGGGTTTCCACGGCGTTCTACTACCCGGCCATTATTTCCGTGATCAACATTCAGCAGAAGGCGATTGAATCAGTGATGCCGGTTGTGCAGTCACCGAGTTTCAACGTCAAAGATCTGGCAAAGAGTACAGGAATATCCAAGGAAGACCTTGAACCGGCGTACAAGGCGTATATCGCCTATCTCAACACGACATCGGCGCAGAATGGCGCCTCGATCTCAGGTGGATCCGGGGATAACGGCTTTTTGGGCGGCATCCTGCAAAACATCGCGCGTGATCTGCAAGACGGCAATCTGGTGTCCGTTATGGGGTCGTATGGCTCCAGTGCAATCTCGGTTGGTGAGACTCTAGCTGTCGTCATGGCCGGTGGCTCCCTTGCCGGCGCAGGACTTGGTGCGCTTGCCGGTGCAGCAGCGGGCGGCGGTATCGCATCGGTACCGCTGGCCTTTGCCGGTGG
>NCKC01000123.1 GCA_002282715.1 Halothiobacillus sp. 15-55-196 | reverse complement strand
GTGGACAACCGACTGACGACTGCGTTGGAAGAGATACGCCGTGGCACTGAAGAGATTTTGTTGGAGCAGGACTTGGTCGAGCGACTGAAGTCCGGCCGTACGCTACGAATCAAGGCGGGCTTTGACCCGACGGCCCCTGATCTGCACCTCGGGCATACGGTACTGATTAATAAGTTGCGCCAATTTCAACAGATGGGTCATCACATTCTATTTCTGATTGGCGACTTTACCGGGATGATTGGCGACCCGACGGGTAAAAGTGCGACCCGCCCGACATTGACGCGGGAGCAAGTGCAGGAAAACGCGAAAACCTATCAGCGTCAGATATTCAAGATTCTGGACCCCGATAAAACAGAAATCGTGTTCAATTCGACCTGGATGGGCGCGATGACGGCGGCCGATTTGATTGAGCTGGCGAGTCGTCAAACCGTGGCACGTATGTTGGAGCGGGATGACTTTTCCAAGCGATATACCGGTCACCAGCCTATTGCGATCCATGAGTTCTTGTATCCCCTGGTGCAGGGTTACGACTCGGTGGCGCTAAAAGCGGATGTCGAGCTGGGGGGTACCGACCAGAAGTTTAACCTGCTGATGGGGCGCGAGTTGCAGAAGCAATATGGTCAGCCGCAGCAAACAGTCATCACCATGCCCTTGCTCGAAGGGCTCGATGGCGTACAGAAAATGTCAAAATCGCTGGGCAACTACATTGGGATTGAGGAAGTGCCCGATGAGCAGTTCGGCAAGCTGATGAAGATTTCAGATGAATTGATGTGGCGTTACTTTGATCTGCTCTCCTTCCGCCCGTTGGTTGAGATCAAGAAGCTGCGCGCAGAAATGCAAGCCGGGCGCAATCCACGAGATATTAAGTTCGAGTTGGCGATGGAGATTGTCGACCGGTTCCATGGAGCGGGATCGGGTGCCGAGGCGCGCGAGCGTTTTATTGCCCGGTTTGCAAAATCCGAAATCCCGGACGATTTACCCGAACATGACTTGCCCTCAGGGCTTGGCGTGGCACAGGCCCTAAAAGAAATCGGCATGGCGGCATCTACCTCCGAGGCGTTTCGACATATGAAAGCGGGCGCAGTGCGCTTGGCGGGGGAAGTTGTCGATGATAAAGGGGCTGTTCTGGAGGTAGGCGAATTCATTATTCAGGTGGGCAAGCGCCGCATCGCGAAAATAAATGTGACAAATGTCACACCGAGGGCTTGACGGAAAATATCAGCGCTGTATAGTTCGCCTCCCTGCTGCGAGGTAGTGGCGGGGCGGTTTTGAGGGGCTGAAAAGGCGGCGGCACTTAGAAAAATAAGTGTTGACTGTGTGAAGGCGTTAAGTATAATGCGCACCTCCTCGAAACGAGAGAAGACGAGACGAAAGCGAAAGGCGAGTAGTTAAGTGGCCTTAACCGGAAGGGTTGAGGGTAAAAAATCTTTAAGAATCAAGATGATTTGTGTGGGTGCTTGTGTTGTCTGGGGATCCAGAAAACATAGGTGACCTGTCAAGACAAAATTAATGTAATGAC
>NCKC01000122.1 GCA_002282715.1 Halothiobacillus sp. 15-55-196 | reverse complement strand
CACCAAACCGGATCGATCAGCGGGGCGGCCAAGGCCATCGGCATGACGTACAAAGCGGCTTGGGATGCGATCGACGCCATCAACAACCGCGCGGCCAAACCGGTGGTCGTCTCGCAGCACGGTGGTGCGGGCGGCGGCGGCGCGGTTTTGTCGGAATACGGCGAGGAACTGATTACTGCCTTCAGCAAGCTAGAAGCGATGCAGCAGGAACTGACCACGCTGTTTGAACGCCACCAAATCGAACATTTAACCCATGACTTACGGAGTATTTTGATGAAAACAAGCGCGCGCAACACCTTTTCCGGCACCATCAAATCACTGACCAAAGGCGCCGTAAATTCAGAGGTGGTGCTTGGCCTTCAAGGCAACGACGAGATCACCGCCATTATCACCAACGGCAGCGTAGAGAACATGGAGCTTGCCGTCGGCAAACCGGCCTTCGCTATGGTCAAAGCCAGCTTCATTATCGTATCGCCAGAACCCATGAGCACATCGGCACGAAACCAACTTTGCGGCGTGGTGGAGCGCGTGACTGATGGCTCGGTGAATGCCGAAGTGGTCATCAAACTGGCCGGGGGCAATCTGGTTACCGCCATCATTACCGAAGGCAGCACCCAGTCCCTTGGCCTCAAGGCTGGAGACAAAGCCTGTGCGATCATCAAAGCCAGCCATGTGATTATCGGCGTGGACAACTGATAGAGATTCAAACCTGTGAGCGATGAGGCCTGCCCCATCGCTTTTTTTTGACCATCGATATGTACCAAGATACCCATCGGAGAAGTGATATGAAAAATGTGTTGAACACGTCCATGAAATTTGCAAGAAACAAGGCCGCCATTGCCACCATGGCAACCACACTGGCACTGGGCGTCGGCATCACCAGCGCGCAGGCCGATACCATCACAGTCGCGGTGGCCGCTAATTTCACCAAGGCCATCGAGCAGATCGGCAAGGAATGGAGCAAGGAGACCGGCAACGAAGTTCGCTTCTCGTTCGGTCCGACGGGTGGTTTGTACTCGCAGATCAATAACGGCGCGCCGTTTGATGCTTTTTTCTCAGCCGATACTGAAACACCCGAACGGCTCGTCAAAGAGGGCAAAGCCAGTGATTATCGAGTGTACGCCCAGGGTAAGCTGGCCTTGTACAGCACCAGTCTGCCCGTCGCCAAGGAGCATGACCAGATCATCAAGGCAGCTAAATTCAACCATATCGCCCTCGCTAATCCCAAAGCAGCGCCCTATGGAGCCGCAGGCGTCGAAGTGCTCAAGAAAATGGGCATGTACGACAAACTTAAAAGCGAGAATAAAATCGCGACGGGTGAAAGCATCACCGCTACCTTCCAGTTCGTGATGACCGGCAATGCGCAACTCGGATTTGTTGCCTTTTCCCAGCTAATGGACCCGCAAAGCCCCGCACACAACAAAGGGGAATACTGGCTGGTGCCACAAAAAGACTACACCCCCATCAATCAGGGCGCTGTACTGATCGCAAGCAGCAAACACGCCAAAACAGCCAAAGAATTTCTGGCTTACATGAATAGCCCAACGGCCAGGAAAATCATCGAGAGCTTTGGTTACGCCATGCC